>JARLJD010000177.1 GCA_031291395.1 Alphaproteobacteria bacterium | reverse complement strand
TTATGCGACAAGAAGAACAGACCTAGCGGGAAACTGCCATCCAATAGCCGCCTTCAACTCCGGTTTTGTGACCGGATAACTGTCGGAACGGTGGCCGGATAATGATTGGAATAGGTGGCCGGAACGATCGGAATCCGCACCTTGCCCGGCCTTTTCGCGACCTTCGCCGTTTGTTTCGCTCGCCATTTGGCGAATTTTTCCGCTAGCTTCTCGTCGCTTAGCCCGAGGATGGAGACCGCTAGAAGGGCGGCGTTGGTGGCTCCGGCTTTGCCGATCGCGAGCGTGCCTACTGGTATGCCTGCCGGCATTTGCGCGATCGATAACAGGCTGTCGAGGCCGTCCAGAGCTTTGCTTGGCACGGGAACGCCCAGAACCGGCACTGTCGTTAGTGCCGCCAGCATCCCCGGCAGGTGAGCCGCGCCTCCGGCTCCGGCTATGATCGTTTTCAGGCCGCGCGAGGCTGCCGATGTTCCATAAGCGACCAGCCGTTCGGGCGTGCGGTGGGCGGAGACGATGCCGACCTCGAAAGGAACCCCGAAATCGGACAGGGTTTTGGCTGCATTTTGCATGATCTCCCAGTCCGACTGGCTGCCCATAACGACGCCGACGATAGGGGGAGGGGGTGTTTTTGCGGTTTTGCGCGCCATGAGGCGATTCCTTTTATAAAGCAGGGGGGAAGCCACTTTCTTAACCTGTTTTTCACTAAAATGATAGAATGTTGTCCCATCTTTCCCGATCAAGCGTTGCGAGGGCTCCAATGTCCCATGAATTCGATCTTTCCGTTGACTGGCTGGCTGATGCGCCTCTTTCCGCTGAGCAGCGCCGCGCGTGGACTGCGCTGCGTGGCGAGCTGGCGTCGGCGCAAGCAAAAAATCAGGAAATGCAGAAAAAAATAAGACTGTTTGAACAGCAGCAAACCGACATCGAACCCTCTATCCTTAATCGCCTTGATTTCAACCGCGAAGTCGCGCGCATGCTGGCGTTTGATGAGCGTTATGGCGGCATGTCGAGCGTTTTGTATTTTGATTTTGAACATCTGGACGAAAGGGCGGCGCGTTTCGGGCGCGCGGTCGCCGACGCCGCCTTGCGCGAAATTTGCGCGACGCTGTCGCGCAGCGTGCGCAGTTCGGACATCATAGGGCGATTGGCAGGGGGCGAATTCGGCGTTCTTTTGATGCATTGCGACAATGACCTTGCTTGGCGCAAGGCGGAGGTTCTGGCGGCGCAATTGCAGAAAACCGTCGCGGAAATTCAGGGGTGCAAGCTGGATGTCAGGGTCAGTTATGGCGCGTATACTTTCCGCGACAATGAAGATCTTGCGGTCGGGTTGAAAGAGGCGGCGCAGAAAATGACGAGCGTGGCGAAGTAAGATCGCTTTGTATTGTCGGGACAAACGAATGCAGGAGGATTGAATGTGGATCGTCAACATGATTGATGTAGACGATCGCGTATTGATTTTGTTGTCCGTTTTATATGCTTTTATAGGTATCGTATGCCTGATAAGGTACAAAAAACGCGGAAGATTGGTCTTTGAAAAGGCAAAACAAAGCGATCTTTATGGGCAATGTGAAGAGGCCTGCTTTTGGTATGCTTTCTCATTATTGAAAGGATACAACCCAAGTGAGTGTAAGGTGCGCATACGAGAGATTTGGAAAAGCAAAGGTCCATTTACATTCGTTGCGCAACTCGAAAAAAAGGATTTCGGATCTGGTTATGAGTTCTATAACGAATCTATTCGTCAGAAATTAATTAAGTTTATCGGCATAATCGTAAGAAACTGAGGCAATGTGGCGAGAGTATGCGTAACGAACGCTGTGTAATTTTACCGCTCTTTTCAAGCATTGCACGGCGGGGATTGCAAAAAAAAATATGTCGACTGCTTCCCCTATTTTTGCGCCGGTGGCGCAAGGCCTTCTTACGCGATAATGTCCGGTAACAACTTGCTCTCGACGCGCGTGATTTCGTCGCGCAGGACGAGTTTGCGTTTTTTCAGGCGTTGAATCTGGATCATATCCGGCACCGCGCGATCCGAAAGCGCACCGATCGCGTCGTCAAGGCCGCGATGTTCAGCTTTAAGCTGTGCCAGAAGATCCTGAAGTTTTTCCTGTTCGTTCATAAGGCTTGCTGGTTTGTTAATCTGATTCTTATATCAGAAAAACGACTCCTTTGCCACGACGGCGAGGGGACGAGACGGAACACAAAAAAGGCGGGGAAAATCCCCGCCTTTTTCGCTTTTGGCTTACTTAAGCTCGACGGCAGCACCGGCTGCTTCCAAAGCTTTCTTGAACTTCTCGGCGTCGGCCTTGCTGGCGCCTTCCTTGACGGTCTTGGGCGCGCCTTCGACCAGATCCTTGGCTTCCTTGAGGCCGAGGCCGGTGATCGCGCGGACTTCCTTAATGACTTCGATCTTCTTGTCGCCAGCCTTGGTCAGAACGACCGTGAATTCGGTCTTTTCTTCGGCGGGCGCTGCGGCGGCGGCACCAGCGACGGCTGCGACGGCGACCGGAGCGGCGGCGCTGACGCCCCACTTTTCTTCCAGCAGCTTCGACAGTTCGGCGGCTTCCAGAACCGACAGGGTGGACAATTCTTCAACCAGTTTCTCAAGCTTCGACATGTTACGCTCTCCTTTGTTAAACTTATGTTGGGTGTTGAACTAAAACTTTCTCCCCATCTTCTGTCCAAAAGGGCAGGGGATGAGGAAAAACCTGTTACGCTTCCTGACGGCTGCGCGCCGACAAAACGCGAGCCAATTGACCGGCTGGCGCTTGCAGAACGCCAGCGATTTTGGTCGCAGGCGCTTGCAGCAAGCCGATGAGCGTGGCGCGCAGTTGATCGAGCGACGGCAGGGAGGCCAGCATTCTGATCTGGGCTTCCTCCATAACCTTGTCGCCCATGACGCCGCCGACGATCTTGAACTTGTTGTTCTTCTTAGCGTATTCCACCGAAACGCGGGCAGCGGCCACGGGGTCTTTGGAATAAGCCAGAACGGTCGGGCCGGTCAGGAATTTGTCCAAAGCGGCGAATTTGGTGCCTTCGACGACATGCTTGACTAGCTTGTTCTTGGCGACTTTCAGCTCGACGCCTTCCTTGCGCATCGCGACGCGCAACGCGCGGGTCTGGTCGGCGTTGAGGCCGAGCTGATGATTGACGACGATCAACTCCGACGGTTCAAGATCGGCTTTGATTTCGGCGGTCAACTGTTCCTTTGCCAGACGGTTCGGGCTGTGATGTTCGGTCATAAGTCGCTCCTTCATGTCAGCCGCACAAGCGGCAGTTCAAGCAAACGCCGCGCGTATACGCGGCGATAAATTTTGTTCTGTCCGGAGATTAAGAGGAGAAAGACAAAGAGCGCAAAAGGCGGCAAACCGCAAGCGCCGAAGATGTCTTGTCCCGTCTATTGCTGGCCGTTTTAAGCTTCCAAGGAAGCGCCCGCAGTCTCGGACAGGTTGTGCCTTATCGCTAAGGCAGAGGGCTTATAGACCATGAAGGGGAGGGAATGCAAATGATTTTTTCCCCTACATCTGAAGCGTGTTAACTTTAGCCTCGCGGCAATAAGACGATGCGCAGGCCGTCAAAGGTTCGACCATGTCCCAAAAACGCTGTTCAGGAAAAATTCCATCTGTTGTGCCAAACGCGAAAAAGGCGGGAGCGCCGGAAAAAGTTTTTCGGGCGAAATCGACCAAATTTCCATATGTTAGCTTCTTCAGGGACTCAATCTCTTCTTCAGGGCTAACCAAGCGACCACAAATGTTATACATATTGAGTACGCCTTCAAGTAAGGGATGCTTTTTCGTAGAAGCAGTAGCCATGTGGTCGCGCACTGCCGCCGCTTTTACAGTATCGAACAACTTCTTTCCTGCTGTTCCTTGTGTGAGATTAATCAAATGTTGAATCATTTTTGACGTGTAAGCCTCGGCTTCTTCCGGCGCGGAAATGTACCCTATTTCAAAGTAACCCAAGCTTGGTGTTTGTCTGGAGCTTTCGTAGGTGCCGTATACAAGTTTATGGTGATCCCGCATGTCTTGCATCACCGGCGATGAGGGGTAGGTAAAATAACGCCCCAATATCCACAGCAAAGCGTTAACTTGCGGTTCATAAATGCCGGATTCCATAGGAAAAGCTATGTGGTTTTTAACGTTTTCAAAGAAGGGCATGGGGAGTAAATTGTAACCGCTGCAAAAGGAAAGCCTTACCTTCTGCGCGGGCTTTCCGTGAGGCATAGGCGAAAACATCTCTGAAACAACGGATCGCATTTCATCGTGCGGCAAATCGCCCTTCACGACGATCCTGCAGTTTTCTCGAACATAGAAGGCGTCGCGGATCTGAAGAAGGTCTTCCCTTCTTATTGAGAGAATATCTTCTCTTGTCCCCAAAATGGCTTCAATGCGCGGGTCGTTTCCAACTAAAGCCTTTGCCTTGCGAATATGCACGCTTTCTAGCGGGAATGAAAAAGGCAATTCTCGAACTTCGTTGGCAATGGTTCGACATTCATCGATGACAACCTGCGCATTCAGCGTTGGATTCAGAACGATGTCTGTCAAAAGATTTAAGCCTGACCGCCAATTCGGCAGAGGCGTTGTCATCTCGAAGTTCGTGCTTTCATAACTCGTTCCGGCTCCTACGTAGGCATTTATCTCATCTGCATGAGGGTGAATCGGACCGGGAAAATGGAGGGTTCCTTCAAGTGGAACATGTTCGAAAAGATGAAAGCTGCCACGCTTATGATGGGGATGTTCTTGCAGCGCTCCCGCCCCTATTTGGACTATAGCCGAAACGGAAGACAAGCCGGTTGCGCGCATCGTTGTCAGATTAATGCCATCACAATTGTGTTCTTTAATATCCCATTCCATGTGAAATTCCCTAAATGATCGCTTTGCATTTTCGCATTATAGATTGGAAGTAATAATCAAAATCAATAGCTTTTTTCAAAAAGTGGAGATGATAGCTTAAAGAGACAATAAAACGGCATTTTGTTTTTTTGCAAAACACTGTTCTTAACTATTAAAGCCAGCTTTTACTCCCCAATTGTTGGCCTGTCCATCTTCACACACGGACTCAATTGTCGTCGAGGACTGGCTGATGCGGGGTGGGGACACGCAGCTGGGGCGCATTTTTATCATGCCTTCTTTATTCCGCTCCCCATTCTCTCAATCAGCGCTCGTATCGCCACGCCCCTATGGCTGATTGCGTTTTTTTCCTCGTCATGCATTTCGGCGAAAGTGACGGTGTATCCGTCCGGCACAAAGATCGGGTCGTAGCCGTGGCCATTTGTGCCGCGCGGCGCGGGGGCTATCGTGCCGTTGACGCGGCCTTCGAGCGTTTCAAAGCGCCCGTCAGGCCAATAAAGCGCCAGAACGCAGATAAAATAAGCCGTACGGTCGGGGGCATCGCCCAATTCGTCCTGAATGCGCTGCATCGCCGTAGCTATGTCAGGTTTTACCCACCGCGCCGAATAAATCCCCGGCTTGCCGCCTAATGCTGTGATGCATAAGCCGCTGTCATCGGCCAGAGCGAGGCTACCGGTGGCTTGTGCTGCGGCTTTGGCTTTCAGAATTGCGTTCTCGGCAAAAGTAGTGCCGGACTCGACGGGCGAGGGTAGCCCCAATTCTCCGGCAGAGGTGATTTCCGTAACATAAGGCTGTAGCAAATCCGCAAATTCGCGCAGTTTCCCGGCATTATGGGTGGCGATGACGAGACGGGGGAAGGGAGGGCGGGATGTAAACTTCATCTTGTGGCAAAGAAAGAAAATGGGATTCCATAGCATAGTCTCATAGCGTGCTGCTCCGTATCTATTGGCTATCGGAAAGCTCATCACTTTAGCAATAGGTCGCGCGAAAAAGAAAGGACTGTTATTCAACAAGGCCAACAGGCGATAAAACCGATTTGACGAACGGATGTTTTTCTCATCACATCTTCTGATTCACAAATCACTTTCACTTCGCCTCCTAACCCCCTGCATTGCTTTTTCTTTATCGTTTTTTTCTCGACCCAAACCGCCTAAATCCCTGAAATTTCTGATTCTTGTCGCAGGTTTCTCTTGCGCGAATCGAAGGAAATGATTCATAGTGGCGGGCGATTCTTCTGCCCCTTCCCCGCGTTTCCCTTCCGGAGGTTTTTCATGCTTGATTTGTCGATGGCCGATCCCGAACACAATCTGCGTCCTCGCCTGACTGTTATCGGCGTTGGCGGCGCGGGCGGCAACGCGATCAACAACATGATCCGGTGCCAGCTGGAAGGCTGCGATTTCATCGCGGCCAATACCGACTCGCAAGCGCTGGCGCTGTCGCTGGCGGGGCGCAAGATCCAGCTAGGCGTGAATCTGTCGCGCGGGCTTGGCGCAGGTTCGAAAGCCGATGTGGGACGCGCCGCCGCCGAAGAACAAATAAACGACATTATGGCGAGTCTTGAAGGTTCGGACATGCTTTTTGTGACGGCGGGCATGGGGGGCGGCACGGGGACAGGCGCTGCGCCCGTTATTGCCCGCGCCGCGCGCGATTCCGGCATTCTGACGGTCGGCGTCGTTACCAAGCCGTTCCACTTCGAAGGCAACTCGCGCATGCGCCAAGCCGAAGCGGGGCTTGCCGAATTGCAGCAATATGTCGATACGTTGATCGTCATTCCCAACCAGAATCTTTTCCGTATCGCTAATGAACGCACGACGTTCGCCGAGGCTTTCCGGCTTGCCGACGAAGTTTTACATTGCGGCGTGCGCGGCATTACCGATCTGATGGTCATGCCGGGCTTTATGAATCTCGATTTCGCCGACGTCAAAACCGTTATGGGCGAAATGGGCAAGGCGATGATGGGCACGGGCGAATCCGACGGCGATAACCGAGCCATTCGCGCGGCTGAGGCTGCGATTTCAAATCCGCTGCTCGACGACGTGTCGATGAAAGGCGCGCGCGGCGTTTTGATCAACATCACCGGCGGGCTGGATATGACTTTGTTTGAAGTCGATCAGGCCGCCAATCGTATCCGCGAGGAAGTCGATCCCGAAGCGCAGATCAAGGTCGGCTCGACTTTGGGCGAGGGGCTGGATGGAAAAATTCGCGTTTCTGTCATCGCCACCGGAATCGACGCGGCGTCAGCGCCCCCGCGTATTTCGACCGCAACTTCTGCAGGCGCACTGGCTGCTGCTGTTCAGACCCGCGCGGTTGCCGCCAAGCCGCAAACGCAGACGGCTTATGCGCAGCCCGTCTTGCGCCCCCAAGCGCCTGCGCAGCAGGTGGTTACGCCGCAGGTTAGCTCGCAAACCCATTATTTTACGATGCCGCAAGCGGTGACCCCGCCCACGACGACCGTTCCGCACGTAGTGCCGATTGATGCGATCAAGCAGGAAGAGGAAACGAAGGCTCGCGCTGCCGCGCCGGAGGAAACTGCGGTGGAGGAAGAAACTCCGATCGTCGCGCAAGAGGAAACGCGCGAGGCCGAGCTTCCCGTTACTGCGCCACAAGCTTATCAGCCCGTCGAGCCTCCCGCAGCAAGGAAAAGCGCGCCGATTTCAAATCGCAGTTCGCGTCCCGCCTCGCCGATGACGCCTATTGATATGCGTATGACTCAATTGTCGGCGCAAACCGCCGCAGAGCAACCCGCTTCGGAACAGCGCCGCCAGCGCCGCACCGAATCCCTGTTCACGCGCATAACAGGATTCGGCCTCGTGCGCCCGTCGTCGCATCAGCACGAAGACGAAAGTCAGGAAGCGCAGTTGCCCGATGAAATCCTGTCCAATCAGGCGCATCCGGACATTCATCCCTCTGACCGTCCCGTCATGTCGGCCGAACAACCGGACGATCTGCTGGAAATACCGGCGTTTTTACGGCGGCAGGGGAATCATTAGGGAACGTTTGGAAATATATGACTTTGCTTGAGGAGTAGAAATAGTGGTGGAGGGCGCTATAGGAAGAGGGACTTATTCTCAATTCTTTTTAGCTCTCTTTACCAAATATACTTCGCAACGTCACATATTACCTTTTCGTAGGAGCGGCTTCCAGCCGCGACTGTTGAGGTAAAAACAAGCGGCCGCGGCTGGAAGCCGCTCCTATGAAAAATCACAATTTATGGCGTGTCGCAGTATAGTTTAGAACGGGAGCAGAGATTCTATCTCTACCTTCTTGCAATCAAAGGTGATTTTGGCGTTCTGATTGAATCCGATTTCGATACGATCTTCAACATTATGATGAATATCGACTTTCATCGTCCAGAAGGGCGAATCTAAGACGAATCGGCTTAAAGTTGGGCCGGATTCGACCAAAACATCCCGAATCCCCCGATTCTCAAGATCGAAGATACAGGAATCGAGGCTTTGATAAATCACAACGTCCAACCCGCGCTCTGCGGCTTTTTCGATATATGTTTTTGGAACTCTGCCGCGCCGGTCGAGAATCGCCAGAATTCGGCGTTTATCGGGATGATCGGGGACGTGCCGTATGGTGAACATTGGATGGTCGGCCAGAATCGTGCCGCTGCCCGTGAGGATCGCATCGGCTTTCTTGCGTAAACGGTGCGCGAGACTCAGCGATTCGGGCGAGGTGAATGTTTTTTGCCCCACCGGCGGAATCATCGATCCTTGCGCGTCGAACGCGCGTTTGACGGTGACAAACGGCCTGCCTGTGTTGGCGTGGAAAGCAAAAGCGTGGATTAAACGGCGGCAGGCTTCGTTTTCCACGTTTTCGATGACCTCGATTCCCGCTTGCCGCAACCGCTCGACCCCGCCGCCCGTTACAAAAGGATTGGGATCGCGCGCGCCTATCACGACGCGACGCACGCCTGCGGCGATGATTGCCTCTGTGCAGGGCGGCGTGCGGCCCGTGTGATTGCACGGTTCCAAAGTCACGCACAGCGTATGCAGTCGAGGCAAGTCCTCTTGCGCGCGGCATAATTTCAATAATGCGGCTTCGGCATGATCGCCTCCGGCTTTTTGATGCGCGGCAAGGGCGATGATTTCGCCTTTTTCATCCAACGCCGCGGCTCCCACTGGCGGGTTCGGCGCGGTCGCGCCAAGCCAGCGCCGGGCTTCTTGGCAAGCGGCGAGCAGGGCGGAAGAGAATTCAGGGGAAGAAGTATTCAGCATTCAGGGGGCAGCATTCAGGAGAGAATGGATATTTGATGAAGACATTATACACTATGCTTCCTTGAATGCCGAATGCGTCCCTCTGAATGCTTTTTCCTCTTGACCGCCGCCCCATTATCGGCCAAAAAGCCGCCATGCCAAGCCTCAAAGATCTCAAAAACCGTATCGCCAGCGTCAAGTCCACGCGCAAGATCACCTCGGCCATGAAAATGGTCGCGGGCAGCAAGCTGCGTCGCGCGCAGGAAAGCGCTGTCTCATCTCGTCCGTACGCCGCGCGTATGGCGCGCATGCTGTCGTCTTTGGCTTCGAATCAAAGTGTTTCCGAGGAGACGTCGAAGCTTCTGGCCGGAACCGGCGAAGACAAAAACGTTCTTTTGCTGGTTCTGACTTCGGATCGCGGGCTGTGCGGGGCTTTCAACGGCTCGATCGTGCGCGAAACCCGCCGCCAAATTCGCCAGCTCGAATCAGAAGGCAAAAACGTCACGCTGTTTTGCATCGGGCGCAAGGGTCGCGACATGCTGCGCCGTGATCAGGCTTCCAAAATTGTGCATGCGATCGAAGGCATGGGGCGCAAGCATCTGGCCTTTGCCGACGCCGATACCGTCAACGCCAAGCTGATGGAATTGTTCGAGGGCGGCAAATTTGACGTTTGCCAGTTGGTTTATAACCAGTTCAAATCGGCGATTTCGCAGGTCGTGACGGTCAAGCAGCTGATTCCCTTTCCTATCGAAAAAGCCCCCGCGAACGATAGTGCCGAGCTTCCGGTGGACGAATTCGAACCGGACGAAAAAACCATTCTCGAATCCCTGTTGCCTCGCGCGTTGGCCGTCGCGGTTTACGCCGCGCTTTTGGAAAGCGCGGCGGGCGAGCAGGGGGCGCGCATGACCGCGATGGACAACGCCACGCGGAACGCGGGCGAGATGATCAATAAGCTGACGCTGAATTATAACCGCAGTCGGCAGGCTTATATTACGAAGGAATTGATTGAGATTATTTCGGGGGCGGAGGCGTTGTGATGATAAAGAAAAATGAAAAATCTGATTGGAACCTTGTTCCCCAAGACGGGGAAGATCACTTATCGAAAGTGTCCGAAAACAAGCGTGAAGAACTTGTTGCTGCCTATATCGTAGCGGCCAAAGAATTTAACCACCTATTTTATGCCAAAGATAAACAACGTGTTTATGAAAATCTTGTCGTAAAAGGCGCTGTTGAAGCTGTTAATAGCCATTTGCTCGAACTGAGCTGGTTAGAGCTTAAAGTTTTTCTGGTTTTTAACCCACATGGTAAAGAAACATTAGAGAGAAAAATTTTTGCCTTTTCAAAACCCGAAGATCCTGATGATCTGGCAAATGCTTTGCTCGCGGGGTATAGAACGCTAACAAAGGCTTGCCCTAAGACAATCAGGGAAGCACTTGATCTTGCGCCTAAGTTAATCCAGTAAACCGAGGAACAACCACAATGCCCACCCTCTCCAAAGGCCACATCACCCAAATCACCGGCGCTGTTATCGACGTTAAGTTCGACGGGGCGTTGCCGGCTATTCTGAACGCTCTTGTCACCGATAACGACGGCAAGAAGCTGGTTTTGGAAGTCGCGCAGCATTTGGGCGAGAACACCGTGCGCACAATCGCGATGGATTCGACCGACGGCATGGTGCGCGGCGCGGCCGTGACCGATACCGGCGCTCCTATCACGGTTCCCGTCGGCCCCGAAACGCTGGGGCGCATTTTGAACGTTATCGGCGAACCCGTCGACGAACGCGGGCCGGTCACCACCAAAATGAAGCTTCCCATTCACCGCGAAGCGCCGGAATTCGTCGAGCAATCGACCGCGCAGCAAATTCTGGTCACGGGGATCAAGGTCGTCGATTTGCTCGCGCCTTACTCGCGCGGCGGCAAAACAGGCCTGTTCGGCGGCGCGGGCGTCGGCAAGACGGTTTTGATTATGGAGCTGATCAACAACGTCGCCAAGGCGCACGGCGGTTATTCGGTTTTCGCGGGCGTGGGCGAACGCACCCGCGAAGGCAACGATTTGTACCACGAAATGATCGAATCCGGCGTCATCAAGGTCGACGGCCCGGGATCGAAAGCCGCTTTGGTTTACGGCCAGATGAACGAGCCGCCCGGCGCGCGTTCGCGCGTGGCTTTGACGGGGCTGACGCTCGCGGAATATTTCCGCGATCAGGAAGGGCAGGACGTTCTGTTCTTCGTCGATAACATTTTCCGCTTCACGCAAGCGGGTTCCGAAGTCTCGGCCTTGCTGGGACGCATTCCGTCGGCGGTCGGCTATCAACCGACGCTCGCCACCGATATGGGCACGCTGCAGGAACGCATCACCACGACGAACAAAGGCTCGATCACCTCGGTGCAGGCGATTTACGTTCCGGCGGACGACTTGACCGACCCCGCGCCCGCGACTTCGTTCGCGCATTTGGACGCGACCACGGTTCTGTCGCGCCAGATCGCCGAACTCGGCATCTATCCCGCCGTCGATCCTTTGGATTCGACCAGCCGCATTTTGGATCCGCGCATCGTCGGCAAGGAGCATTACGAAGTCGCCCGCGACGTGCAGAAAGTTTTGCAGACCTATAAATCCCTGCAAGACATCATCGCCATTCTGGGCATGGACGAATTGTCGGAAGAAGACAAACTGGTCGTTCACCGCGCGCGCAAAATTCAACGCTTCCTCTCGCAACCGTTCCACGTCGCCGAAGTCTTTACCGGAAGCCCGGGCGTGTTCGTCAAGATCGACGACACCATTCGCGGCTTCAAAGGCATCGTGAACGGCGACTATGACGATCTGCCCGAAGCGGCGTTCTATATGGTCGGCACGATTGAGGAAGCCGTCGCCAAAGGCCAGAAGCTGATGAAGGAAGCGGCGTAAATGGCTGACACTTTCACCTTCGAACTCGTATCGCCGGAAAAGCTGCTGTTCAGCAAGCCTGTGGTCATGGCCACCGTGCCGGGCGAGAAGGGCGAATATGGCGTTCTGGCCGGACATATCCCGATGATCACGACGATCAAAGCAGGGGTCATCCAGATTTACGCCGAAGAAGGCACGACGGTGACCGAGCGCATTTTCGTGGCGGGCGGCTTCGCCGAAGTCACGCAAACGCGCTTTACCGTTATGGCCGAGGAAGCCATTCCGGTTGCCAATTTGAACCGCGCCGAAATTCAGGAACAGATCAAAACCCTCGACGCCCAAATCTCCGCCGCGGCGGATGCTTCCGAAGGCGACCGCGAAGCGTTGCGGGTTCGGCAGGACGTTCTGGCTGCGAAGCTTCAAGCGGCGGCGTAGGTTTTTTCACGATTCGACAGAATTGCATCGAACCGGCACGTTCGCCGTATGTTTTGGCGAAGGGAGGGGATAAGTGACTCTGTTTGACGGTTAAAATAACGGTAATGTGAAAGCGGTGGAATCTCCTCCCCCTCGCGGGGAGGGTTAGGGAGGGGGGAGTGCGACTGGGAAAGGCGGTTGGGGATCAGCAACCATTTTGCGATGAGATTGCCGATAATCCTAGACTTGGTCTTTTGCGGAACGCCCCCCTCCCTAACCCTCCCCGCGAGGGGGAGGGGATTATGCCGCTTCTTCGGCACCGCCGTTTCTGACTCACAAAAGCGGATTCACTTTTTCTCTCGCGCCGTCTGTGCATCAGTCCACGTCTCAATTTCGCGGCGGAAAAGGACGCGCCATTCCTCAATCTGGATTTCTTCGAGCGTTTCTGTGACAAAGGCTTTGATGAGCAGCGCGCGCGCCGAGGCTTCGTCCAAACCGCGCGAGCGCAGATAGAATAGCGCGTCTTCATCGAGGCATCCTATGGCGCTGCCGTGGCTGCATTTGACGTCGTCGGCGAAGATTTCCAGTTGCGGCTTGGCGTCCATTTCGGCTTGATCGGATAACAACAAAGCGCGGCTTAATTGATAGCCGTCGCTTTTTTGCGCGTCCGGCGCGACCGTTATTTCGCCCTGAAAAACGCCGCGCGATTTGCCGTCGAGGACGGTTTTATAGACCTGTCGGCTGGCGCACTGTGGCGCTTGATGCAGCAGATGCGTGGTCGTGTCGGCATGTTCGGCGCGGCGCAGCAGCATGACGCCGTTCAGGGCGGCTTGCGCTTCCTCGCCTTCCAATATCACGTCGATTTCGTTGCGGATCGGCATGCCGCCGCGCAGCAGCGAAAAATTATTGTAATAGCCGCCTGTGGCAACATGCGCTTTGGCCGTCGCCAGATGCGCTCCGCCCTGCACGATCTTGCCGTGAACGAATTTCGCGTGAGGGCGCAGGGAAATGTCGGTTTCGATCGTCGTGATCGCGTTTGAGGCGCGGTGGTTTTCCAAAAGCGTCAGACGCCCGTTTGCGCCAATGTCGATGAAAAACTTCAAATCGATTTCGTGCGGCGCGTCGTTATCGGTTACGAAAACCAGTTCAATCGGCTGCGCGACGAGGCAGGTTTGCTCGCCCAAAGTCAGTTCGTATCCCGATTCCAGATCGCCCATAAGGATACAAGAGGGGACAGTGGCGAAATGCGAGAGTGTAGGTTGCCAAACGCCGTTGAGGAAGACGAGGCGGGCGCGGTTATCCGCCGAACAGTCGCTATAGTTCGACGGCAGCTGACTCTTATGCTCGCTATCGCTCGCGATGGATTCCCGCTTTCGCGGGAATGACGAGAAGAGGAGCGCGTTAAGATCGGTGTATTTCCAATCCTCCTTGTCCTTGCGGCTGCGGTCGATGAAGGCGGCGAGGGTCATGTGGTGAATCCTCGCGCGCTAAGAATGGAGGGCATCTCGTTCAGGCTGTCGATTACATAATCCGGTTTTACTTCGTGCAGCCTTTCTTCGGTCGCGAATCCTCCTGTAATGGCGATGCTTGTCAATCCGGTTTGCCGCGCGATATGCGTTTCTTCGGGTGTGTCGCCGATAATCAATCCGTTTTCGGGGCGTAGCCCGTGATGGCGCATAAATTCTTTTATATGCTCGCCTTTGGAACTCCATGTTTTCTGCGCTTCGCGGTTGGCGTGGGCAAGGATTCTCCAGAAGAAATGTTTGGCATCCATCCGGTTCAAATGGTTCTCTATCGAAGGAATCAGATGGTTGCTGAGAATGATGTGCCGGACATTATGTTCATGTGTCGTTTGCAATGTTTCTTTCGCACCTTCACGGAAACCGACGGATAAAATTCCGCGATCATAGCTGTCATGGAATATATGCTGGAATGCGTCCATGGCTTGGCTGAGTTCGGATTCGGAATAACCGTTTTTAAGATAAAATTTCTGTATGGGGACTTCAAAGGTGTTTTGATAACGAAGAATATCTATCTGCTTCTTTCCGCCGTGAACCAAAATAGCGTTGAAGCAAGCCACGCAAAGCGGCGTGTCCTCGATCAACGTCCCGTTCCAATCCCAGACGATGAATCTTTCCATGTTGTTCATGACAAAAACCCTCGTTCTTGCAAAATAGGTTTCAAATCCTGCAACGAGGAAATGATGTAATCGGGTTTGGCTTTTTCCAAAACGGGCAGCGAATTATATCCGTCGGAAAGGGCAACGCTGACAAGCCCAAACGCACGCGCGATTTTGACTTCTTCAGGCGTATCGCCGACAATCATGCCGTTTTCCGAGCGAAAATCGTGGCGTTTCATAAAGACGGCAAGCAAGTCGCCTTTTGGATGCGCAAACTGCGTTTCACGGTTTGGCCATGCGAGAATATCATGAAAAGCATCACGTTTTTGTAAACGATGCAAATCCTTGGCAATCGCTTCGACAAGGTGATTGCTCAGGATCACATGCGTGATGCTTTGCGCTGAGGTAAAATCCAGAATCTCTCTTGCCCCCGGCCGAAAATCCACGTGGGCAACCATTTTGTCATAAGTTTCAAAATAATTATCTTGCATGGAGGTAAGGCAATGCGTGATCTCCTCCTCGCTAAGGCCGAGATTGCGGTACAGCCTATCAATCGGCACGTCGAAACATTCGCGATAAGTTCCAGCCTCAATTTCCGGCTTGCCAAGGTTCTGCAAATTCATGTTGGTGGCGGCAAGTGAAACTGTAAAATCGTCTTGCAACGTTCCGTTCCAGTCCCAGACGATGAATTTTTTTGCTGCGTTCGTCATGCCGCCTCGCATCCATAATCCGCGTAGCCTTTTTCCTCCAACTCTCTTGCCAGTTCCGCGCCGCCGCTTTTGCGGATTTTGCCTTGCGCTAGAACGTGGACGGCGTCGGGGGCGATGTAGTCCAGAAGGCGCTGGTAATGCGTGATGACGATCATCGAACGGTCGGGGGATCGCAGGGCGTTGACGCCGTCGGCGACGATTTTCAACGCGTCGATGTCGAGGCCGCTGTCGGTTTCGTCGAGGATGCACAGTTTCGGCTCCAGAACCGCCATTTGCAAAACTTCGTTGCGTTTTTTCTCGCCGCCGGAAAAGCCGACATTGACCGCGCGTTTCAGCATTTCTTCGGACAGGCCGATGTCTTTGGCCTTAGAGCGCAGCAGTTTCAGCATTTGCATCGCGTCGAGTTCGCTTTCCCCGTGGGCTTTGCGAATCGCGTTCAACGCGGTTTTCAGGAACATCATATTGGTGACGCCCGGGATTTCGACGGGATATTGCATCGCGAGGAAAACCCCCGCCGCGGCGCGTTCCTCGGTGCTAAGTTTCAGCAAATCCATGTCGTTAAACGTGACGCTGCCCTCGGTCACGTCATATCCGGCGCGGCCAGCGAGGACGTAGGACAGGGTGCTTTTGCCGGAGCCGTTCGGACCCATAACGGCATGCACTTGGCCGGAGGGGATCGACAGGTCGATGCCTTTCAGGATCTCCTTGTTGGAGATGGAGGCGTGGAGGTTGCGGATTGAGAGCATGATTTATGCCTTTTCTATCAGTTTCTTTCAGAATCCGAAAAGCGCTGTCATTCCGGAAAATTTTGCGCTTTAACAGACTCTGTAAGTAAGTGCTGGCCGTTGGGGCGCAAAATTTATCCGGAATCCCATTTGGTTTTTTTGCTGTAAGAAAAATAAATGGGATTCCGGATAAATTTTCTTTCGCGCCGGAAACATCGGTTGCGACTCTGCGCCTTATGTGTGCGCGCGAAAGAAAATTTTCCGGAATGACGGCGCTTTTGGGATTTTGAAGGAAACGGCGTACATTTGCAAACCGGCTGACAGTCATCCCACCCCTCCCTCCAAACTAATCCCCACCAGCTTCTGCGCTTCGACCGCGAATTCCATTGGGAGTTCTTGCAGGACTTCTTTGCAGAAGCCGCCGACGATCAGTGCCATCGCTTCTTCGGCGTTCAGGCCGCGTTGCTGGCAGTAGAACAACTGGTCTTCGCCGATTTTCGATGTCGTGGCTTCGTGTTCGACGCGGGCTGTGGGTTGGCGGGATTCGATGTAGGGGACGGTGTGCGCGCCGCATTTGTCGCCGATGAGCAAACTGTCGCACTGAGTCTTGTTCCGCGCTCCTTTGGCCGTGCGCAGGATTTTGACCAATCCGCGATAGGTGTTTTGCGCCCGTCCGGCGCTGATGCCTTTGGATATAATCGTCGAGCGCGTATTCTTGCCGATATGGATCATCTTGGTTCCGGTGTCGGCTTGCTGGAAATTATTCGTGATCGCGACCGAATAAAACTCGCCGACGGAATCGTCGCCTTGCAAAATGCAGCTTGGGTATTTCCATGTGATCGCCGAGCCGGTTTCGACTTGCGTCCACGAAATCTTCGACCGCGCCCCGCGGCAGGCGCCGCGCTTGGTGACAAAATTATAAATGCCGCCTTTGCCGTCCTTGTCGCCCGGATACCAGTTTTGCACCGTCGAATATTTGATTTTGGCGTCGTCGAGCGCGATGAGTTCGACGACGGCCGCGTGCAACTGGTTCTCGTCGCGCTTGGGCGCCGTGCAGCCTTCCAGATAGCTGACCGACGCGCCTTCGTCGGCGATAATCAGCGTGCGTTCAAATTGCCCTGTGTTCTCGGCGTTGATGCGGAAATAGGTCGAGAGCTCCATCGGGCAGCGCACGCCCTTTGGAATATAAACGAACGACCCGTCGGTAAAAACGGCAGAATTCAGCGCGGCAAAAAAATTGTCTCCCGCCGGAACGACGGAGCCGAGATATTTCTGGACAAGTTCGGGGTGCCTCAAAACCGCTTCGGAAATCGGGCAAAAAATTATGCCGTGGGATTCGAGTTCTTTTTTATAGGTGGTCGCGACCGAAACGCTGTCGAAAACGGCATCGACCGCTACGCGATGCTCGACGCCCGCAAGAATTTCCTGCTCTTGCAGCGGAATGCCGAGTTTGGCGTAGGTTTCTAGAATTTCGGGATCGACATCGGCCAGCGTTTGCGGTTTTTTCTTTTGTTTGAGCGCGGCGTAATAGGACACGCTTTGATAATCGATTTTGGGGTAATGGACTTTGGCCCAACTCGGCTCGGTCATTGTTTGCCAATGACGGAAGGCTTTCAGCCGCCACTCCAGCAACCATTCCGGTTCGCCCTTCTTGGCCGAGATGAAGCGGATGATGTCTTCGCTCACGCCTGCGGGCGCGGTGTCTTGCTCAATCGCGGTGACGAAGCCGTATTTGTATTTTTGTTCGGCCAGATCCGTGGCCCAAAGATTGGGCGCCGATGACATTTACTGCACCGTTGCGAGACGCGTTTTATTTTCTTTGGCTAAGAGCGGCGAAGCGCCCAATTCCGCCAGCGATACATTCTGCAAGGATTGCCTTAGCGCAAGATTGACTCTGTTCCAGCCGCCGCTGATGGGACATTCGCCCTTGATCGCGCAACCTTCGTGCGAACCGCTTTCCGCGCAGTCGGTGATGGCGATGGGGCCGTCCATGGCCTCGATAATTTCAGCAACAGAAATGTCGGATGTTTTCCGCAACAGCTTGTACCCCCCCGCTGCACCGCGTTGCGCCGCAATCAGGCTGCTCTTGGCCAGAAGTTTGAGGACCTTGGCGACGGTCGGCATCGGCAGACCTGATTCCTCGGCAAGGTCGGACGCCGCCCACAACTCCCCCTCTCCATTTTGTCCCATATGCGACAAAAGGGCTATAGCGTAATCGGTGAGGCGGCTGAGTCGGATCATGGGACTATTCTACTAATCTGTACCACAATAGTCTACATTATTTTTCTTGTAGCTATTTAGCTGGGACAACGTTACAGGATATGCGAATGCTAAAGGTGAGATTGAGACGCACTCTACAGATCAGCACAGAATAAATCCACATTAAAATTAAGCATATTTCTCATTTTGCCGCCGTTTTATGAAATACGATTTTTTCTTTCACAAAATGGGAATTTGCAGCAAGAATTGGTTGCGCTGTTTGGGTTCTTTTGAACGCGAACAGGGAACACATAAATTGGAACGCGCCGTCTTCTCTTGCCCAACCCACCCGTATAAGCTTAAAGTCCTCGCCCATGACAGAATCAACCGTAAAAATGCCGCCGGATATTTCAGCTCTCAGCTTTGAAGAGGCTCTCCTTGAGCTTGAAAAGCTTGTCAAGCAGCTTGAAGACGGCAAGGCGAGGCTTGACGATGCCGTCAAGGCTTATGAACGCGGCGCTTTGCTCAAACGGCATTGCGAAACGAAATTGCGCGAAGCGCAGGCCAAGATCGAGCTGATTACGGTAGGGCCAGACGGTTCTGTTTCGGCCAAGCCTTTCAATACCTGACAACCCCAACCCTTGTTTTCCCATGCCTTCTGTAAGCCAGAATCTTTCCGCCGCAATGAGCGAGACCGCCAACGCCGTTGTCGATGCTTTGGAACGCCTTTTGCCCAAGTCCGAATTTCCTGAAAACAAGCTTTTTCAGGCGATGCGTTATGGCGCGCTGAACGGCGGCAAGCGGTTGCGCCCGTTTTTGGTCATGACCTCGGCGCGTATTTTTGGCGTCAGCGACGCTTGCGCCTTGCGCACTGCGGCGGCGGTCGAATGCGTGCATTGTTATTCCCTTGTGCATGACGATTTACCGGCGATGGACAATTCCGATTTGCGCCGCGGCAAGCCGACGGTACACAAGCAATATGACGAAGCGACAGCGGTTCTTGCGGGCGACGCTTTGTTGACGATCGCGTTTGAAATTCTCGCCGATCCGCGCACGCATGAAGACCCCGCGGTGCGTTGCCGCCTTGTCTCGGCTTTGGCCAAAGCGTCGGGTGCGAACGGCATGGTGGGCGGGCAAATGCTCGATCTGATCGCCGAGACGACGCAGCTTGATATCGGCGCGATTACGCGCTTGCAACGCATGAAAACCGGCGAGCTGATCGCCGTTTCGACCGAAGCCGGAGCCATTTTGGGCAAGGCTTCGCAGCAGCATATGGGGGCGCTGCGCGCCTATGCGCATGATCTGGGCTTGGCGTTCCAGATCATCGACGATCTGCTCGACGCCGAAGGCAACGAAGCCGAAACCGGCAAGCCGGTCGGGCGCGACGCGGTGGCGGGCAAAGCGACTTTCGTGACTATTTTAGGAGCCGAGCGCGCGCGGAGCCAAGCCGTGCTTTTGTCCGAACAAGCAATCGGCCATTTGTCGGTGTTCGACGGGCGGGCGAAGAATTTGGAAGAGGTTGCGCGGTTCGTAGTGGATCGGAAGAATTGATCAGTCCTCTTTCGTCATCCCCGCGAATGCGGATCCATCTTGGCCATAAGAAAGCAAGTAAGAAAGATGGATCCGGCATTCGCGGGGATGACGACGGTTATTCATCGGAGTTACTCATAAATAGATATCGGCTATGTCCCTTGCCCTCGCCCCCCACATCCTCGTCGTCGATGACGACACGCGCTTGCGCATGCTTTTGGCGCGGTATTTGGGTGAGCAGGGGTTTGTGGTGGCGACGGCGAAAAACGCTGAAGACGCGCGCGGCAAGCTGAAAAGCCTCGCTTTCGATCTTATGGTTTTGGATGTCATGATGCCGGGCGAGAGCGGATTTGAATTGACGCGGGCTTTGCGCTCCTCAGACACGAACACAAGGCCTTTACCGATTTTACTGCTGACAGCCAAAGGCGAAACCGAAGACCGCATCGAAGGACTTGAGGCGGGAGCCGATGATTATCTGATGAAGCCTTTCGAGCCGCGCGAATTGCTTTTGCGCATCAACGCCATTTTGCGCCGCGCGCCAAAACCCAAGGCCGGAGCCAAAATCCTCTTGCGCCTTGGCGCGTGGACATACGATCCCGAACGAAACGAATTGAAATCGGCGGATGAGATCGTGGCATTGACCGGTATGGAAGCGGGATTGATGCAGGCATTGGCTGCCAACCCCGGACAGGTTATCAACCGCGAGGCTTTGGCCGAGCGCAGCGCCGCAGGGCAGGCGATCAACGACCGCACGATCGACGTTCAGGTCACAAGACTGCGCCGCAAGATCGAAGCCGACGCTAAAAACCCCCGTTACCTCGTCACCGTGCGAGGGGAGGGCTATAGTTTAAGGCCGGATGCGGAGTAGGGAGAGGGCAAGGCGATTCGGTAAAAACGGTCGTCATTCCCGCGAAAGTGGGAATCCATCGCCGCGCGTCTGCGCGGCACATGAATCCAGCGACATTTCCGATTGAAGCGCCGTTTGACTCATATGCTCGCTATCGCTCGCGATGGATTCGGCAGGTTCACACAACAAGTGCAACACCATGATAGGGTGTCTGCGCGATGGGAACCAAGTATAATCAGCTTTCTGCGGAAGAAAGAGTAAAGATTTACCATTGGCATGCCAATGGTAAATCTGCGCGTTTTATTGGCGAG
>JARLJD010000176.1 GCA_031291395.1 Alphaproteobacteria bacterium | reverse complement strand
GCCTGATCACATGCGCCCGTCCCCGCTCTTTTTCGCTCATCTCCAGTACACCTTGCATAGCATGTTCCCTTTCTGTTTCCTTCACAGAAAAGTGACATTTTAAACTTGCAGAAAGGTGACATTCTCATTTTGCGCTAACAGCCGAAAATCTTATCCCCGCTGAGCCCAAAAAGAAGCCTCACTCGCACCCCTTAATCTCCGCCGCCATCTCCGCCTCATAGGCCTTGCGTTGATCCAGCTCGACCAAAGCGGCGCGGGTTTTGGCGTAAACGTCATCTGTTTTCGCCACATGGCTCAACGCGAAATCGGGCGGCGTCACCGTGGCTGTATGACACGGCGATACGACAGGCACTTCGACCGTAACCGGCTTGAACACAGGGACTGCAGGCGCGCAAGCCGCCAGCGCCAGAAAAACCAAAACGCGTTTCATTTCCCGCCTCCTATATAGGCATTCAAAACAGCATCCGCCGCCTTGCATCTGTCTCCGCGCGGCTTTGCTTTGCGCAATGTGTCGGCGGCAACAAAATAAGTCCGCGCCACTTCCTGCGCGGCCTCCGCCGCCGCCTCTGCGCGCTTCTCGCGCAAGGCGCTTTCCGCCTTCAATTGTTCGACGGCTTTATTCTGCTGCGCAATCTTCGCCACAAAATCGTCGTTGGCCAAATGGCACGCCGTGCCGGAAGCATTCGCCTCCGCCAACGCGGTCTTCAAATGCGCGTTGGTCAGCGACAGCCAGACAAAAACAACCGTAAGCGCCAAAGCGACCACCGCGCCGACCCCAAGCAAAATTTTATTGACCGGATTCATCGTCTTTATCCTTTCCGCCTTGCGCCGTGCGCTGCAATCCCTGTCCCCACGCGGCCGCGCCGCCCCCCGCCAGCAAGCACCCCAACCCCTGCCCGTAAGGATCGGGATCGAACGCGTGCTGCAAACAAACAACGTGATAGATCGACAGCCCGATCAGCGTCACAGCCCCAAGGCACAGCAAAACCAAATGCGCCTCGACCTCGCTGTCGCCCGAGTCGACAAGTTTTTTCAGAAAATTTCTCATTCTCATGACCCTCCTAAAAACCCCGCAATATCCCGCGCGTTCTTGCCGTTCAGGAACAAAGCCGCAATCGCAAGCAAAACAATCCAGCCGATAATCCGCCCCAAACCGCTGAACGCCGTCGTCCACGCGGCTTTCTTCAACACGCGCAAGCCGCGCAGCAAGTCACGAATGTCGCGAATGTCGTCCGCCGCCTGCGGATCGTTCAGCCCGATCGCCTTCAAAGCGTCCGACGCCCCGCGCCGCGCCAGCGCGCCCATATATTCGGCTTGCTTGTGCGCGGCCAATGCGCAGAAATTCGTTCCCGCGTATTTTTCAATCACGCGATCAAGCTCGTCCATATCCAACTCCTATCCCGATACGTGAAGGCACAAGAGAAATTCCCTCTCCCCCTCTTGGGGGGAGAGGGTTAAGGGTGAGGGGGGACGCGGAGAGTATTAACAATCCTTCAACGCGCCCCTCACCCCAACCCCTCTCCCCCCAAGAGGGGGGAGAGGGGCTTGCGCTCACCCCCTGTTCCACAACCGCCCCTCCGCCGCGCGCCGTCGCGCCAGACCGCCGAACACCTCGCCACCCGCGTGGTTCCAACGCATCAGCTGCGCGGGCACCTGTTCGTACCAGCCGCGATTCAGCAACTTCAGCAAAGTCGAAGATTCGAAATTCCCGACGCCGACATTGAAAACGAAACACACCAAAGCCGAAAACTGATTGTCGGACAAAGGCACGGTGACCAGCCGCACCACCGCGCGTTCATACAAACTCAAATCCTCGTCCAGCAACTGCTCGGCCTGCGCCTGCGTTATCCGCATCCCCGCGCAAACCGTGCGCGTATGCCCATAACCGATCGTCCAAATCTTGCCCGGACATAAATAAGGCGTCAGATGCAACCCCTCGAACTCCTTAATCAAATCCACGCCGTCCTGATTGATCTGGCGGGTTAAAAAATGATCGAGCGCAGCATCCATTTTCGTGTCCCCTGAATTGAATTGTTTTTTGCAGAAAGAAAAAGTCATGAGTTTCTCCAACAGAGCGATGCGTCAAAAACCCCGTTATTCCGGCGAAAGTTGGCTTGAAAGTAAAAACGGCGTAGACATCCAAATAGACGAATGATACAAAGGAGCTGGAAGCAGTCGGGCTGCCTTTAATTAAGGAGATTGAAAAATGGGATTTTTGAAAAGTTTTGTAAAAACATGGAAAGATGCATGGAGAAACGCCAAGCGTGAAGCAGAAGCGCACGAACGAGCCATGCCGCTCTCGAGAGAAACGGGGTCATATATTAGAGCCTTTTATGGTGAGTTCTTTGCCGAAGAAGGCGGTTTTGCTTATTTCGAGCAAAAAACAAATGGCCTCTTGCTTAGCGAAAAACTTAATTTTTTTGAAAAAGACCTTGCCGATATTCATCATAAGATTCCCGTGACAGAACTTTCTCCTCGATTGGAAAATGTCCGTAAGATGCAAGAAGTCTTCAAAAGGTCGGGAGCTTCTGGAAGCCCTGCGAGTCAGAAACCTACACGCTAGGGAAACGAACAATCGGTTAAGGCGTATTTTCTATGTGCGGGACACCGGCTCCCAGCGTTACGCCTTAATCACCCTCACCCGCCACGTCCCCGACGCCAGAGTCACGCTGCTTCCGGTCAAATTGGTCAGGCGAATGACGGCGCTGTTTGCGGCGTTGACGTAAGCGGTCGCCTGAACGCCCTGCAAATCGTAAGGCGCGGCGACAATCGCCAAATCGCCCAGCGCAGCCCCCGTGACGGTCAAAGCCGAAGACGTCATCCCCGCGCTCGTCGCGATCGCCCCGGGATTCCAAACCACAGTCCCGTCGATTTTTGGCGTCGTCAGCAACGCCCAAGCCGATCCCGTGTAATACAAAACGCGATTGCCGCCGCGCGTCCACGCCGTCCAACCCGCGACGGGAGTCTTGATCGACCACCCGCCGTAATAACCCGCGACGCAATTCGCAAACCCCGTCCACGCCCCCGTCGGCGACGCCGCGATGATATAAGCGTCGCCGGTATTGGGCGAAGCAGGCGGCGTCGCGATCGTGGTATCGATCACCGAAGTCTTGGCGAGAAAATCCAGATCGTTCAACGCCGCATTATGCGTCACTTCCTTCTGAGCCTGCGACGAAGCAATGTAGGTCAGGGAAAGATTGGGGGATGTGGTCATTGTTGCTCCTGTCAAAACATGTGTCGTTTAAGAAAAGCCGCGCTGCAAAACCGGCGGTATTCCCCTCCCCTTGAGGGAGGGGTTAGGGGTGGGGGTCGCCGAAGGCGCGGGGAGTAAGAAAGAACGCAGCGTAAGTTCCTGTTCGTTCGACAGTATGCGCTTCGCGACCCCCACCCCCCGTATCAAGTACGGGGCAGGCTCTAACCCCTCCCTCAAGGGGAGGGGAATACCGGCGGTTTTGCGGCAATGACAATTCTAAATCACCGCCGTCGCAACATTCCCGTTTCCATACCGCGCGCTGACCTGATACACATTCACGGTGAACGAGGAAGGAACGCTCGCGCTCCAATCCGCCGTTTGCATCGCCGCGGTATAAACGACGGTGGGCGAGGCCAATCCTGTAAACGCGCGCAACACCGTCGCGCCTTTCATAATATCGACCTCGTAAAGCTCTGTCGGTTCATCCAAGGGCACGTCGATATAATCGACCCATTCCGCGTTCAGCCGCGCGCGGCGCGTCCAAACCAAAGTCAAATCGCCGCTTGTGCCGAGGCTGCGCGAACCCTTGATATTCACGGGCGCAAACGGGCAAATCGTTTTCATGCCATAGGTGAAAACATAATCCTGCGCATCGCCTAAACTCTGCCCCGAACTAAGCGCGCGAAAATCATAAGTCTTGTTGCGGTCGCTCAGCATATCGGGAATAAATTCAACCGCGCCTGCTTGCAGCACAACAAAAGCCTCGCCGACGACATGCGAAGCGACAGCGTTTTCCGTCCCGCGCCGCCCGCGCAGCAAATTGCCCAACGTGTATAGTCCCGGGCCGATCAACGTCGCGGTTTGAAACTGGATAATCTCGCCGCCCACAAGCGCGGCATTCGCGCCGTTCGTCAGATCGATAAAACTGCAACTAGCCAGCTCGCCCTGCGTTACCTGTACGGTGACCGTGTTCGCGTTATCCATATAAAACGCCGACCCGCTCGCCAAAGCCGTCGTGGCAATGCCGGCGGTGGCCGCAATCGACAAAGACCCGATCGACGTATATGTCGCCCCGTCGCTGGAACGCAAAACCGACGCGCCGTTCCACCCCGCAAGCCCTGTCGCCGCGACATAAACGCCCGGCTGATCGTCCGTCGATTGCAACAACGGCAAATCCAGCATGTACAAAACGGAACCGACCGGCGCGTTCGCGTTCGCCGCCGAACTCTGCCCGCCGTCCGCCGCCGCCGAACTGCTCAAACTCGCGGCATAGCTGTAAAATCCTTCGATCTGCATCAACCCGCCGCTTTGCGTGACCGAGGCGATGCGAAGCAAATTTCCGTTAGCAAGATCGATCACATCCGACGGATCAAGCGCCAGCCACGCGCGCGAGACGCTGAGTTTGACCAGATCGCGCTCCGCCCACGCGGTATAAAGGCGAGTCTCGGCAATCTGCTTGGCCGTGTCGCTGTCGCAAATGACGGGCAGGGAAACTTTCTGCACCGACCGCGCGGAAGTCGCGATGCGCCGCGCGCGCTGGCAGTTGACCTCGAACCCGCGATCGGGATCGACAAAATCAATATCAATCTCGCGCGGCAAATCCATTTCCTGCGCGCGCGTGATCAGCAACGGCGGCGGCTGTGTCCGATCTTCCAAAGCCCCGCGCCATTCGCTTGAAGGAACGACAGCGACAGCATTGCCGCCGCGCAAAACGGCGACCAATTGTCCAGACGTCTCGATCAAATCAAACGGGATATAGGCTTGCAAAGGCTCAATCGCTCGACGCGCGCTCATCGGATCGGACAGCACATAGCCTTTGATCGTCGCCGCGTTGAGCGCCGAAACGTTGAAATCTCCGGCGGCGTAACCGGCGCGGGTCAGAATGTCGGCCACGATCGCGTCGACGCTGAAATCGGCGTTGCGTTCGATGATCGCCAGTTGCCCGATGTTATAAGCCGAGCCGCTCATGCCCATAAACAAAAGCCGTGCATTGTCCAGCCGCATCGCGTTGAAATAAGGCGAACTGGCCAAAGCGCCGGTAATCGCGGCATCGGCAACCGACACCGTAAAACTGCCGCTGCCGAGCAAAACTTCCGACAGGAAATAGTTTGCGCTGACGGTCGAGCCGCGCACGACCAACAAACGGTCGCCCCAGAAAACCGGAAAATTGGTCGTGCCGGTGCCTGTATCCAGTGTCACCTTTTGCCAAGGCCGCGTGAGGGCGGCGGACGTGGCGGAAGGCTCGAACGACAGCATGTAATAATAAAGCACGGTGCTGTAAAACAGCGTCCACTCGCCGCTTGCGGTTTGCACAAAACGCGCGGACATGCCGCTGCCCGTTCCCAAAGGCAATCCGCTGACGACGCTGTGTATAGCGCCCAGCGCCAAGGCGTTATTGCGCCACACAACCGTTCGCGCTTGCAGCGTCAACACGGTCGGATTGCCCGAAATCCAGTTATAGGCCAGAAGCCCGCCTGCATAAGGCGTGAATTGCGCGCCGTAGAATGTCGAGGTGCTCGTCGCGCTGCCGCTGCCCCACAAGGCGGTGAAGCCCAGATCGATAACGCCGGTTCCCGCCCGCGCGAAAACATGCAGCCCCCTTGCGCCGCCCACGCTATCGTCGATAACGAAATGCTGCGCGTCCAGCCACGCGATTTGCTTGTAAACCGAAGACGAGGTTAAAAGATTGACGCTGTATATCGCGCCAAAGCTTGCCGACTGCGTGTCGTAAATCGCAAAATGATGCGAAGGATTGGCCGAGCTTTGCAGATAAAGCGCGATGAACCGTCCGTCGGGCGACAAAGCCCACGAGGAATCCGCCGCGGGGATTGCCGAGGTAAAGCTCGCGCTGCTGACCGTTGACATCAACGCGGGCGCGCTTTCCGTCACGTCATATTCGGCTACGGTGAATTGCGCCGCGCCGCTTCCAGCGGTATAACCGCCGACCAAAACCGTTTGCACTGTCGCGCCGTTGCCCTCCAGCGCGATCGGCATCATCGTGCCGCTTTGCATGCTTTGAATGCGCTGAGAGATGGCGGCATTGACGCTGCCCTTCCACAACGGCCCGTTCGTGGTCGTGGCGGGAGAAATCTCGAACGTCAGATTCGGCAAGCGGCTGCCGAAATTCGCCAGTTGCAGATTATCGAAAACGATATAGGCCAATCCGGCATAAGCGGGAACGTTGCCCGCGCCGAGAATCGATTGCATGAAACTGTCGGGCGCTTGTCCCGCGCCGCCCGTATAGATCGTCACGCCGTCAAAAAGCCCCGGCGTCCACACGCCGTTTTGATAGATGATCGTGCTATCGGCCCAAACCGTCGCGATGCCCGCAATCGGCCCTGCGCAAATCCCGACCGCGCAATGCACGCTGTAGGTATAGGTCGTTTCGCTGACGCCGCCCATCCCGCCGCCTTTGCCGCCGACGGTGTTGTTGTGTTGCGTCTCGATCAAATTCGTCGACCAGATGACGTTGCCCGCCACGCGCGCGTTGCCGTAAATAATCGGAATACCCGCGCCATAGCGCGAATCCTGCACTGCAAGATTTTCAAGCCGCGGGCCGGTGGTGGTCGTCCCGATCCCCAACTGTCCGTCGATAATCCCCCCAACGCTGCTGGCATACCCGCCAAGCAAAGCTCCGCCGATGCCGGGCAGAAGCATATTACCGACGGCAGAACCGACGGAGCGGAGGATGACAGAGGCCATAGAAGCGTTTCAGTTTGTTATTGTTAAGCCAGAGGCGGTCATAACCCCTCTCCGCCCGCCCTTGCGGGGGGAGAGGGGAGGGACAGAACGCGGAACTTGCGCTGTAGAACGAAAGGGGTGAGGTGGGTGGTGATGAGTATTCACGCTTTCAACCACCCACCTCACCCCATCCCACCTTTTGTTCTTGCTCGAATGTTTGTATCCCCCCTCTCCCCCCGCAAGCGCGGGCGGAGAGGGGTTATGACCGACGGTTTGTGTGTCAAAGAACCAATGTTAAATGGGAAACCGATAAACGCCGCAGAGCCGCCGGTGCCAATAATCCCCCATCGACGTTTCCACGACTCTGTTGGCGGGAGCGAAGCTGTGGATCATCGTTGAATCGCTGGTGGCCAGCGCGACATGTTGCGGTTGGCCGTCATAGCGGAAAAGCAGAATGTCTCCGGCCTGTATGTCGTCGACGCGCACAGCGCCGTGGTCTTGCAAAGCCGCGATCAGGCTTTTCCCGTCCGGCCGCCGCCCGTAATCGCTGCGGTCGCGCACGGGAACGCCTGCCGCTTTCAAAGCGACGATGACGAGGCCGATGCAATCCAGCCCCACGCCGACGCGCCGCCCCTGATGATGAAACGGCGTGTTCTTGCACCCGCGCGCGGCGGCGATCATAAGGGGGATGTTGTTGGTCATTTTTATTGTCCATTAAAATTCGACAAGTCGTCATTCCCGCGAAAGGGAGCATAAGAGTCCAGCGGCGGTTATGATTGAATCGCAGTAATTTATATCGGCGCAGACGCGCCTTAGATGGATTCCCGCTTTCGCGGGAATGACGATTCTTATGTCACGCCGGATACTGCAAAATATTCCCGACCCCCGGCACATACGGAAAGCCGCCGAAATTCGTGCCGTTGGAAAAAACGTTGCGGCATGTCGCGAATCTTTTGTCGCAGCCGGGGGCGACGTTGTACGTATCGCCTATTGAAATCATGTTTGGCATCGGCAACCACAAAGTGAAAAGCTGTTGCGTGCCGTCCCAGTTTTTGACTTCCATGCTTTGTCCGGCGTTGGCGCCTGTCAGCCACGTCAATTTGCCGTAGTTGTAGACGCCCGTCGCGGCGGTTTGCGCCGCGTCGAAAAAATTCGCATTGTCGGTCACGGAGGTGACGCTGCCCGCCTTTGTCGCAACGGCGACGCCGCAACGGCTGTCGCCCAGATCAAAGCGGCATTCGGGCGTGTAGGTATCGCCGACGGGGCGTTGCAACAGATCATGCAGGCCGCGCAATTCGGCGACATAATGCGTGTTGGCGCGCGTGACTTGCCCCAGCCAGCCGCGCCTTAATTGAACCACCCCTTGCGTCAGATCAGCCCAGTTGCAGGCGTAAACATCGACGCGCGCGAAGTCGTAAAGACCGGCTTCGATATCGGCGTCTGTGATGTCGGCGCTGTCGAGAATGCCGGTGATTTCCAGATTATCGACCGCCAATCCGGCGCGGCTTTCAATCGCGCTCGGCGTCAAAGCACCGTCGGCGTTATAGGTTGTGTCGCCTATCGTCAGATTTTGATCGTGCGTCGTAAAGCCTTTGACGACTCCGTCCGCGCGCGTCAGCTTGACCAAATAAGCAAGCGTTGTCAGCTCGCCGTTGAGATGGGCTTGTAGAGTTGAAGAAATGGATTTCATAATTACACGCGGATTTCCACAATCGGCACATCGGCTTGATAGGCGACGTAATTTTCGGCGGATAAAGACAGATAATCGGTGTCGAAACGCGCGGGTACGTCGAACAGAAAACCTGCTGTGATCATTTGACCGCTGGCGGGCGCGGTTGCGAAAGTTATGAGTCCAGTCGTCGGATCGACGCTCCAGCCTGTTGTCAGGGCGGCGCCGCCCAAGCCGATCACGACGCTGCCGCTCACCGGCTTGGCGATGATGCGCGTGTGCGTGACGCCGCCGCTGCTGTAATTTTTGACGAGTTGGAACGTGACGGTGGTGCCGTCGCCCGTGGCGATTGTTTGATCGGAAAAAGTCGGCGCTGACAGATTGTCCGCCGCGCTGGAATAATCGCTCCAGTCCTTCAGGCGGAAACCGCGCGCGCGGCCTGCGCGGGCGTGAAAAAAGTTCAGCAAAGCCGCGGCGTCGGCGCTCGACCTGACCCCTGTTTTCGCGTCGAACACGCGCCTTGCCTGCGCCCAGTTCTGGTTGCGGCGTTCATAGCCGCTGTCGATCACGACCACTTCGGTCGAAAAATTCGGCCCGCCCTTCGAGCCGAATCCGACCCGAAGCGGCAGTTCAATTTCATCGAAGCACATGGGGAGCCTTTTTATAAGTCAGGAATAAAAACACGCCGTCATTCCCGCGAAAGCGGGAATCCATCGCGAGCGATAGCGAGCAAATAAGGCAAACGGCGGGTCAAATGGAAATGCCGCTGGACTCTTATGCCGCGCAGACGCGCGGCGATGGATTCCCGCTTTCGCGGGAATGACGGGATCATTCAACGAATGCGCTGGCCAAACGCCAGTATCGCCAGAGAATTGCTGGCGCTTTGCGCGGCGCTGGCTGAACCGCCGATAAATTCGTACGCGCCGATGTCGGCGATGTCCGCCCAGATCGACGTGGTTGTCGTTTTTTTGGTTCTCGCGCGGCTGGCGCGGATCTTCGGGTTTTTGATCGCCATGCCGGAAATACTGTCGCGCAATTTCCTGATCTCGCTTTGCATCCGCGCGCTCTCGCTCTGCGCCTGTCGCGAAGTCGCGGTCGAAAGCTGGTCGATGGAATAATGTTTGCGCATGAGTCTTTCCTCTCGCTCCACAGGTTGAAGCAAGCAATCGCTCTGAATTAAAAAAGGATGCCCCGCCTAGCCAGCCAGTTTTGCGCTTGCCAGTCTGTTCAAACTCACGCCCTGTTCGGCGGCTTGCATAGCCAAAGAGCGGTGGAGTTCCGAGGGGATGCGGATACGGAACGCGCCGCTATAGCGTTTCTCGGCCAAAGGTTCCGGAATCGGCTCGCCTGCGCTTTTCATGTCGGCGGCGGCTTCGGCAACGACTTGCCGGATTCCTTTCAGCGCGCGTTCCGGCGTGGCAGCCAGCCACGACAGCGACGGAAACTCCGCGCACAACCCGACATGCTTTGCGTCTTCCGCAGACCACGTAACGCGGTAAGTGTAATGGTCGATGCTCATGTGCGCTCCTTCATCTTGTCGATCGCCATAAGAACCTGCCGAACCTGATACGGTTTGGCCTTGCCCTTGAAATTTTGAATGTTTACGCGTGGATCGCCCGGCCACGGCGTTTTGAAAATCATGTGGCTGGAGCCGGACTGCCGCGGCTTGCCGAAGAACGCTTCGCAAACTTTAATCAAATCGGAAAATCGAGTATTCTCAGGCTTTTGCCTTATCTGATCAAGAAGCTTTTCGATTTTCGACATGCGGGAATGGTATCAATAGTGGCACCGCTCTGTCAATGAGAATTTATGCCGTGCTTTAACTGCTCTGCGTCACGATGCTGAACCGCGCGGCGGCGTGGTAGGTTAGGCCGTCGCTGTCGAGGGAAAAATCGGCGCTGTGGAATTCGCTGGAGAGGAAGACTTCTCCGGCGACGGTTAAGGGCGCGCGGTGCAGCGTGTCGTAGAGGGCTTGGAAAATATCGCGCGTTTCTTTGCCGCCGCGGTAGCGCGACCAGATGTTCAGCGTGACGATTTGCTCGAAACCGGTTTCGGTTTTGGTGTCATAGGGTTCGACATGCGTCGGGCCGAAGGCGACGTAAGGGAAAATCGCGCCGGGCGGAACGTGGTCGTAGATTTGCGGCACTTGTCCAAGAACGGCTTGCACTTCGAGGCTGGAGGACAAAGCGTTCGTGACGGCTTGCTGCACGGAAAGAAGAGCGTCGGTCATGTGGCTGTTCCTTCCTCGACCAGCAACGTGGCGTATTGGTTGGCTTCGTCCTGATTCATCACGGCGCGGATGTTGAACGTTCGCGCGTTGTATAAAAGCCGCATGTCGGTTGTGATCGTTATATCGCTGCGCCAGCGTATGGTGACTTTGTGCGTGACGCGGCCTTCCAGATGCCCTGCGGTATAGACTTCCCTGCCGGTTGCGGGAGATATGTCAGCCCACACTGTCGCCAGCGTTGTCCATGCCAGCGCATAGCCGCCCGCGCCGTCGGGCGTTTGCTGTTCGGCCTGTAGGGCGATTTGTTTGCGGAGATTGCCGATTTTCATAATGCGCCTGAATAATAGAGAAGAGGGGACATAATAAAAATGCGCTTTGACTGGCTGTTCAGCAAAAAACCGAATGCTCCTAGCGCATTTTTATTGTGTACCCGTTGTATGGTTCGGTTTGGTCTTTGGCAGCGGGGACACAATACGGGGACACGATAAAAATGCGCTGGAGAGGACGGGAGATACAGGCGGAGGCTGTTCGGGCGCATTTTTATCCTGTCCCCTTTATTGTGTCCCCTTCTTCTAAACGCCGGAATAACGAATGCGGTAGGGATCCAATAACGCTTGGATGACCAGCGGCACGGGAACGGACGGCATGATGACGGCGCCGCGGGAGCTGGGGGCGGTGGCGGCGTCGCCGCGGTGTTCGTACCAGTGCGCGACGAGTTGGCGGATCGCGGTTTTGATTGTCTCGGGGACGCTCGTGCCGTCGTTGCCGTAACCTGCGACATAGGTGATGACGATGCCGTTGGTCAGGCGTTCCGGCACCGGCCAGACGGAGCCGAGGCGCAGAGCGAGGCGTCCGGGTTCGCGCACGGTGTCGACGAAATAATTGCTTGTCGGCCAGACGGCCGGCGTGTCGGTGTTGTCGAAATACTGGACGCTCGTGACGCTTTGCAAGGGCGCGCGGGGCAGGCTGATATAATTGACGGCGTCGAGTCCCGTGATTGGCCCTTGCCGTTCGCCGTCCCACCATTTTTCGCCCGCGCCGGGCAACAGGTCGATCGCCAGTTGCCACGTTTGCGTGATGAAGGCTCGGCCTGTGTATTTTTCCGCCCATTGCCTCGCGCCGGTGATGAGGTTCGCGACCAAAGCATCGTCGGCGGTCGTGTCGATCCGCGCCTGTTGCTTGGCGTCGGCCAGCAGGACGGGTTCGACGGCGGGCGGGGTGACGAGGGAGAAGGAGAGCATGAGGGTTCCGAACGGTTCGTGTCAAAGCGGTCGTCATTCCGGCGATAGCCGGAATCCAGATTGAAAACTTTTTCTTTTTGCAGCGACGATGTTTGTCGTCATGGGAAACATCTGCATTTGCGGCAACATCGGGACATTAGATTTCAATCTGGATACGGCAGGTTCACACAACAAGTGCAACACCATGATAGGGTGTCTGCGCGATGGGAACCAAGTATAATCAGCTTTCTGCGGAAGAAAGAGTAAAGATTTACCATTGGCATGCCAATGGTAAATCTGCGCGTTTTATTGGCGAG
>JARLJD010000175.1 GCA_031291395.1 Alphaproteobacteria bacterium | reverse complement strand
GCCTCCATGGTTTGCGAAAAATCTTTGCTACGGCCAATCTTGACCGGCTATTCGCTTTTCTCCACCAGCTTTTTTCTCCACGCTTGCCTTTGAAACCCCTGCTAAATATGGGGCTTTAAATGCGAGTCGAGTACTATGGAAATTGACCGGAATTTTCCAGCGTCAAACCGGAAATAGTCTGCCGCATATAACCGACGCTTTGCTCCGGCGTCAAATCCGCGCCTTTGCTGCCCATATCGGTTTGCGCCCAGCCCGGATGAAAACAGACGGTGATTACGTTCTATAATTAACCCCCATCCAACCCATAAGCCGCATGCAGCGCCCTCAGCGCCAGTTCCGTGTATTCGTCGGCGATCAGGACAGAGGTGTTGATTTCCGATGTTTCGATCACCATGATGTTAATGCCTTTTTCGGCCAGCGTTTCGAACATCGTAGCCGCGACGCCCGCGTGGCTGCGCATGCCGATGCCGACCAGCGAGATTTTGGTGACGTTCTTGACCGACACCAGCCGATCATAGCCGATCGCGGCCTTCTCGTCCTCCAGCACCCTAAGGGCGCGCTCGAAATCGGCCTTGCCTACGGTAAAGGAAACGTCGGTCGAAACGCCGTCGTCGGAGGCCGATTGCACGATCATATCGACGTTGATTCCCGCGCGCGCCAGCGGCACGAAAATATGTGCGGCGACTCCCGGTTTATCTGCTACTTTGACCAAAGTGATTTTAGCTTCGTCGCGCGTGTGGGCGATGCCCGTGACGGTGTTTGTTTCCATTTTTTCGTTCCCTTCGGTGACCAAAGTTCCCGGCAAATCGCTGCCGATTTCGTTGGCGAATGTGGATAGAACCTGAACCGGCATGCGATACCGCATTGCCATTTCGACCGAACGCACTTGCAGCACTTTCGCGCCCAACGAGGCCAGCTCCAGCATTTCCTCGTAAGACACGCGCGGCATTTTGCGCGCGGCGGTGACGATGCGCGGATCGGCGGTATAGACGCCGTCGACATCGGTATAGATGTCGCAGCGGTCGGCTTGCAGCGCGACCGCCAGCGCGACCGCCGAGGTATCCGAACCGCCGCGTCCCAGCGTTGTGATGCGTTCGTCCTCGGTCACGCCCTGAAAACCGGCCACGACGCCGATCTCAAAATCATCGATGCTGGCGCGCAAGGCTTTGGCGTCGATATCGACGATGCGCGCCTTGGCGTGAGCCTTGTCGGTATATAACCCCACCTGCCAGCCTTGCCACGACCGCGCGTTCAACCCGCGTTGTTGCAAAGCGAGCGCCATAAGGCCGGAGGTCACTTGCTCGCCCGTGGCCACGACGGCGTCGTGTTCGCGCTGGTCATAGCGCGGCGTGATCGCGCGGCAATAACCGATCAACTGGTCGGTCACCCCCGACATAGCGGAAACCACAACCGCGACTTTATGCCCGCGCTGGATTTCGGCTGCAACCTTTGCCGCCGCGTTTTTTATACGTTCGATATCGCCGACGGAAGTCCCGCCGAATTTCATGACAATAAGGGACATAGGAGTCAGATGACAAATGAAAGAGATTACAAGATTTATGTTGCATAGCACAAAAACGGATTCGACAAAATCGGATTTAAGGATTTAACTCCTTCTTGTCATTTGCCCCCTGATCCCCGTCTTTAGTCCCCCATGTCCAGCATCGACCCCGACGAAATCGCCCGCTTTTCCCGCCACGCGCAAGAATGGTGGGATCCCAAAGGCGTTTGGAGTCCTTTGCATAAACTCAATCCGGCGCGGCTGGATTATATTCGCGAGACAGTTTGCGAACATTTTAAGCGCAAGCCTGAAGGCAAGCCGTTCAAAGGATTGTCGGTTCTCGACATCGGCTGCGGCGGCGGCTTGATGAGCGAGCCTTTGGCGCGTCTTGGCGCGAAGGTAACCGGAATCGACGCCTCAAGCGAGGCGATAGCGGCGGCCAAAGCCCATGCAAAAGAGCAGGGGCTTAACATAACTTATATGTGCGGCAGCGTTGAGACTCTCGCGCTTTCTTCCCCGAAGGCCTTCGACATCGTCACCGCGCTGGAAATCGTCGAACATGCCGCGGATATCGGCTCTCTGCTGCGCAGCGCGCAGGCCTTGCTGAAGCCTGAAGGCATTCTTATTCTCTCGACCGTCAACCGCACGATGAAAAGCTATCTGCTGGGCATCGTCGCCGCGGAATACATTTTGCGTTGGGTACCCCCCGGAACGCACGACTGGCGCAAATTTTTGCGGCCTTCGGAACTTGTCGCGCATCTGGAAAAAGCAGGACTTTCCGCAATCGACATCACCGGCATAAAGTATGATCCGTTGCGCGACGCGTTCCATCTGCGCCAAGGCGCGGTGGGGGTGAATTATTTGGTGACGGGGGTTAAGCCACATACATTTCTATGAGGGCAGACACCTTTGCGCTTCAATTGCCAATGGTTGATCCGCTTGTTTTGTTGCGCGCAAAAATTTTACAAGATCGGAAACACCTTTGGTTTCATAGGGGCTCATTTTGTGTTTGTGCAAAAGATCCTGATGAAATTGTTCGACTTGCTCAATAAAATGGCCTGCGAGAGAAGGCCTATCCTTAGTAATTTCTCTAATATGGCCGCACAACAGGTCGCGACAATTGGCTTCTTTGATACCCCTGTAGGTTTGGCGACATAGTTGCGTCACAAAAATACTGGCCTCGGCCATTAATTTTTTGTTTGTATTCTCGTCGGGCTGTTTGGGAAGCGCGCTCATGATCGGCTCGACCAAATCACCAAGTCGCATAGAATCATTAAATATCCTGTTGGCAATTGTACCCAATGCGTCGACCGCCAAGTCTGGTCTTTTTTTGACAAACGTTGCAGCAACTCCCACTCTCCAGTCAGGAGTGGTAGCATATCGACGTGGTATTATAAGGCCAGGACTAGAAAAGTCCTTCTCACAATCTTGACTATAAAAGCAACAGCTTAGAGACGAACGTTCGTATGGTGCAAGCAGATTGTTGCCCGATTGTTTCATGTAGTGAATCATAACATCCATGCATCGGGAGTCGGCATCGTCGGCATACTTTTCAACAATTTTTTCAAAGAAATCTCTCACAGGCTTCATCTCACCGCGTCTTTGTGCAAAGACGCAAAGGTGAGAAAAACTTACAATGCCTATAGAGTTTGGTTTGTATTTAGTAATGTCAAGGAACAGTTCATCCAAAATATTTTTGGAAAAAAAGGCATCATGCGAATACCAGAGGTCAAATTTTTCTAATGCCGCAACTATTATCTTGCCTAAATCTACTCCTTCTATTTTAAGGGCTGTTGAGGGGGTGGGGGCAGTTGACTGTGCGCCTGCCGATCTAAAAGCCATACGCACGCGATCATAAGCTTCTCTTTTATAAGACCCCAATACTTCATAAGCGTTATTATACTTTTTAAATCTTTCCTCGGCTTCTGGATTACCCGGATTGCGATCTGGGTGATCTTGCAGGGCTAGCCTGCGATAGGCTTTCTTGATTTCCTGCCCGGAAGCATCGGGCGATACGCCCAGAGTTTCGTAATGATCGTCTGAAAACATGGATTTATCCATTATGTCTTAATTTAATACAATATAATCAGTCGGTGGCTTTTCGAACACCGACAATCTACAGCTCGCATTATAACATGCAAAAAATACTTTCGTAACGTCTTTTGGCCGTGAGCGGCATATTATTTTGAGCAAGAGTTAACAGGACGTGCATAGGATTGTGGGTCGGAATTCGGCGTAACAGACTGAAGCATAACAATATTCCTCAAAACCTATTGCTCCGGTTAAACCCATTCGGCGCCAGTTTCCCCGCTTGCGCGCGGTCGCCTTTCCAGTTGCGCAGATCGGTTTCGGTGCGGGTGCGGTCGCCCGATTGCCACGTCAACCCTTCTTTCCAGTTGAACGTCTTGACATCCGACAACTGGCCGCCGCTGTATTTCTGCAGGATCACGCCGCGCCCGCGCGCCATTTCCGGCAATTCGCTGGCGGGGAACAAAAGCAATTTGCGGTTGGTGCCGATGACGGCGATCGTATCTCCGCAAACAGGAGCGAAAGCGACGGCTTTGGTGGCGCTATCGACATTCAGAATCTGCTTGCCGTTTTTGGTCTGCGCCAGCACGTCCTCGGTCTTGACGATAAAGCCGCGCCCATCTGCCGCCGCGACCACGAATTTCTGTTCCGGCGCATACAACGTCATGCCGATAATCTCGGCCTCGTTCGGCAAATCGATCATCAACCGCACCGGCTCGCCAAAGCCGCGTCCTGTCGGAAGCTTGTCGCCGGACAGCGTATAGAAGCGTCCGTTGCTGCCGAACAGCAGGATTTTATCCGTCGTTTCGGCGTCCAACACAAAGCCTTCCTCGTCGCCTTCCTTGTATTTAATCGCCCCGCGCTGCGCCGCGTCGCCCGCGATATGCCCGCGCAGGGCGCGGATCCAGCCTTTGGACGAGAAAACGATCGTGATGCTTTCGCGCTCGATCACGGCTTCGATCGGAACCTGAAGTTCCGCTGGAGCTTCGCCGATCAACGTGCGCCGCGCGCCCAGAGGCGTGTTCTTGCCGAAACGTTTTTTCAATTCGGCCAACTCGCCGTCGATGCGCTGCCAGCGCAACTCCTCGTTCGCCAAAAGTTTTTTCAGCCCCGCCTGTTTGGCGGCAAGTTCTTTCTGCTCGCCCTTGATCTGCATTTCTTCCAGCTTGCGCAGCGAGCGCAAGCGCATGTTTAAAATCGCCTCGGCCTGCGCGTCGGTCAACGCGAACGTTTTCATCAAAACGGGCTTCGGCTCGTCCTCGGTGCGGATAATCTTGATAACTTTGTCGAGATTCAAAAACGCGATCAGATAGCCGCCGAGGACTTCCAGCCGCGTCTCGATCTGCGCTAGTTGATAACGCGAACGCCGGATCAAAACATCCTGCCGGTGGTCGAGATAGCAGCGCAACACCTCGCGCAAATTCATCACGCGCGGCACGCAATCCTTGTCGAGGATGTTCATGTTCAGCCCGATGCGCGTTTCCAGATCGCACTGGCGGAAAACGGATTCCATCAGCACGGCGGGATCGACATTGCGGCTTTTGGGAGTCAGCACCACGCGCACATCGTCGGCGCTCTCGTCCGTCACGTCGTCAAGCAGCGGCAGCTTGCGCGCTTGCAGCAACTCCGCCATTTTCTCGATCAGGCGCGATTTCTGAACTTGAAAGGGAATTTCGGTGACGACGATTTGCCACATGCCCTGACGCAATTCTTCCTTGTGCCATTTGGCGCGCAGGCGGAACGAGCCTTTGCCCGTGCGGTAGGACTCGATAATCGATTCACGGCTTTCGACCAACTCGCCGCCGGTCGGGAAATCGGGGCCCGGGATAAAGCCGACCAGTTTTTCGATTCCGGCATTGGGCGTGCCAATTAAATAACGCAAAGCGTCGCACAGTTCGGCGACGTTATGCGGCGGAATGCTGGTTGCCATGCCGACTGCGATTCCGTTCGTCCCGTTCGCCAGCAAATTCGGGAAAGCGGCGGGCAGAACGACAGGCTCGCTTTCGCTGCCGTCATAAGTCGGGCGGAAATCGACCGCGTCTTCGTCGATGCCTTCCAAAAGCAACAGCGCGACCTCGGTCAATCGCGCTTCGGTGTAACGCATCGCGGCGGGGTTATCGCCGTCGATATTGCCGAAATTGCCTTGGCCTTCGACCAAGGGATAACGCTGGCTGAAATCCTGCGCCATACGCACCATTGCGTCGTAAACGGCGGTGTCGCCGTGGGGATGGAATTTGCCGATGACGTCGCCGACCACGCGCGCCGATTTCTTGGGCGGCAAATTGGGGTCGAGCTTCAGGCTGCGCATCGCGAACATCAACCGCCGATGCACAGGCTTCATCCCGTCGCGCACGTCGGGCAACGCGCGATCCATAATCGTGGACAAGGCATAAGACAAATACCGCTCCGCCAAAGCCTCGCGCAAAGGCTTGTCGAGAATATCTTGCGGAGGCGGGGGCGTGTTTTTCGATGATGTTTTAGTCATGCGGGGGTGTTATCAGCAAATTTGAGTCGGCGAAAGGGTTTTGACAGCGAAAATTTAACGGGATCTTTAGAAAAACAGGATAAAATGAATCGTTTCGCAAATGTTAAAAAACCCCCATTGAATAGATGAAATACGTTGTTTTTTGCCTCGATTTTGAAAAATGCTATAAACGTTCGCGCTATTGGAGCGACGAAAATTGGGGTGCCCTGAAAGGGAATATAGCCATTCTGGTTGATAGACTGAAGCCTCTGAACATTCCGACGGTTTACTTTGCCCATTCTGAAACCTTCGTTCCTTTGCAGAAGGGGGTTGAATTGTTCGAAGCTATACCGCCGAAATTGAAAACGCGTTTGGCAAGGAACAACGGTTTGGAAGCTGTAGATTTCGATTTGCCGCCCGACGCGCTGTTTGCCGTCAAAAAAAATTATTCGGCCTACCAGGAAAAGGCGATCGCCAAATGGCTGAAAACCAACGGTTACTCCGGCGTCATTCTTTGCGGCCTGTTCGAAGCCGGAGAAGAAGCGAGGAACGGCTACTGCGTAAGCGAAACCGCTCACGATCTCGTCAAAGCCGGTTTTGATGTCATCATCGCTGCAGAGGCTACGGATTTAGGGATCAAAGGTAACGACGATTTTCTACCGCTCGACAAGAGAAGAGAAATCCACAGCCGTTGGGGCGCGCGTATCGAACCCATAAAGGATATTCCCGCCATAATTGGGGGGCCGGTTTCCTCTATTGAAGTTGCTTTAAGGCCAAATCAAAACAGGAGCGCCCCGACACAGGGAATCCACATTGGTAGATAATCAAAACTCCCTACGCCGCAGCGTTTTCCGCTTCTTTCCTGTAATAGTCCGCCAACCTCTGTCTCGCTTGCGGCAAATCCCCGTCGCGCGGAATCAATAGGCGCGAATGCGGGTTGGCGAAGACGTGGCGCGACAGGAAATGGCCGGTCATTTCCAAGCCTTGCAAAATATCCGCGGCTGGCCATTCCCCGCCGCCCAGAAGAAAGGCGGGCAGGGGGAACAATTTGTCGTGGTAAGGTTTTCCGGCGTCAAGCGATACCGCGCGGCCTGTGCGCGGGTTGATATAGGCCAGATTTTCCGTATCGCCGCTGGCGGCGCAGCGGGTCAGGTCGAGGCCGTAGCCTAAAGCCTGCAGCAAGCTTATCTCCCATTTAACGTAAACGGGCGCCCATAAATCTTCGTCTTGCAAAGCCAACAGCGAGGCCAGCCCCGCATAAACCCCCGGCATCGGCTGGCGTTCGGGTCGCGCACGTCGGGCAAAGCGCGATCCATAATCGTGGACAAGGCATAAGACAAATACCGCTCCGCCAAAGCCACACGACAATACATCATAACTGATTGATTTTATGGTAAAATAGTCGTCATTTCCGCAACCGTCTTCGCTACGCTACGACGCGTCCTTGTGTTTCCATGCCGCGCCGCAGCCTCTTGGCGAAGGCGGAAAGCGGGAATCCATCGCCGCGCGTCTGCGCTGCAAGAGTCCTGCGGGGATACAATTGGAACCGCAGTTGCCCATGTTTTTTACCCCGCCCGCAACAACGGCACGGCGGCGTCGCGGTTGAAGAGGTAGAGGAGGGTGCGCAGGGCTTTGCCTCGGTCGGATTCCAAGCGCGGGTCGCGGGAGAGAATGAGGGCGGCGTCGGCGTGAGCCGTGTCGAGCAAATCCTTGTCGCGCTCCAGATCGGCGAGGCGGAATTCGCGCAGGCCGCTTTGTTTGGTGCCAAGCAGCTCGCCCGCGCCGCGCAGGCGCAAATCTTCCTCGGCGATCAAAAATCCGTCCTCCGTTTCGCGCAGCATTTTGAGGCGCGCTTTGGCGACCTCGCCGAGGGGGGATTGATAGAGCAGGAGGCAATGGGACTTTTCCGCGCCTCGCCCGACGCGGCCGCGCAGTTGATGCAACTGGGCAAGCCCGAAACGTTCGGCATGTTCGACGATCATGACGCTGGCTTGCGGCACGTCGACGCCGACTTCGATCACGGTGGTGGCGACGAGGAGTTTAATTTTTCCGTCCACAAAATCCTGCATCACGCGGTCTTTGTCCTCGGTTCTCAATCGTCCGTGCATCAGGCCGACGATGTTATGACTCCCCTCCCCCTTGAGGGGAGGGGTAGGGGAGGGGGGTGGTTCCGCAAAAGCTGTTTTTGGGATTTCAGACATCGCTCCTGTTCGCTCTCCCCCACCCCCTACCCCCTCCCCCGCATCAAGTGCGGGGCAGGCTCTCAAGGGGAGGGGGAGTCCCTGGTCGAATTGGCGGCTTAAAAGCTCGGCGCGCTGCACGGCGTTGGCCAGATCGACGGTTTCCGATTCTTCGATCAACGGGCAGACCCAATAAATTTGCGCGCCTTTGTCGATCTGGCGTTTGGCTCCCGCTATGACTTCATGAAGCCGCGTCATATCGATCAGGCTGGTGTCAATTCTCTGCCGCCCTGCCGGTTTGTCGAGAAGGCGCGAGACGTCCATATCGCCATAGGCGGTAAGCGTCAGCGTGCGCGGAATGGGGGTCGCGGTCATCGCCAGAATATCGACGCCGCGGCCTTTGTCCGAAAGAAGCAAACGTTGATTGACTCCGAACCGATGCTGTTCGTCGATAACGGCCAATCCCAGATCGTGAAAGGCGATGTCTTGCTGGAACAAGGCATGCGTGCCGACGACGAGTTTGAGCGCGCCGCTGGCCAGAGCATCAAGCGTCTGTTGCCGATTGCCGCCGCGTCCGCGCCCGACCAGCAAACCGATCTCGATGCCGAGCGGTTGCAGGAATTGCGACAATTTGGCGTGATGCTGTTTGGCGAGAATTTCCGTCGGCGCCATAAGGGCGGCCTGCGCGCCGGATTCCGCCGCTTGCAGCATCGCCCAAAGCGCGACGATCGTTTTCCCCGCGCCGACATCGCCTTGCAGCAAGCGCAGCATGCGTTTGGACGTTTTCATATCGGCGGTTATTTCGGCGATTGCCTGTTTCTGTCCCGCTGTCAGCGCGAAAGGCAGCGCGGATTCCAGTTGATTCGTCAACGCCCCCGTCCCCGCGAAGCTGCGGCCTTTGCTGTTTTTGTGGTGCGCGCGAATGATCGACAAAGACAGCTGATCCGCCAGCAATTCGTCATAAGCCAAGCGGCGCAGGGATTTATTTTCGCTGGTATCGCCGGAAAACACGGGCGTGGGATTGTGCGCCGCCAACACCGCCTTTTTCCATGTCGGCCATTTTTCCCGCGCCAATAAAGACGGGTCGTGCCATTCGGGCAAATCCGGCACACGTTCCAACGCCTGCGCGATGGTTTTGCGCAGCATCTTGTTGGTCAGTCCCGCCGTCAGGGGATAGACAGGCTCGAACTTCGGAATCTCGTCCTTGTTTTCGGCAAAGACCGCGTAATCGGGGTGGTTCATCACCCACATCGCGCGATAGCGTTCCAAAAGGCCGCTGACGGTCACATAACGGTCGGTGGGATAGATTTTGGTCAGATAATCGTTTTTGACGTTGAAATAAGTCAGCACGATCTGGTCGGTTTCGTCCTCGCCCACGATGCGATAGGGCAGGGAGGGGCGCGAGGGCGGGTTGTGTTCTGTTATTTTCACGGTCACGGTCGCGACGCGATCCCTGTCGGCGTATTTCAACTGCGGGGCATAGCTGCGGTCGATGACGCCGCTCGGCAAATGCCACAGCAAATCGACGACACAAACGCCGCACAGCTTTTTGTAAAACGCCCCCATCCGCGCCCCGATGCCGCGCAGGGAGGTAAGGCTTGCGAACAGAGGATAGAGGACAGGCGGACGCATGATGTCTGGCGTTGGGGTTTGGTTTATTATAAAGCTTTATTCGTATTTGGAAATGTTGCAATGGATGATCAAACACGCCGTCAGCGCTTGCGTTTTCGCAGTTGGCGTCGCGGCACACATGAGATGGATTTGCTGATGGGCGGCTTTGCCGACGCCTTTGTGCCCGGCTTCACGCGCGCGCAGATGGATCAGTATGAAGCAATTTTGCGGCTGGAGGATCTGGAATTGTTCAGCTGGGTGACAGGGGGCGAGAAAGTCCCGCTTTCGCTAGATAGCGAGGTCATGCGGCTCTTGCTCGCGCATCATTTGGGAAGAAAGAAATAAACAAGGCTTGAGGTTGCCTTCCAAGCAGAGCGGCGCTTGTTGCCCCTCTCCGCCCGCTCTTCGCGGGGGGAGAGGGGGGGATACAGAAAGTTCAGCAAGAGCAAAACGTTGGAGGGGGTGAGGTGGGTGGTGGAAGACGTGAATAGCTTTCGCCACCCACCTCACCCCTTTCGTTCTATGGTGCTTGTTCGACGTTCTGTCCCTCCCCTCTCCCCCCGCGAAGAGCGGGCGGAGAGGGGTTATCAGCGCCGCTTTGTTTGAGGGGGCTTTTTACCATATCTTAATGCGTCGCTTCGCATAATCTGTGGGAGGTACCCTGCAACCGCTGGCGAAGGCGATGGAAAAGTTTCGGGAGACGAAGGAAAAAATCTGGGGCTTTCTTCTCGACGGCTTGTGGATCGAGGGCGTGAGGCTGTTTTTTTCCTATTGGCGGTCGTGGCTTGCGGTCGGCGGCGGCGTTGCCGTCTTCCTTCTTTTTGTGGATTATCTGTCCGATCGTTTTCAGGGGGGCGTTGTTTGGGATATTGTCAGGCTGCTTGTTCTCGTCGCGCTGGGAAGTTTTTTCGTTATTTGTTTTCTGGAACAAGAACCGCTTTCCAAACCCATTCGCCAGAATTCGAGATTATTGGGGCGGGTTTTTGTTTATAATATTTTTCTGGATTTCGTAGAAGCGGGTGTTCTTTCACTGGTTCTCACAAGAGTTTACGTTTTAATCGCTATTGGCTTATTTCTCGGTATCTGGATAGAGATAAGGATGTTTTTCGTCGCTCCGCTAGCGGCCAGCGGAATAACCTTGCCGATCGCGACCAGCTATCATTTGACCAAGGGAAAATTCTGGCGGCTGTTGGCGAATTTCGCGATGTTGGGGCTGATGTTCTTTATGCCGCATTTTATTGTTGAGAGCGTGAAAATACCTGTTGTCGACGTTGTGTTTCAAATTCTTGCCACAGGCATTGCTTCGGCTTTCGCCTGCGCTGCGTGCCGTGTGTTTTATGGGGAAAACATCGTGGCCAATCTTGAGCAGGATCGACGCGCGGCTTCGCGCGACGTCGCTTGACCATGTCATGAAATAATCGTGTTGTTCGGTAGCGCGGGGTTCCACCCCCGCGCTCTCTTCACAAACACCCAGCTTGTTTTTTTTGCGGAGAATGCGCGGGGGTGGAACCCCGCGCTACCGAACAACGCTGTTATTTCATGACGAACGCTTAAAACTTCTGCGCCACCGACACGAACACCCCGCGCCTTGCGCCCCATTGGGGGGCGCCTACCCCTATGCCTGTGCCGCTGCGCAGTTCGTAGGCGCTGTCCATAAGGTTGACGACGCTCAGGCGGACGGCTGTTTCGTCGTGCGGGAATAAGTTGAGCTTCTGCTCGACGCTGGCGTTGAAAGTGGCATAGGCGGGCAGGTGGCTGGTGTTGGCGAAGCCGTCGCGCAGCCCGCTGCCGGAGATCATGTCGAGGCCTAAAGTCGTCCCTTCGCGCACGTCATAACTCGCGCCCGCCGAAGCGGTAAAGGTCTGGTCGTGGTCGAGATGGACGTAGTGATCGCTGATATAGGCAAGCTCGTCCGGATCGGAGAAATTGAATTGCGAGGAGACGATGTTCTCGCCCATCGCGCGCGAGAAGGCGAGATTGCCGTAGGCTTTGAGTTTTTCCCCCGTGTAATTCGCGGTGAGTTCGCTGCCATAGATATAACCGCGCTGGTAATTGAACGGAGTCAAAATCAGCGCGGGGCCGAATTGGCCTTCGTCGAGCAGGTCATGCACCAATTTATAATAGCCGTCGAGGCCGACCTGCCACCGCTCGCCGAGTTTCTGCGTCGCGCCGATGTCGAAATTATGCGAACGCTCGGGCTTGACGGCGTCGTTTTGCGTCTCGGCGGGCGCTGCCGAGGTTCCGGCGAAAGCCGCGATGTCGCCGTTCGAGACAAGCTCCATCGGCGGCGGCGTGAAATAACGCGCATAGCCAGCGTGCAGCGTCGTGGTATCGGTCGCTTTGTAAACGAACCCGAGGCGCGGGCTGAGTTGGTTCGCGCTGACATATTGCTCCATATCGTCGAAACGCGCGCCGTAATTCATCGTCAGCCTGTCGGTCAGCTTCCATTCGTCTTGCAGGTAAAGCCCGTAAAGCTGGCCGTCCTTTGTATGGTCGTTGACGATAGGCTGCGATACGGCGTCGCCGCTGCCGCTGGGGATAAAATTGCCGCTGGCGTCGGTCAGATAGGCTTCGGACGCAGTGTCGTTTTGCACATGATCGTTCTGCGCGGAAAATCCGGCGCGCAGCGTATGTTCCGCATTGACGCGCCAACTGTTGTCGTTCTGCAAGCCTGTCGCCAGATCCGTATATTGCACGTCGGACGCCAGACCGTCGAACAGAAGATCGCCGGTGGTGTCGGGGCGGAAATGCGTTTCCGAATTGCGGATGAAGGGCGCGATTTGCACCGTGACGCCGTCGTTCTCGCCTTGCCACGCGCCGGTCGCGTATTGATTGCTTTCAAACTGGCGTTCGTTGAGGCTGGCGGAGGTAAGGTTTGAGGGATTGGCGGCGTTGACTCCGTTTAATTGAAACGGCGATTGGCCCGGGTTGTTCGGAATCTGGTAATAACTGATCGAATTTCCGGCGACGACTTCCGCGCGCTGCATTGGATTGATCATATAGGACGCATAGCCGAACTGCTTGTTCTGTTCAGTGTGGTCGTGAATGGCGTTCGCCGAAGACGTCGGATTTTCGATGCCGAGATCGGAGGACAGATGGCTGGATGCTATAAAGTAATCAGCGCTGCCCGCCGTGCCGCCATAGCTGATCGAAGGCTGGATCGTGCCGTTGCTGCCAACCGTCATTGTCGCCGTGCCGCCGTTCACAAAACCGGTTTTGGTGTCGATGTCCACAACGCCCGCGGTATGGAATCCGTATTGCGCGGGCAAAGCGCCGTCCAGCAAGGTCGCACTTTCGACGATGTGCGGGTCGATCGTGTCGCCGAAGCCGCTGATGCCGTCGGGCAAAAGGATGCCGTTGAGGCGATATTGGACATTGCCGTGCTCGCCGCGGATATGCAGATTGCCGCTGGCCGCGGAATCTTCGGCCACGCCCGGCGCCTGAAGCATGATTTTGTTCAGCGAGGTGTCGTCCCCTTGCGGCAAGGCCGCGATCGCTTGCGCGTCGAGTTTATAGGCGGAAGTCCCCGTCGTCGGCGACAGGCTGTTGCGCATTTCAGCGCGTCTCTGGCCGATAACGACGTTCAGCGTCTGCGCCTCCGCGAGATCGAGGTTTTTATGCGCGGGGGCGGAGTCCGCAACCGAAAGATGGGTCGAACCCAGCACCGCGTTTTTCCGCACCGCTTGCAGGACATAGCTTCCCTGCGCGATGTCGTTAAATGTGTAGCGGCCTTTCGCGTCGGTGGAGGTTTTTCCGACGATCTTGCCCTGCCCGTCCTGCAATTCGACCTCTGTGTCCGCCAAAGGCGCGCCGTTTTTGCCGCGCAGCGTCCCGTCAACCGTGGCTGAAGCGGCCCATGCGGGAGAGGAAAGAAGAAGGGCAAGGAGAATGAGCGGGAGGCGGTTCATGAGGAAGACTCCAAAATGTTATGTTATAACATTTAAGGGAGGCCGGCGCCTTAAGTCAAGGCGAAAGTTTTCAATGCGCAGACCCCTGCTTCGCGCATTTTTTGCACAGCCCGACAATCTCCAGAATCTGTCGGCTGACGTCGAAGCCCAGCGCCTCGGCTTCCTTGCGCAACAGGCGGCTGATTTTGGTGTCGGGAGCCTCGGTCGCCGCGCCGCAGACGCGGCAGATGAAGAACAGGCAATCGTGCGATTCTTGCGGATGTTGGCACAACACATAGGCGTTGCGGCTTTCGATGCGCGTGACGATTCCGTGCGCCGTCAGGTGGTTCAGGGCGCGGTAGACGGTGGTGGGCGCGACGGGATGTTTCAGTTTTTGCGAGAGTATCGGGATAATGTCATAGGCGGTCATGGGTTTGTCCGAAGCCGCCAAAATCCCGCGCACATGGGATTCGTTGACGCCCATCACGCAAGCGTCGCCGCGGTGGCAGGAAAGTTTGGCTTTCATCTCACCCCTCGCGCGTTTCAAAATCAATGCGCGGGTCGGTCAGGACATAGGCCAGATCGCCCAGAATATTCATGACCAAGCCCAGAAGCGTGAAGAAAAAAAGCGTGCCGAACATGACGGGATAATCGCGGTTGATCGCGGATTCAAAGCCCAGCAATCCCATGCCGTCGAGCGAGAAAATCACCTCGATCAAAAGCGATCCCGTAAAAAGAATGGAAATGAACGCGCTGGGAAAGCCCGAAATGACGATCAGCATCGCGTTGCGGAACACATGCCCGTAAAGGACGCGATTTTCCGTCAGGCCTTTGGCGCGGGCGGTCAGGACATATTGTTTGTTGATCTCGTCCAGAAACGAATTTTTCGTCAGCATCGTCAGGCTGGCAAAGCCGCTGATGACCAGAGCCGTGACAGGCAGCGCGATGTGCCAGAAATAATCAAGGATGCGGTGCGGCCAATCCATATCGCTCCATGTGTCCGAGGTCAGACCGCGCAACGGGAACCAATCCAGATAACGCCCGCCCGCGAAAACGACGATCAGCAAAACGGCGAACAGAAAGCTGGGAATGGCGTAACCGGCAATGATCGCGGCGCTGCTCCACATGTCGAAGGGCGTGCCGTCCATGACCGCTTTGCGGATGCCAAGCGGAATGGAAATCAGATAAACGATCAAGGTCGTCCACAGACCCAGCGAAATCGACACCGGCATTTTGCTGACGACCAGACGAAACACGCTTTCGTCGCGGAAATAGGAAGTGCCGAAATCGAAACGGATGTAATGCCCCATCATCGTCAGGAAACGTTTATAAAGCGGCTGATCGAAACCGAACTGATGCTCCAGCTGCTTGATCAGTTCGGGATCGACGCCTTGCGCGCCCGGGTAGCGCGAGGAGGCGGATTCGTTGCCAGCGTTCATCGCCTGTCCCACGGGCGCCGCCGTCTCGCCCGCCCCCGACCCGCCGACCCGCGCGGTGGCAGAGACAGCAGTGCCGTGCAGCCTTGCGACGATCTGTTCGATCGGCCCGCCCGGGGCGGCCTGAACGATCAAAAAGTTCAGCACCATAATCCCGAACAACGTCGGGATGATCAGAAGCAGACGGCGGAGGAAATAGGCGGGCATGGGGAGCCATCAAAAAGAGAAGTTGGGCGAGTATAGAAGGCTGAATGGTAAAAAAAAGCCCAAATACAAAGATGATTAAAATACAGCGATGCCACAAAACCGACAGGATTCCCTCTCCCCCTCTCTCATGTTCGCAGTCAAGGGAAAAAGCGTGGGGATTCGTTAACCTGTATGGTGACAGGTTTTAGGAAAAAGTATAGGCTGGCAAACAAGGTGAAAGAGCTGGGTACAAAGGCGTCGTGTGATCAATCTCTC
>JARLJD010000174.1 GCA_031291395.1 Alphaproteobacteria bacterium | reverse complement strand
GAGAGATTGATCACACGACGCCTTTGTACCCAGCTCTTTCACCTTGTTTGCCAGCCTATACTTTTTCCTAAAACCTGTCACCATACAGGTTAACGAATCCCCACGCTTTTTCCCTTGACTGCGAACATGAGAGAGGGGGAGGGCTTTTTCTTGTCCGCTCTATGAGTCATTCGTTAGGGGCGTTGGTATGACGCCGGTGCGGGAGGGGGGCAAAGGGTCGCGGCTGGAAGCCGTTTCTATGAGAAAGGCAAAGAAAAAGCGGGAAGCCGAGGCTTCCCGCTTGATCCTTAATCAAACAACCGAACCTTATTTCAGCGTGAAGCCGAGCCGTATTTTATAACTCGACTGCCCTGTGCAACCGCCGTATGTGCTGGGAGCAGTACCTGCAACGGCAGCGGCTGCTATGGTGGGGGTTACTGTTATAGGCGTCGCCAGTTGTTGCAGAGGGGTTCCGGTCGTTGTCGCGTCGGCCGCCGAAATAGCCGCGTTTGCAGCGGCATTGGCCGCAAACAAGCCGGGGTCAGCAGACGAGCCGCCGACACCGGTAAGGACGCCAATGCAATTCTGCGGCGGTACAGCTGTCATAACAACGACAAAGCCATTGCCGTCACTTGTGGCGATAACGCCGGTCGATCCATTGGCAAACGGGCCGACCACTGTCGCACCGCTGATCAAATCGGTTGGGATGGTGCCGGCAGATACCAATTGTGTTGTAATGTTTGTAGCGGCACCGTAACCGGTTGTTTGCGATGACGCGAAAAGCGCGCGCGTGCCCTGAACGATTTGCATAACCGCCGTGTCGGCATGAGTAGTGCGCATGTTGGTATAAACGCTCGATGCCGCCGTCCAGATCGCGCCAAGGATCAGACCCATGATGCCGAGGACGATCGCGATTTCGGTAAGGGTGAAGCCCTTTTTGCGGTGTTCCAAGCGCGATTCCGCCTTGGTTTTTCTGGTGATCATGTTGTCTTCTCCTTTAAGGACGTTAAAATGGACGAGGGGATGAACCCAATTCCCAAAGCGAAAGGGGTAGAGGTCAAGCCACTACTTGCGGCATTAAAGCATGTGTTTATTAATATTGTCTTAAGGCGGGGGATGAAATTGTTGGGGTTTCTTGCAAAACGGGAAATAAGGGGCGGATTTGCTGCAAAAGAGGGGATTCATTGTGCGGCAAGAGTCCGGTGGCGGTTCGAGGGGAAATGCCGTTGGACTCATATGCTCGCTATCGCTCGCGATGGATTCCCGCTTTCGCGGGAATGACGGATTTCTTTGCGTTATACCAACGGCTCTAATAAATGACCGCCTGCGGGACGAGAGAGAGACTCCTTCCCATGGGGGAAGGCTGGGATGGGGGGTGGTTCGGCGAGGAGCGCTTTTGGCAAGCTTGTTTCTTACACTCGAGCATCACCCCCACCCAACCCTCCCCCATAGAGGGGGAGGGCTTTCTCTTGTCCGCTCTATGAGTCATTATTTATGGTCGTCGGTATTAGGAATCCTTTAACCCGAGTTCAGGATCCTGTGAATCAGCCGACGATTTCTTCGGGTTTGAAGAAATAGGCGATTTCGGTTTGAGCGTTTTCGAGGCTGTCGGAGCCGTGCGCCGAATTGGCTTCGATGCTTTCGGCAAAATCCTTGCGGATCGTGCCGTGCGCGGCGTTGGCGGGGTTGGTCGCGCCCATAACCTCGCGGTTTTTGGCCACGGCGTCCTCGCCTTCCAGAACCTGAACCACGACAGGGCCGGATGTCATAAACGCGCACAGATCGTTAAAAAACGGCCGCGCTTTATGCACGGCATAAAAGCCTTCCGCTTGCGCGCGCGTCATGCGGATGCGCTTTTGCGCCACGATGCGCAAACCGGCTTCTTCCAGACGGGCGTTAATTTTGCCGGTCAAATTGCGCCGCGTCGCATCGGGCTTAAGAATAGAAAGGGTCCGTTCAAGAGCCATAGCAATACTCCAGATAAGGTTTGGGTGGAGGGGGTTATAGACGGGTTGGAAGGAGGGCGCAAGGCGATTGGCTTCCGCCGGATGAGCTAATGAAATCCTGATGACAAGCGCGTAACAAGCTTTTGCTTGTTTCTTCTTTTCTTTTGTTCAAAACAGGATGTACCCTGTATCAATCAAAGAACCAGAAAAGCTTGTGGCTTTATGACCCGCCAAACGCTCTGCACCCTCTCAACCGCTAATTTGCTGCATAATCTTGCGGTCATCAAAACCCGCGCGCCGCGCGCCAGAATTATGGCGATGGTCAAGGCCAACGCCTATGGCCACGGGCTGCGGTCGGTGGCGCAAAGGCTGGAAGGGCATGTCGATGCTTTAGGGGTCGCCTCGATTGACGAGGCGACTGCCCTGCGCCAAGCGGGGGTTAATACCCCGATTACGCTGATCGAAGGCGTGTTCGCGCCTGAGGAACTCGCGCTTGCCGCCACGCAAGGCTTCGCCGTCGTTTTTCACAGCGCGCATCAGCTGCGCTGGCTGGAGGCAACGCATTTGCCGGGAAAAATAACCGCGTGGCTCAAACTTGACACCGGATTAGGACGGCTGGGTTTTTCGCCGCAGGATGCGGCGCAAGCTTTGCAAACCTTATCCGAAAATCCTTCCATCCGGCAGCCGGTTGGTCTTCTCTCGCACTTCGCCTGCGCTGACACGCCGCAACATCCTCTTAATAAGAAACAGATCGCGATCTTCGCTGCATTCGCCGAACAGTGCCAAGGCCCTAAAAGCTTTTGCAATTCCGCCGCGCTGTTCGCTTTTCCCGACAGGCAACAGGATTGGGTCAGACCGGGACTCGCGCTTTATGGAGCCTCGCCGTTGGCGGGGCGCAGCGCCGAAGAACTGGGCCTTAAACCGGTCATGACTTTCCAAACCGAAATTATCGCCGTGCAACATTTCAAACGCGGCGACACGGTTGGCTATGGCGCAAAATTCATCTGTCCCGAAGATATGCCGACAGGCATCATCGCGGCAGGTTACGGCGACGGCTATCCGCGCAGCCTGCGCGAAGGCGCGCCGGTTTTGATCGGCGACAGGCTTTGTCCCCTGATCGGCCGCGTTGCGATGGACATGACCGCCGTCGATTTGCGCCTTTGCGCCCAAGCAGCCGTAGGCGATAAAGTCACTTTATGGGGCAAAGGCCTGCCCATCGAAAAACTCACCGACTTTTGCGACCACATCGCCTATGATCTTTTAACGGGCGTGCAAAACAGGGTTAAGTTTGTGTGGGAGTGAGGGATTCGCAGATTTGTACCCCCTTTTTTTTGGCGCGAGAAACAGCAGTTCCGGTCTCCCCTCCGGCTTCGTCTATAACACCCCCACGTTCGAAAGAACGCGTTTGTTTCGCTCCGTGCCTGTCGGCTATAGACGGCAGGGTATCGCCGGAGGCTCCAACAAGCAGGTTGCATGCCGCCCCTCGTTTCGGCGAGGTTTGCGGGAAGCGCGCTTCTCTTTTTTACGGAGTGGATGGATGAAAGGCTCAAGATGAAAAAACGAACCGCCGGAAACACAGAATAACCAAACATCCTACGCGAAATCATTCCGCCCCGCGCCGATGCGCCTGCGCCGCGACGATCATGCCTGAAGCGATGATGACGAGCGATCCGGTAATCAGATTCCACGTCGGCACTTCGTGCCAAATCAGATAGCCCAGAATCGCGCCGGAGATGATCTGCGTGTAATGAAGCTGCGCCACATTGGTCGAAACGGTATTTTGAAGCGCCGTGTTATAGAGGATATTGCCGAACACATTAATGATCCCCGCAACGATCATCAGAGCCAGCAACTTGCCTTCCAGCCCGACCGAGGCTTGCGCCAACGCCCCCGCAAGCCCAAAGGCTCCAACGCACAGCGCATTGATAAACTGTGTGCTTTCGACCGTATCGGTTTTGGCTATTTTGCGCATCAGGATCGTATAGATCGAAAAACAAAGAACGCTGGTAAACGCCGCCGCATAACCCAACGCGTCGCCCCCGCTTCCGGCTACGCCTATGGCAAGGGCAGCGCCGAAAAAACCGGCGATCAGACAGCCGATCTTAACAAGCGTAAGCCTTTCATGTTTCAAAAGCGCGGAAAGCGCCGCGATTACCAGAGGTATCGTGAAAATGACGACATAAAACATCGTCAAAGGCAAATGCTTTAAGGCAAAGACATTGGCGTAATTGATGCCGACGGCGCACAAAGCAATGCCCGTTTGTTCGCGCAGACTGCAAGGGCGCAACAAAGCGACTTTGCGTTTGAAGACGGCCAACGCGCCAACGCCGACAGCGCCGCACAACCCCAGCACCGCCATAATCACAAAAGGCGAAAGCGCAGGCTGCCCCTGACTGCCCAATTTAATCGCAGTATCGACGAGAACCCACGCGAAAAAAGCCGACAAAGCACAAAGCATCGCGCGGGATTGGGTCATTTGTAACCTTCAACTTCCTTGACATAAGAAAAGGCGTTCATAACCCCTCTCCGCCTGCGCTTGCGGGGGGAGAGGGGAGATACAAAAATTTCAGCAAGCGCAGAACGTGGGAGGGGGTGAGGTGGGTGGTCGCGGATTATTCACCTCCTCGCCCACCCACACATCGGAAGAGCACACCTCTCAAAAACACTCACACACAGATGTCG
>JARLJD010000173.1 GCA_031291395.1 Alphaproteobacteria bacterium | reverse complement strand
ACAGCTCAATATGATTTGATACCGCCTTGGATAAGGCCTTGAAGAATACTGTTTGCATCGGTCGCTCCATTTTTTGCAAGAAAACGAAGCGCCTTTATGAATCAATTCAGGGCTTTATCCAACTAGCGTCCAGTACTGTGACAGGGAATACAAAGAAAGAGAAGAAAGAGAAGAGAGAGAAAGAAAAAAAGCTGAGGCTAGAAAAGTCCTAGCAGAAAAAACCAAACTAAAAGGCACAAGATATATGACCGGACGCTATGCCGCTCTCAACGCCTTAACAGGCAAAAAATAATGTCCCTCACAGAAACCCTTTCCCGCGTTCTGGCGCGGCATGACGAATTGCGCGATGCGATGTCAGCGCAGGGACTCGCGCCTGACCAATTCGCCAAATTGTCAAAGGAATATTCCGATCTGACTCCTGTGGCCGAGGCGATTACGGAACTTAATCGCGCGCGGCAGGAAATGCAGGACGCCGAAAGCCTTTTGTCCGATCCCGATATGCAGGCCGAGGCCAAGCGCGAGATTGAAACGCTGCGCCCGCGCATTCCCGCGCTGGAATTGCAAGTGCAGAAAATGCTTCTGCCCAAGGACGCCGCCGACGAACGCAACGCGTTGCTTGAAATCCGCGCGGGCGCGGGCGGCGACGAGGCGGCGTTGTTCGGCGCGTTGTTGTTCGAGATGTACCGCAAATATGCCGCCGTGCGCGGCTGGCGGTTCGAGGTTATGGACCTGTCGGAAAACGATCTCGGCGGTCTGAAGGAAGGCGTCGCGCTGATCAGCGGGCGCGGCGTGTTTGCGCGTTTGAAATTCGAGTCCGGCGTGCATCGCGTGCAGCGCGTGCCGCAGACGGAAGCTTCGGGGCGCGTGCATACCTCGACCGCGACCGTTGCCGTGTTGCCGGAAATGGAAGACGTCGACGTTACGATCGACGAGAAGGATTTGAGGATCGACGTCTATCGTTCCTCGGGCGCGGGCGGGCAGCATGTCAACAAGACCGAAAGCGCTGTGCGCATCACCCATCTGCCCACCGGCATCGTCGTGGCGATGCAGGACGAACGTTCGCAGCACAAAAACCGCGCCAAGGCAATGACGATCCTGCGCGCACGCATTTACGAGCGACAAAACAGCGCCATCAAAGCGGCGCATGCAGCAGAGCGCAAAAGCCAAGTCGGGACGGGCGACCGTTCCGAGCGCATCCGTACCTACAACTTCCCGCAAGGCCGCGTGTCGGATCACCGCATCGAGATGACTTTGTACAAAATCGACGACGTCATCGGCGGCACGGCACTGGACGAATTTATCAACGCGTTGATTACACAGGACGAAGCGGAAAAGCTGGCGGAGCTGAGCGGGCAATAGTTCTTCAAGCAGACCGATGCTGATACCCCCTCTCCGCCCGCGCTTGCGGGGGGAGAGGGGAGGGACGGAAGGTCGAACATACGCCGTAGAACGAAAAGGGTGAGGTGGGTGGTTACGGTTGCTCACGGCCTCGACCACCCACCTCACCCCATCCCATCCCGCGTTTGCTCTTGTTCGAATATCTGTATCCCCCCTCTCCCCCCGCAAGCGCGGGCGGAGAGGGGTTATGACCGGCGTTTCTTGTATCGAAAGGAAACAAAAAAGATGCGGCTGGAAGAATTTCTTTCGCAAGCGATAGAACAACTGAAACAAGCGGGAATCGATAATCCGCAACTCGACGCGCGGCTGCTTTTTTGCCACGCGCTGACCTGCGACCGCGCGCAGTTGTTGAGCCAGTCGCGGCGGATTTTAAACGACGAAGAACGGCGCGTCATAAACGAATTAATGTCCCGCCGCATGCGGCGCGAGTCCGTCGCCCGCATCATCGGCAAGCGCGAATTTCGGGGGCTGGATTTCGCCCTGAACGAGGCCACGCTGGAGCCGAGGCCGGATAGCGAAACGGTGGTCGAGGCTATAGTTGGAATGCGAGAGAAACGCCCTCTCCCCCCACAGGGGGGAGAGGGTCGGGGTGAGGGGGGACGCGGGGATCATAACTCTGCCCGGGGGCCCCCCCCCCCCCCCCCCCCCCCCCCCCGGGGGGGGGGGGGGGGGGGGCCCCCCCCCCCCCGCGGGGATCATAACTCTGCCCTCCCCCTCACCCCAACCCCTCTCCCCCCAAGTGGGGGGAGAGGGGCTTTCCGAATCCTCGATCTCGGCACAGGAACCGGCTGTTTGCTTTTATCCCTGTTGCATGAAATGCCCGACGCGACGGGTCTTGGCATCGATATCAACCCACGCGCGATCGAGCAGGCGACGATAAATGCCGCTTCTCTTCATTTTGGCAAACGCGCGACTTTTCGCACAGGAAACTGGCTAGAAAATATTAAAGAACGCTTCGACATCATCGTCAGCAATCCGCCCTATATCCCCGTCGCCGATATTCCCGCCCTTATGCCCGAGGTGCGCGATTATGATCCGGCGTTGGCACTGGATGGCGGGGGGGATGGGTTAACTCCTTACCGCCTGCTGATCCCGCAACTGGCGGATTTCCTGAATCCGCAAGGCCTGATCGCGTTTGAAGTCGGCCAAGGCCAAGCGCAGCCGGTCGCAGATTTATTCCGGCAAAGCAGGTTCGCGAACATTGTCTTGCATAAGGATTTGGGGGGTATCGAAAGATGCGTGACAGCCGAACGACCGGCCTGCTCTTTTTCGTAGGAGCGGCTTCCAGCCGCGACCCTTTGTTATGGCGACAACTGTCGCGGCTGGAAGCCGCTCCTACGAAAAAGAGCGATCCGTT
>JARLJD010000172.1 GCA_031291395.1 Alphaproteobacteria bacterium | reverse complement strand
ATTATATTTTTTGCGGTGTTTGAGCGGCCGGCGGGGGTTGTTTTATTCTTTTCTCACCACCGAAGGGGGGGCGGGCCCCCCCGCTCCTACGAAAAATCATAGATTGCTCGACGCTGAACACAAAAGACAATAGCGGCACGGAAAAGACAATAGCAGCACGGATGGCTACGACTTGAACATTTTAATGGAAACCACAACCATCAGCGTCGCGAATACCTTGCGCAAAGCGTCGTCGGATATGCCCACGGACAATTTCGCGCCCAAAAGGGTTCCGACAATAAATCCAGCAGCGATAATGGCCGCCGAGGGAACATCGACGAAGCCTTTCTGATAATAAGCCCACGCCGCCAATATCCCTATGGGAGGCACAAGAAGGGCGAGCGTCGTTCCCTGCGCCAGATGCGCCGAATAGCCGAAAAGATAAATCAAGGCGGGCACAATGATGATGCCGCCCCCAATGCCTGTCAAGCCGCTTAAAGCGCCGGCAGCCACCCCCAACAGAACCAAACCAAACATTTGCATGCTATTCCTCCAGTTATCAAAAACAATTCCGATCGAACCGCGCGAATTCAACAATACCTCGCAATTTCCCCCTTATGTCGGCGTGAGGAAACAACCGCTTCAAAATGCGCGTCATCCCCGCGAATGCGGGGATCCATCCTTTCTTGCTTGTTTTCTTACGGCTAAGATGGATCCCCGCATTCGCTGGGAGACGGACTTGGTTCATCCCCTTATTCCCTCATGCTGCCTATACAACGATAATCGCGGAAAGTAAAAAATTACTTACCGTCGCCGCCCTCGGTTACAAATCCAAAGATGCTTTCCGCCACCTGATCGGGAGAAAGCAGCGTTGTGTCGACTATGTAGTCGAAATGAGCGGCATCCTCAATATCCACGTTATAGTATTTTTGAAAGCGCCGTCTTTCGCTCTCGCGGCGTTCTTTAAGCGTCTGGAAAGCATGTTCGACCGTTTCGGCCTTTTCAGACACGCGCTGTGTGTCGCCAAAAACCCTTTTGGCGGCTTCGATGGGGGATACGGTCAATTTAACTTTCACGGATTCCGGCAGGAAGAGCCACGCCATTCTGGAATCTACAACCAAAGCTTCCTGACTGTTGCGCAGCTTGGCAAAAACGGAATCGATCTCCTTGTCGATCGAGGGATCGTTTTCCGCGATAAGGTTAAGCTCCAAAGTCGAAATCCCTCTGGCCTTGGCAATTTCCCTTTGCGCATCGCCCGCGGAATACCGCCGTGCACCCAGCAAGGCCGCCAGTTTTCTGGAAACCGTGCTTTTTCCGCTCCCCAGCTCTCCCGTAATCGTAATCAGCTTATTCGCCACCCTGCAACCTTCCCGAAAACCATGAAACGCGATCCACAATAGCCTGCTTTTCCTATCTCTTGCAACAGGATAGCCGTATTATTTTTTCCTTTGCGCCTAACAAGAAACCCTATCGGAAAAGTTTTTTCCACGTTAAGTTGTTGGCGATGTTCGAATCTGTCCTGTTTTGTGGTTGCCCATGTCGTTTCTGTTCATCCAGCTTCTCACCGGCCTGTCGACCGCCGCCGTGCTGTTCCTTGTCGCCAGCGGCCTTAGCCTGATTTTCGGGGTAACGCGGATTTTGAATTTCGCGCATGGCAGCCTTTATATGCTGGGGGCTTATATCGCCTATACGCTGACCCAATTTCTGGGCGGGGCGGGCATGAATTTCTGGCTGTCGTTGCTTCTGGCCTCGGTCGGCACCGGAATCATCGGCGCGGGGATTGAAATGCTGATCCTGCGCCGCGTCTATCATGTGCCGGAATTGTTCCAGCTTCTGGCGACCTTTGCAGTTGTTCTGATCGTTCAGGACGTGACCCTGCACACATGGGGGCCGGAGGATTTGCTGGGGCCGCAAGCCCCCGGTCTGGCCGGTTCCATCACCCTGCTCGGCAAGCCATTTCCCAGTTACGATTTGTTCCTGATCGGCTTTGCCCTTGTCGTGCTGGCGGGGCTTTACCTGTTGCTGCACAAAACGCATTTCGGCATTCTGGTGCGCGCGGCAACGGAAGACCGCGAAATGGTCGCTAATCTCGGCACCAACCAGAAATGGTTGTTCACGGCTGTTTTCGCTTTGGGCAGTCTGCTGGCGGGTCTTGGCGGCGCGTTGCAGTTGCCGCGCGAAAGCGTCAGCCTGACGATGGATATGTCGATGATTATCGACGCCTTTGTCGTCGTCGTCATTGGCGGCATGGGCAGTTTGCGCGGCGCGGCTTTGGCCTCGGTCATCGTCGGCGTGACGCAAGCCTTCGGCATTCTGATTTTTCCGCAGATCACTTTGGTGCTGCTGTTCCTGATTATGGCTGTGGTCTTGGTCTTCAAACCCTATGGCCTGTTCGGCAGCGTCGAGGATATGACGGTCGAAAAAGCACAAATCAGCAACGGCGCGATGAAGCCTCCCGCGCCGCGCCTGAAATATGTCTGGATCGTCGCGGGAATCTGTTTGCTCGCGCTGCCGTGGCTTGTCGGAACTTACGGTCTGGTGCTGGCCAGCGAGATGATTATCCTCGCTTTGTTCGCGGCGTCTTTGCATTTCATTATGGGGCCGGGCGGCCTTGGCGTCTTTGGCCACGCGCTTTATTTCGGCCTTGGAGCCTATGCCGTCGCGCTGCTGACGAAATATTTCGCCGTGGCGATGCCTCTGGCCTTAATCGCCGCGCCCATCGCCGCCGTTCTTGGCGCGTTGGTGTTCGGCTGGTTTTGCGTGCGCAGCCAAGGAATCTATCTCGCGATGCTGACCTTTGCATTCGCGCAGATGATATGGGCGGTCGCCTTTCAATGGTACGACGTGACCGGCGGAGACAACGGCTTGCTCGGCATCTGGCCGCCAGAGTGGGCGAGCAACCCAACGGCCTTTTATTACTTCGTCCTCGCTCTCTCCGGCGCGTCGATTTTCATCCTGCGCCACATGATCTTTTCCCCCTACGGCTATGCCCTGCGCGCCGTGCGCGACCAGACCAAACGAGCCGAGGCGATAGGGCTGAACGCCCGCAAACTGCAATGGATGGGGCTGGGATTGGCAGGTGCTTTCGCAGGACTTGCCGGAGGCCTGTTCGTCTACAGCAAAGGCAGCGTCTTCCCCACGACCCTCGACATCCACACAACTTTGGACGCCTTCGTCATGACCCTGATCGGCGGCCTGAACTCCCTTTCCGGCCCCATTGTCGGCAGCGTCGTCTACACTTGGCTGAAAAGCGAAATTAGCCGCCAGACTGAATTATGGAGACTGGCGCTCGGCCTGATCATCCTGTCCATCGTCATCTTCTTCCCGCAAGGGATCGTGGGATCGTTCAATCAGTGGGTTAGAAAACGCAAGGGGGAAATCGGATGAAGAAGAAATCACAACTTCCCATCCTCGTCATTCCCGCGAAAGCGGAAATCCATCTTGAGGCGCGTCTGCGCCGATATAAGGAACGGCGATTCGAATTGAACCGACGATTGACTCATGCGCTCGCTATCGCTCGCAGATGGATTCCCGCTTTCGCGGGAATGACGAAAGCTGGAAGTTGCAAAAATCAAGGATATGCTTTGGCATCACGAATTGGGATGCCTTCTCTGCTTCCAACCAACCCCGGAGTCAAAAAATGAAAAAGCTGTTTTGCGCCTTCGTCACCCTCGCTGCGTTGATTGCTTTCCCGACTTGGGCGAATGACTCCCAACCTCCGATCAAAATCGGCGACATCGGCGTTTACACAGGCGATCCGCGCAGGCTTTATCCTTATCGCGACGGGTGGGAAATGGCACGGGATGAAATTAATGCTTCCGGCGGCGTGTTGGGACGGCCTTTGGAAATCATATCCCGCGACGATCAAGGCGATCCCGCCGCCGCGCTTCGCATTGCCGAAGATTTGCTGAATCGGGATCACGTTTCGATCCTGATGGGCTTTTCCCTCGCCAATATCGAATTGGCTCTGTCGGATTTCGCGCAAAAGAACAAGGTCATTTTTGTTTCCTCCAACTTCAACAGCGACAAACTGATATGGCAGGATGGGAACCGTTATTCGTTTTCGATCGCCGCTCCCGCCATGTATGCGTTCAATGGCATGTTTGTCGAACGCGCAGCCTTATCCGGCGCAAAGACATGGGAGGCCATAAACTCCAATTACGAATGGGGGCAAGCCAATCAGGCCGCGTTTGAACAGAACCTCCAGAAATATGCGCCGGACGCCGTCTGGGTCGACAAGCAATGGCCACCGTTAAAGGGCTATGACATGTCGAGCATCGTTCAGGCGATGCTGCATTCAAAAGCCGATGCCATTTATACCTCCCTGTGGGGGCCGCATCTGGCGGCCTTCGTCCGCGAGGGGCAAAAAGTCGGCCTGTTCAAAAACAAAACCGTGGTTTCGTACGAAATCGCCGCGCCCCAGAGTTTTGAGCTTTTCAAGAACGAAACGCCCCAAGGCTGGATTTCACTCGGCTATCCGTTCGCCGATTTGAAGGATTCCGAGATTCAAAAATTCAGAAAGAAGTACATCGCGCTGTATAAACAAGAACCGCGCGACAGTTCTTTTTTGGGTTATGTCGGCCTGCACATTCTTGCCGACGCGATCAAGGCTGCGGGGTCGGATGATCCGGAAAAACTGGCGGATTTATTGCCCGGCTTTAAAACGGAAACGCTCCTCGGCCCGCAACAAATCCGCGCCATTGACCACAAAACCACAATGGGCCTGTGGATCGGCGAAACCGCCCTTGTCGACGGCAAGCCTGAATTCGTAAAGTTCGACTACAAAAGCGGCAGCGATTTCATGCCCTCCGACGATTGGATCAAAGCGCAGCGTAATGAGAAATAACCCCCTGTCTGCAATAGGAGAAACCGCATGAAAAAAATTCTGTTATGCGCCGCCGTTCTTTTCGGTCTGCTTGCGGCTCAGGCTATGGCAGCGGACGCGCAACCCCCGATCAAAATCGGCGCCCTGCAATGTTTCAGCACTTGCGCCCGTTGGGCGGAGCCTACGCGTAATGGTTGGCAGTTGGCGATCGATGAGATTAACGCTAGCGGCGGCGTCCTTGGGCGCAAGCTGGAACTTGTCACGCGCGACGACAAGGGCGATCCCGATGCTGCGCTTCTTGCGGCGGATGATTTGCTTTTGCGGGAGAAAGTCAGCGTCATCACCGGCCCCGTTATGGGAAACGTCGTTGCGGCCTTAAGCAGTTTCGCCGTGAAAAATCAGCTTCCCTATATCACGGGGTATGGCGCGGTCGATGATCTGACTTGGAAAAACGGAAATGATTTTACTTTTGTCGACGACGAGTCGCCCTACACACAAGCCAAATCCCTCGCGCAGCTTGCGGCAACGTTGCCCGCGAAACGCTGGGCGACGCTGGCTCCCAATTATGTGTATGGGCGCGATTTTGTCCATAATTTCGAAGAAGAACTCAAAAAGCTAAGGCCGGACGTCACATTTGTCCGCGAGGAATGGCCAGCGATTGGCCACCTTGGAGCCGAAAACATCACTAGCCTTTTCAGCAACGACCCACAAGGCGTGCTCGTGACTGCATTCACGCAAGACCTCGCAAAATTTATCCGCGAAGGCAATATACGCGGCCTGTTTACAAAAAATCGCGTCTTTATCAGTTCAACTTTGGGGATACCCGAAGAAATGGACTATCTGGGCAAGGAAATTCCGGAAGGCTGGTATGTCCAAACTTATCCGTGGAGATCAATCGACACGCCGGAACACAAGGCTTTCGTTAGCGCCTATGAAGCAAAATTCAACGTAACCCCGAAACTGGGATCGTTGTATGGCTATATTTCCATCAAGCAAATCGCGGCGGCAATCGTCAAGGCCGGATCGGTAAAGGGCGTCGCAATCGCCAAAGCGGCGAAAGGCTTGGAAATCGACACGCCGGTCGGCCCCATAAAATTCCGCGAAATCGACAACCGTTCAAATTTCGGCTTCTGGATCGGTCGCACCGTTCAAACCAAAGACGGCCCCTCCGTCGTCGTTATCAAGCGAAACAACATCGCCGACCTGTCCCCGCCCGACGATTGGATCAGGGCGCAGCGTAATGAAAAATAATTCCCCTGTCTAAAATAGGAGAAACCTCATGAAAAAAGTTTTGTTATGCACTGCCGTTCTTTTTGGCCTGTTTGCGGCTCAGGCAATGGCAGATAACGCCAAGGAACCAATCAAAATCGGCGATATCGCCGCCTATACAAAAGGAGCCTTGTTCGCCGAGCCGTATAATCACGGCGTCAAAATGGCTGTCGATGAAATCAACAAGGCCGGCGGCGTTTTGGGCAGGCCGCTGGTCGTTTTAAGCCGCGACAGCAAAGCCGATCCGGGGGAAGCGGTACGCATTGCTCAGGAACTGCAGACGCGCGATAATGTCAACGTCCTGATCAATGCGGATTTTTCCGGCACAACGCTGGCCGTCAGCAGTTGGGCAAAACAAAATCATGTTCCCATGGTCGTCTGCGCATCAGAGGCGGACAGCATCATATGGAAACAACGCAACGACTATCTTGCCCGCGTCGATTACAGCGGGTACGCGTGGGTTTCGGGCAGCATCCGGAAAGCTATCGATCTTTATGGCGATCGCCTGAAAAACAAACGCTGGGTCGTCATTGCCCCCAACATCGAATTCGGTCATTCTTTCCTTCAATCTGCCAAAGATATCGCGGCGGCCCACGGATTAAACGCAAACTGGGTTGGCGAACAATGGCCAGCCTATGATAAACTCGACGCCGGAGCGACGCTGGTCGCGCTGGAGCAAGACAAGCCGGACGTGGTTTTCACTGTTCTCTGGGGCGACGATTTGGCGAAGTTCGTGCGCGAAGCCAAGAAACGCGATTTTACAAAAAACCGCATTATCATCGCCCCGGCCATCGGCCTTCCCGAATATTTCGACATGCTGGGCGCGGAAACGCCCAAGGGTTGGGTTACGGTCGGCTTTCCGTTCGATGAAATCAAAACGCCTTCCTTTGTCGATTTCGCCAACCGCTATGAAATCGCGTATCATGCGCCGCTCAAGACCTATTCGGTCATAGGCTATGACGGGATTCAAGCCATTGCCGCGGCCATAAGGAAAGCCGGATCGACCGATCCCGAAAAAATCCGGCAAGCTTTCGACGGCTTGCATTACCCAACGCCGTTTGGCGAGCAATCCTTGCGCGCGATAGATCACCAGACAACCCTTCCCTTCTGGGTCGGCCTTTCGGACGTCGTCGACGGCAAGCCGAAGCTCAGTAACTGGACGGAATACAATGTCGGCGACAACTTGCCTTCGGACGACGGGATCAGAGCGAAAGGCCAACAGAGCAAGGAAAATAAGTAACTTGAGGCTGTACAACCGAAGGGGAGAAACCGCATGAAAAAGGTTCTGTTACTCGCCGCCGCTTTTCTCGGCCTGCTTGCAACGTCAGCTATGGCCGATAATGCCAAACCGCCGATCAAGATCGGTTATATCAACGATCTCACTGGGTTGGCCAAGTTTGCTCGCCCTAACAGTCAAGGCATTCAATTAGCGGTTGATGAAATTAATAACAAAGGTGGAGTTTTAGGGCGTAAACTGGAAATTGTCACCCGCGACGGACAAATGGATCCCGGCGAGTCCGTGCGGCTTGCCGAAGAACTTCATACGCGGGATAAGGTTGATGCGCTGATTAATTGCTGCACTTCGGGCACGTCAATTGCAGTCGGCGAGTGGGCTAAACAAAACCATATGCCCTTCATCGTTACCGCATCCGAAGCGGACAGCATTATCTGGCAGAGTGGCAATGACTTTATGGCACGCACAAATCCGGGCGGTTATTCATGGATTTCCAGCAGCCTAATGAAAGCTGTGGACGTGTATGGGGACAAATTAAAGAACAAGCGCTGGGTTTCGATAGCGGTGAACTTGGAATTCGGACACTCTCTTGTGCAATCGGCCAAGGACATTGCTGCAGCAAAAGGGTTGAACGCCAAGTGGGTTGCAGAACAGTGGCCGGTCTATGACAAACTGTCGGCTGGTCCCACGATTGCAACGCTGGAACAAGCAAACCCCGATGTTGTTTTGGTTTTGTTGTACGGTACTGATGTCGTGAAGTTCGTACGTGAAGCCAAAATGCGCGATTTTATCAAAAATCGTATTTTTATCTTTCCTTTACTTGCCCTGCCGGAACATAGCGAAATGCTAGGTGCGGAAATGCCTAAGGGTTGGATTTCGGTTGGATACCCATATGACGAGGTCAAACTTAAAAAACCTGCGCTTGCAGACTTTTTGCGGCGCTATGAAACAACCTTCCACGAACCGGCAAAAAGCGGTTATGCAGTCACCGGCTATAACGGCATCAAGGCAATCGCCGCCGCTATCGAAATAGCCGGATCGACCGATCCCGAGAAAATCCGCGTCGCTTTCGACGATCTGCATTTTGACACGCCCTATGGCGAGGAAACATTGCGCAAGATCGATCATCAGGCGACTGTCCCTTACTGGGTCGGCCTTTCAGATGTCATCGACGGCAAGCCACAGCTCAGCGACTGGACGGAATACAATGCTGGCGACAATTCCCCGCCCGACGCTGTTATCCTCAAACTGCGCGGTGGAAAATGAGCTACTCCCAAGCCGTCATTCCCGCGAAAGCGGGAATCCATCTTGAGGCGCGTCTGCGCCGATATAAGGAACGGCGATTCGAATTGAACGGCCGGTTGACTCATGCGCTCGCTATCGCTCGCAGATGGATTCCCGCTTTCGCGGGAATGACGACTGTGGGGAGTTATGAGAAATGACAACTGCGCTTTCCTCCCCCCTCCTCTCCGTCAACAATCTCCGCAAATCCTTCGGCGGGGTGCTGGCGGTTGACGGGGTGACGTTTGATGTGCGGTTGGGGCAGATCGTGGCGTTGATCGGCGCGAACGGCGCGGGCAAGACAACGACGTTCAACTGCATCAACGGGCAACTGCCTCCCGACAGCGGCACGGTCTTGTACAACCCCGCGGCTTTGACCACGGCCGAGCGTATCCGCCTTGAACAGGAAGGCGAATTGCCGAAAGCGGGCCTTATCCGCCCGCGCGACATCACGGGCCGCCTGCCGCGCCGCATCGCGCGTCTCGGCATAGGCCGCACGTTCCAGATCACCGCGACTTTCTCCAGCATGACGGTGCGCGAGAATGTGCAAATGGTTTTGATCGCGCAAAGAAAGCTGTGGAAACGCCTGTGGGGTTTCGCCGGAAAACTGTTCCGCGACGAGGCTATGGCGCTTTTGTACACGGTCGGTTTGGGCGCGCAGGCCGAACGCCACACCGCGACGCTGGCCTATGGCGATTTGAAACGGCTAGAGCTTGCGATGGCGCTGGCGAACGATCCCAAATTGTTGTTAATGGACGAACCGACCGCCGGAATGGGCGTCGAGGAACGCGACACCCTCATGCGCCTCGTCCACGGCATCGCCAAAGAAAAAAACATCGGCATCCTGTTCACCGAGCACGACATGGATGCCGTCTTCCACTACGCCGACTGGATCATCGTCCTTCACCGCGGCAAAGTCATCGCCAAAGGCAACGCCGCCGCCATCAAATCCCACCCGCAAGTGCGGGAGGTTTATCTTGGAAAGGAAGAACATGCTTAAGCGCATCGTCTTGATCCTGGGAATGTTGTGTCTTGTGGCGACGGCTCGCGCTGATCAATCTGCCCCGATCAAAATCGGCGTCCTGACCAGCATAACCGGCCTTGCCAATCAGGCGCACGCTTTCGACAACGGAGCGCAAATGGCGGTCGATGACATAAATGCGCACAGTGGCGTTCTAGGAAAAAATCTGGAACTTGTCCTGCGCGACGATAAAAACTCCCCCTCGGCAGCGGTAATGGAAGCGCAGCGGCTGGTCGAACAGGACAAGGTTCCCGTTCTTATGGGAACGTTTCTCGATAATCTGAGTCTGGCGGTATCGTCCTATGCCAAACGGGCCAAAGTTCCCTTTCTGAAACCTACCGGCGGAACGGATAAATTTATCGGCCAAGACGGCAACCGCTATGCCTTTATGAACGATGTTTCGACCGATACGCTGGGCCACATGCTGGCGATAGAAGCCGCCAAAAACCCCGCCAAGCGCTGGACGGCTCTTATCCCCGACTATGAATACGGGCACGCAATGTATGCGTCTTTCCGCAAATATATGTCGGCCTTGCGCCCGGATGTCGTGTGGGTCGATGAAGAATATATCCCCTGTAACAAGATCGACACCGGCGCTATTGTCAACATCATCCAACGCGCGAATCCAGACGCCATTCTTGCCGTTATTTTCGGCAACGATTTGATCAAATTCTATCGTGCTGCCAATGAACGCGGCCTGTTCAAAGACACCCTTTTTGTGTCCCCCTATCTCGGCTATCCCGAATATTTGGGAACTTTTGGCGCTGAAGCCCCCATCGGCTGGTTAACGCAGGGCTTTCCCTCTGCAAGCTTTACCGACCCCAAACTCAAGGATTTTGTGAAAAGATATGAAGCCAAATTCGGAGAATCCCCCGGAGGCGGCTCGCTTGACGGCTATGTATGCGTGCAATTCATCGCCGCAGCCATTACGAAAGCAAAATCGACCGATCGCGAAGCGATTACCGACGCATTGAAAGGTATAGAAATCGACGCCCCCCAAGGAAAACTGCGCATGCGCGCGCAAGACAATCACTCAAATTACGGCGCGTGGATAGGAAAAACCGCCCTAATCAACGGAAAGCCAACCTTATCCGATTGGCACTATGAAAATGCGGGTAAATATCTCCCCAACAACGATGCAAAAGCAAAACCATAAACGGAAAGGAACGCCTCCATGTTTAGAAAATTCCTGCTTGCATGTTTTATGTCTCTTTTTCTGGCTGCTCCCGCATCCGCCGAAACCAAGCCAGTGAAAATCGGCGATATGTGCGCCTATACGGCGTTTGCGTCTGAATGCGCGTATTATCGAAAAGGTTGGGAACAGGCTGTGCGCGAAATCAACGCCAAGGGCGGGCTTCTCGGCCACCCTGTCGAGGTCATTTCCCGCGATCACGGCGACACGCCGCAGCAAGGCGTTCTTGTCGCGACTGATTTGGTCGAACGCGAGAAAGTCGATGTTCTGGCAGGCACCGTTCTGGCCAATGTTACGAACGCTATCGCCAATTACACGGGTAACAAAAAATTTCCTCTGGTGACATTGTGGAACACGCTACCGGCCTCGGACGGCAAACAAAACGACGATATGTTCTCGATCATGTCGACCGAAAGCCAGTCGATGGCCGCCGCCGATTTCGCCGCGACTTTGAAGGCAAAGAAATGGGCAACGATCGCGCCGAATTTCGCCTATGGACACACCTCGGTTGAGTTGTTCAAAAATCGCCTGAAAAAACTGCGCCCCGATGTCGAATTCGTTACCGAACGCTGGCCGACCGTCAATAAAATCGACGCCGACAACGAAGTCGCCGCGCTGGAACAAGCGGAACCCGACGCCATATTCTCAACCTTGTTTGCCTCCGACCTTTCGGCTTTTGTCAGAGCGGGCAACCGGCGCAATCTGTTCGATCACAAAATTGTATTGGGGCAGGAAATGGGCGAAAGAATCTACACGCGCGTCATCGGCAAGGAACTGAAAGGCGCATGGTACGCCGCGGGCGACCCCAGCCCATACGCCAAAGACCCACAATCGACCTTCTTTGCCGATTACCGCAAGCAATTCGGCGACGATCCGCAGATGTACACCTATGCTGGATATCTGTTATACAAATTCATCTTCGCCGCCGTCGAAAAAGCCGGATCAACCGCCCCCGACAAAATATCCAAAGCGCTTGAGGAAGTCGAGATTCCCACGCCGATGGGTAAGATAAGCATGAACCCGCAAAACCACCGCTCAAACTTCGGCGTCTGGATCGGGCGTTTGCAGCCGACCAAAGACGGCGCCGATCTCGTCGATTGGGAATATAAGGATGCGGGGCCGTATTTGGGATCTGCTGTCGCGGGGAAATAATAATCGACAATTTCCCGCTTAAACAGGTATTGGCGCTGAATCTGAACTTTTACTCGTCCTTGCGATCCGGTTTCCGATAGCCGCCAAAACATAAAACGGGGCCAGATAGCAAAGCGATTTATAATCGTTTCTCGCGCAAACTTCCGCGCAAGCCATCCCCAGACCCGAGCCAAGATAAAGAAGGTTCGTGTCAAAAGCGGTCTTGCGCGGATTGGCACAAATCCTGAGCGCGGTTTTCTTCATAACATCCTTCGTACGCCCGAGCACAGAACGCCCCGCCGCTCGAAACTCTGCCAGCATGATCTGCGCTTTTTTCTCAAGGCTGGCTTCAAATATAACCGGCAAATTCAGCGCCAGCATACCGAGCATCATAACCGGCAAATAGAGATGGGAAGAAAACTCAGGCCATCTTTGTATAAACGAACCGGCCATATAGGTTGCCATAGTCAAGCTACAGGCGGGCTTCCATTTCTTTCCAAGGGTGGCGGCAACAATCTCGCCTGCAAGGATGACTCTTCCCCCCACGATTTCATTCATGTTTCCGCCAAGGTGACCGGAAAAAGCCAACACCGCGGCGCTCGCTATCCAAAAACCTCCCGCTATGTTGAGGCGATGGGACTTCGCCCAATCGCACATGCTCCGTGCCGTTGATTTAAAATTCTCCGCCATATCTCATCCCTATGCCGAACGCGGCAATCCATAAATGTTTCAGACACCAAAATACCACGAAAACATGAAACTAATGAGCGATTAATCGCCAAACAGCCAGCTTTTCAAGGCAATAGAATCTGTTATATTCCCTTTGCGCACAACGCGTTACATGAAAGGGCTGCAGTATGTTTAACAAAACCCTCCTCGCCTGTCTTATGTCCCTGTTTCTTGCCGCCCCCGCATCAGCCGACACGGCAACGCCGCCAAAACCTGAACCCATCAAAATCGGCGAGATCTCGGAAGCTAAATTGTGGAACATTATGGCCGTCAATCAGCGGCGCGGAGAACAGCTTGCGGTGGACAATATTAACGCGCAAGGCGGTGTTCTTGGTCGCCCGCTTGAAATCGTCCAACGCGACGGCGGCGACGGCACCCCGGGCGACGTGCTGCGCGATGTTCAGGAACTCGTTGAAAGGCAAGGCATCAAAATCCTTTTCGGCACCGCCTTCGATAACAACGGTCTGGCGGTTTCCAGTTATGCCAAAAAGAACGGCGCGTTCTTTCTGAAAGCGGTCAACGGCACCGACCGCCAGATATGGCAAGATGGGAATGACCTTAGTTTTCGCTTCGACGTTTCCAATTACATGTACATGTATGGAAAAGTTTTTGCGGATGCAGCGGCCAAACTTCCGGCCAAACGCTGGGCTTTTGTCGGCCTTGATTATGAGTTCGGACATTCGGTCATTGCCGATTTTCAAAAAGAATTAAAAAGGCTTCGCCCTGATGTTGAGTTTGTGGCGACGCAATGGCATCCGTTCGGCAAAATCAATGCCGGAGCCGTCGTTGCCGCCCTTGAATACGCCAATCCCGATGCTATTTTCATCGCCAACGCGGGATCAGACACAATCCAACTGATCCGCGAGGGAACCAAGCGCGGTTTATTTGCCCATAGACAAGTCATCAGCGTTCTGACCGGTCAACCGGAACAGCTTGAATCTTTCGGCAAGGAAGCGCCCGTCGGCTGGATCACCCAAGGCTACCCCTATGATCAGATCGACACACCTGCCCACAAGACGTTTCTCGCCAAATTCCGCGCCAGATTCCACACCGATCCCGGCTGGTTTTCTTTCGTCGGCTATAACGCGATGATCTCGCTCGCCGACGCGATCAACAAAGCCAAATCGACCGAGCCTCACGCCATAGCCGCCGCAATGAAAGGCATGACTTTCGACAGCCTGACGGGGCCATTGACCTATCGCGCCTCTGATAACCAATCGAACCTCGGCCTGTGGGTTGGCAAAGTCGGATTCAAAAACGGCAAACCGACTTTGGTTGACTGGACATATGAACCGGAAGACAAATACTATCCGGGCGACGCTTATGTGAAAACGGTTCGGCCTCAAACGGTAAACAAATAATGCTCGCCCTCACCGACCTCAACACCCATTACGGCCAAGCCCACATTCTGCGCGATGTCTCCCTGCGCGTGGAATCGGGGGAAGTCGTGGCGCTTCTGGGGCGCAACGGCGCCGGAAAATCCACGACGATGAAGGCGATCATCGGCACGGTCGCGGCGACGTCCGGCAGCATCCGTTACGGCGGTCAGGACTTGCGCAAGCTGAAAAATTATCAGCGCGCGCGGCGTGGCATCGGGTATGTGCCCGAAGATCGGCGGATATTCAAAAAACTGACCGTCGCGGAAAATCTGGCCACGGGGCGCAAACCCGCCGGAAAAGGGCAAGAGCCGTGGACGATCGAGCGCGTGTTCGACCTGTTCCCGAAACTTGCGGAACTGAAAAACCGCCTCGGCGGCCAGCTTTCCGGCGGCGAGCAACAAATGCTGACCGTGGCCCGCACGCTGATGACCAATCCCGATTGCCTATTGCTCGACGAACCGACCGAAGGCCTCGCCCCCGTTATCGTCGAAAACGTCACCTCCGCGATCAAACAGCTGAAAACCCACGGCCTCGCCATTCTCCTGTCCGAGCAAAACCGTCACACTGCCGCCGCCTTGGCCGACCGCGTCTATGTTCTGGAAAAAGGCCAGATCATCTATGACGGCGCGCTCGCCAACATGCCCGCCCACGCGCACAGCGCGCTCGGCTGGTAAGGCGACCCAATAATAATGAACTTGGGTCTTCTCCTTATGACCAGCGGCAAGTGATCAATGCTATAGAGTTTAGGTAAGACAAACCAGAAGCAGGTTAAATCAGTTTTCCCGCGTATTCCAAACAGGCTTTGCGATTAGCCCGAAAATCACCCGCAATCCACCACTTTTCTATAGCGCAAAGGATCTTGCCGATTTGAGGGCCTGCAGGGATTCCAAGCTTGACGATATCCTCGCCTCTTATCGGGAAAACCGGACTTTCCCATGCTGCGATCGTTGCAAGAGAATCGTGAATTTGCTCTCCGTTCAGCAAAACAGCATCGCGGCAATAGTTGGCGCCGAAAGCGTAGATCTGGCGGCGCAAGGCCGCGGGAGAAAGCTGGCCGCGCAGTAGCTCGGGCAGTTTGGCAAGAACGCAAAGCGTTTCGCCGTCGCGTTTGGAAAGCTTGAGCCGCGCTGCGACCACAGCGGCGACCGCCTCATCCTGCGGCAGCAAGGCGGCAAGGCGTGTCCATGCGGAAGTCGGAGCGTTATGAAGCGTTTCTGCAGCAAGCAGGGATTCGAGACGCGACAAATCACTGGCTTCCGGCGCGAAATGTTGCGTGACTCCGCATTCCTGCATCAGGCGCAAGGCGGGAACAGGGTCTTCCGCCCCAAGCAATTTCGCCATTTCGCGCGCGACGCGTTCCACCGACAGCCGCGGGATCAAAGGCGCAAGCTCGCGGCAAGCCGCGATCGCGTCGCCGTCCGGTTCGCCGCGTCCGAATGAAGCGGTAAAACGGAAAAAGCGCAGAATGCGCAAAACGTCTTCCTGAATGCGGGCGCGGGCATCGCCGATAAAACGCACGCGTCCGGTTTTGGCGTCATCCACGCCGCCGAAATAATCGCTCAAATTCCCTTCGGCATCGACGTAAAGGGCGTTGAAGGTAAAATCGCGCCGCGCGGCGTCTTCGCGCCAATCATCGGTATAGGCGACCTCGGCGTGACGGCCGTCGGTTCGCACATCGCGCCGCAGCGTTGTGATTTCATAGCCAACATGGTCGATCACCGCTGTGATCGTGCCATGCGCAATACCGGTCGGTTTGGTCTTAATGCCTTGCGCGGATAGAGCCTCGATCATGCGCTCCGGCGGCAACGGCGAGGCCAGATCAATGTCTCCGACTTTGCGGTTCAGAATAACGTCGCGCACCGCGCCGCCAACAACGGCTCCGCGAAGCGCGGTTAGGAGGCGCTGCACGGGCGTGGTCAGGATTTCTGCCTGTTGTTCTTTGGTGAGGAAAAGCGTCACGAAACGATAATCCTGTGTTTGGCCAATTCCATCATCGGCAGATCATGGGGATAATTGCCGTAAGCGAAGGTTTCGTCAAATGGGCCGTTTTGCATAAGCCACGCAGCCACGCGCTCGGCCTTGCGCTGGCGCACGCAATTGCCGTGGATCATCTCGCCGGTGATAATGCCGTTTTCGACTCCGATGTCGGTACAGATCACTGCATCGTGAGGAACGTCTTGCAGTAAGTCAAAAATGTAAAGATCAAGACTGCCCGAAGCGATAACGATCGTATCGCCGCGCTTGCTGTGTTCAAGCAGTTTTTGCATCACGGGAAGATTGATGCTTTGCCATTGGCGGGTTTTTTCGCAAGCGTCTTTCAAAGCGTCGCGCTTTTTGCCTTTCAACAAGCGATACAGCAGATCATCCTTAACAAAGGTGCGCAGGCTAACCAAAGGCTTGCCTAAGGCGCGACGAAAAGCATAGGAGCAGAGTGCAAGGGTCAAAGCCGCATAAGCCGGAACAAAACCCGCAGCATGAGTCAGAAAGGGAAAGAAACTGTCGCCCGCGATTAGGGTGTTGTCATAGTCGAAAATGGCGGCTCTTTTCATGTGCCCTCGGCCAAAGCTGATGGAAGATCGCGCGCGCCGTGCGGGACGCGAATGACGTCAGTATAAGCTGGCCGCCCGATATAAACACATGTTTTTCAAAACCAGAAATTACGCGCAGTTCTTCGAGCGCAGGCAATCGGGCATAACCGCTGACGTGGATATAAAATGCTTCACAGAATCAGGAAGAGAAACATTCATTGTTGGCATCGATATATCTTTTCACAAACAAACGCCAATGATGGCAGTTTTTGCCAAAGGAGTCCGTGTTCTGTTTCCTTGAGGACGCGAAAAAAGCCATTTCCTCGGAGGATTCTTCACGCGCCCAAACAAACGCTGTAAGATAAAAGCCAACTTTTCTGGCTCACGATAAATTTGATCCGGAATCTTATTGTTTTCTGTTCTGGGGATCCAAGGAAACAGAACAAAGGATGCACCTTGAAACGCAAGCACCAAGGGGGCAATTTGTCAGTCACACCCCCAGCGCACGCCCTTTATAACACCCCGGTTTGGGATGTTTGGGAGAAGAAAGAACGGCTCCCTTGACAAAAGTTTCCAAATCAATCTGCTTTGTAATCATATAGCGATCCTCTTTCGGTTTACCCGTCCCTAAATCGACAAGATCACTGATACGAATTCCGACATTGTTTAGTGAGCGTTCGAATGCGCCCGTTTTTTCATTGTAAATCTCTAATTCGATTTCAGCAGGGTCAAAGACTTCTCCTTTTGCAAACCGCTCCTTAGGGGTCAACGAATTATAAGCGTAAATAGCGCCAAACTTTTGATCATCTGGCAAAACAGATTGAACGGCCAAAAGATCGTTGGTGTCTTTCAATGTGCAGGCCTGCGCCAAAATATACAACTGCTCCTCTTCTGGCAAATTGACAGCTTGCTTCATGACAAGCGTCAGCACGTCTCCGTGAGACTTAAGAAACTTTTTCTCAGTGATATTCGGTGACTTCTTTCCGTATGCGCCTTTAAGAACCTTCATCGCGGCGCAATCGTCGTGTCCCTGAATAAAAGAAACAGGGTGTTTTCCCAATTCGGCCAACATAACAGGCGCGACAATATCGCTAAGGCAGCCTGGATCGCGTTCCTGATAAACGTGGCCAGTAATTCCATGTTGAGCAAGGATTCCGGTTTCACGTGGGTCGACACAATGTTTACAGACACAAGCGGACATTTAAACCCTCATTTTGTTAATCGTTACGGATGTTCTTCAAAATGCTCTTTAGAGAATGGCTCTTTATACCAGAACAGATTACAAATCTACAAAAAAAGACGGCAGTTTATGGTCGAGTATTGGGACATTTGGCCTAGCCTTATCCTCAGATTCTATGCGCCCTGTTCCACATGCAGTGCTTCCCAACCACCCAAAAAAATCTCCCATATTTCCCACACCCCATATGTGATCCGTACAGTCAGCGCCAGAGCAAGGAGCATAATAGAAAACCCTCGTTGTTATCAGCGGACTTCATGATTAATGGCTAAAAAAATGGGGTTCTTATACCCTTATATCTTCCGGCTTGAATGAATCCTGTCGTTTGAACAACCATGCAAAAACAAGCGTGATGAAAACCATACCGACAGACGAGGCGACAGTCAGCCAGATCAGGCCTTTGAGGTTGCTGTAGATAAACAAAGGAACGCCGATGACGAAGGCTGTCAGGATGCCCCAAAAGGCTCCTTTGGAATCTGCGCGATTCCAGAACAGGCTTAAAACAGTCGGCGCGGCCACGCACATGCCGACGGCGTTCATTATCCACCACAAGTATTGAAGCTGGAGTCCGGCATACAGAACGGCAAGAGATACAGCCGCGCCAGCCAGCGTCACGCCGACCATGGCCATGCGCCCACGCCTGACCAGCTTTCTGTCCAGTGCCTCCCTGACGCAAAGTTCTTCATCGCCCAGTTCCTGTCCCAGCCGTTCTTTTTCCCGCATCGCTTGTTCGGCAGGAGAAAATTTCGAGCAGTTCAGCGCAAACAGCGCCCCCGCCGCGCACATGCCCGAATCCAGAACCGAGCACAAGCCGCCGAGAAGCATCAGGATAAACGCGACCACGGCCCACGACGGCAGAAAATGCCGAACCACGACGACGCCGATCATCGAAGGATCCGTCCCCGCCGGTAAGGTTATGCCAAGCGCATGATTGGCTCCGATGAATCCCAGCAAAGAAACGGCTGGCGGCACAATCCCGAAAAGCAGGCCGGAAACCACATAGGCGCGCGCCAGATGTTTTTTCTCGATCGTAAAAGCACGTTGCCAGTTCTGCTGATCCATCATTGAACCGGCAATTAACCCCATGCTTGTCACAATTCCAAAATTGAAGGCGATTTCAGGATCGAAAATACTCGCGTGCTGTCCCGTCAAGCCGCCCAAACCTCCGGCGACGGCGCTCCACCCTCCGGCGGCGTGAACAGTCCACGGAATGACCAAAGCCGCCGCAAGAACCACAAGGCCGTATTGCAGAAAATCGGTGATAATAGAAGCCCGCATGCCGGATATGATGCTGTAGGTCAGCGTCGCCGTCGCCAGCACCGCCATAACGATCTCGATTTTCGCGCCGGTCAGCAGGACGAAAATCGAGCCGCCAGCGTAAAGCTGGATCGTCACGGCCATCAGCTGATACCAGAAGAAAGCCGCCAGATAGATCTTATGGGTTTTCGCGTCATAGCGGCGGCGAATCCATTCCGGCTGCGAATAGCCGGTCGGCAAATAAGCGCGAATGCGAATCGCCAGCGGCGCGATGATCATCAGGCTGATGATATTCGGAAACGTGAACCAGAAGATTCCCGCAATACCGTCCTGATAGGCTTGCTGCGCGCTGATAAAAAGCGCAGGCGCCCAAATCCACGTAACGGCCAGCGACACAGCGCCCAATCCCCACGGCACATTACGCCCCGCCGCCATAAACCCGACGGCTGTTTGCCACAGATGTTTTCGAGAGGCTCCCGTCGTGACGAGAATCATAAGTGCGGAAAAAATAACGAGAAGAATATAAGCTGCCGAAGAATTCATGATCGTTGACATAGTGTCCGTCCTTGCAAAAGTTGAACACAGCCGGATTTCACAAAAAATCCGACCCACATCTTTGTGCGTCGCAGCATTCTCGATAACGCTGCGCGGTTTCAACTTCGCTTGGCAGAACCCGACACTCTCGATAGTGTCAACGAAGTAAGATCAGTTTAGTTTAAGCTTCGCCTTTCTTCAAACCAAAAACGAAGGGGAATTACTTTCATGCCTATGCAAGAAGGGCTTAACGCCACATTGATTCCTATTCCTGCGGGGGATTTTCTGATGGGGTCGGAGTCCGGCGAGGATCAGGAAAAGCCCGTGCATAGGGTGTTTCTGGACGCGTTTGAGATCGACGCAAGGCCGATCACAAACCGTCAGTTTAAGCTCTTTATAAAAGCCTGCCCTGAATGGCAGAAATCGGCGATTATCAAAAAACACCCGAACGCCTATTACCTTTATCCTTGGCGAGATGAGATATTTTTCCCCAAAGGCAAACGGGATCATCCCGTCGTTTACATCAACTGGTATTCCTCGGCGGCCTTTTGCAACTGGCGCAGCCGCGAAGAAGGGCTGCGGCCTTGTTACGACGAATCGAGCGATTTCGCCTGCGATTTTTCAGCCGATGGATACCGCTTACCGACCGAAGCGGAATATGAATGCGCCAGCCGCGGCGGGGTGGAGCAAGCGCTTTATCCGTGGGGCTTTGAGATCAGCAAGCGCGTCGCCAACTACGACAATATGGTCGGCGACACGACGGAAGTTGGAACTTACGCGCCTAACGGTTTCGGTCTTTTTGATATGAGCGGGAATATCGGCCATTGGTGTCAGGACTGGTACGATCAGGATTATTACCAACGCTCGCCGGACAAAAACCCGCGCGGCCCTGAGAGCGGAAAATATCGCGTCTACCGCGGCGGCCCTTGGGGCACTCAGGCCTATTACCAACGCTGTGCCAAACGCTTCTGTCTCATGCCGCAATTATACAACCCCGATTTTGGTTTTCGCTGCGTACGCGCGGTGTGAGTTTGCCTAGCGTTATCTCCGCGAAAGCGGGGATCCATCTTTCTTACTTTCTTTTTTGGGGATGACGCGTGTGGATTAGCATTTCCCCAATCCTTTGCATCAACGCCTGCGGTTCTCCCGCGATTTCGATGATCTTCAGCCTTCCGGTTTCGCCTGACTTTATGGAGATCTGTTTCTTGCCTAATCCCCACTCGCAAGCCAGTCTTTCGACCAAGGCGCGGTTGGCTTTGCCGTCGCGGGCGTCGGCGGCGACCGAGATTTCGACCGCTCTTTTGCCGTCGCCGATATCGACCACTTTGACGGCGCGGGATCGCGATTGGCCGGGTTTGACGCGCACGGTCAGACGCACGCCGTTCGCGAAGGGGGTAAGGATATCGGAAAAAAGCGGCATGAGGAAATAAGCGAATTTGTTTGAGGGTTAGGAATAACGGTGAAGCGGAAGCGGCGGATTCCCTCCCCCTCGCGGGGAGGGTTAGGGAGGGGGGAGAGCGACTGGGAAAGGCGGTTGGGGATTATAAACAGCCTTACAGCAAGGCTTATTTGTAATTCCAAACTTTGTCTCTTGCCTCACTCCCCCCTCCCTAACCCTCCCCGCGAGGGGGAGGAGATTCTATCGCTTTTACTGCGCCACTGTTTTTAACTCACAAAGAAACAAGCTCACTTGACCTCAAACAATTGATAGGGCGCGCGGAGCGGCACGGGGATTTCGGTCAGCCAATCGGGAAGCTGGCGCAAGACCAGATGCGCGGCAAAACTTGCGTTCGGAAGCAGCCTGACCTCGCCCGCGGGCGAGACCGTGTAATGCGGGTCTTTGCCTTGCAGATACATATCGGGAACCTCGCGGCACAGAACGACGAGGTTGACGCCGTCGCGGCGCGCGATTTGCTGCGCCTGCGCCGGATCGGTCGTCGAGAAAAAGTCGAAGGAATCCAGATTTCCCTGCACATTCGTGTGATAGGGCGCCGAGAAAACGTCATCGTCCGTATAGAACAAAAGCTCCGGCCCCTGATTGAGCATATTCATCATGCGCAACTTGCGCCCCTTATACGGCTTTGCATCAAGGATTTTTTCGAGGCTGCTAAGCTCGCAACTGTTGCTGGCATATTGCGCGGGGAAAAGAAGGATGCCGGTGTTGAACGCTCTGCCATCGACCAAGGCGGGGGCGAACACGACCGTCAGCGGCCCGACCAAAAGCACAAGGCCGATTTCCGCCCAAAATCGTTTCCTGCCCACATAATGCGCGCCGATCCAGCCCCAGCCACGCTCGACCAGCGCCGTCAAAGGGATAGATGCAAACAACAAAGCGTAGATCATCACGCGGATCTGATAAAACAAAGTAAGCCCAATAGCGGTCGCCAGAAACGACGCGAAAAGAAACCAGCCCCATTTTTTATATCCCGAAGCCCCGCGCAGAAAAAAAAGGCTAACAATGAAAGCCAGCGCAGGCATAGCGATATAGACGAAAATCTCATACGCGCCACGACCGACGATCAACGGCCTTGCCTCTTCCAGATTGGCGAAAAACAACGAAGCCAGTTTGGAATTCATCGCGCCATAAGGCCCCGCCAGAAGCGCGGGGAAATGATGCAGATAGAGCGCGCCGAGGGCGACGGCAAAGCTTCCGGCCAGAACAAGTCTCACCACTAGCGTCATCCCCGCGCATGCGGGGATCCATCTTGGCCGCATTACCGTCCCAAAGATGGATCCCCGCATTCGCGGGGATGACGTGTTTTTTTGGTCGAGGCGTTCTTTCTTACATTCAATCAGCGATACCGCCGCAGCGCAAAGCAAAGCCAACGCGATACCACCTTCGAGCGCGACATAGGCGACGGAATAGGCCAACAAATCGGGCTGAAAAATCTCTGCCACCGGTTTATCGAGGACGAGGAAAAATACGCCGAAGCCGAACTGGCTCGCGCCAAACAACGCCGCCGCTTTCGCGCGCGTCGGCTCTGCGACAGCCCACAACCCGATCACCGCGGAGGCCAGCGCCATCCACGGCAAGACTTCGAGCGCAATGGCCGTCGCCAGCGCGAAGAAAAATCCGGCGGCGAGCGCAAAGCTTTTTTTATCCGGCTGCTCGAAAAACCGAAGGACGAAGCCCGTAGCGGCAAGCGTCAGTATCGCTTCCACCCCGTGATGATCGACCTGTCCGGGCGCGAATTTATGGGTCAGCGTGGGCGCGAATAGCGCGACGAAAGCCGTCAGCCGCGCCCAGTCGGGACTGACCAATCTCTTCGCGGTTTTCTGCAACACCACAAAAAAAACGCCGAGATAAAGACACGGCAGCAAAAACGAAGCCAGCAAAGCCGCCCCGCGCCACGAATAATGAAAAGAACGGAACAGCATGATCACGGCGGCAATCGGCATTTCGGCGAGGCGCGTATAGTGGAGGGCGACGCCCGTGGGCGGGTTCATGCGATGCTGAATGGTGTCGAACCACCCCTGCCCCCGCAGCCAATCGAGCGTTTGCGTCAGATAGGTATAATCGTCGGGATCTGGCAAATCCCCGCGCCATGTCGGATTGCCCGGCAAAGCGATGTAGCTGCAAACGAAATAAAACCAGATGACGATTGGGAGGCCGGCAAAGGGGGCTTGGAAGACGCGGGCAACGTCCGAGAAAAAAGCTTTCATTCGTTTCATCGTTTAACTTCACTTCCATGCTCTTCAGCAACACATACGGCGCTAATAACCCCTCCGTCAAATACAAGTTGATAGGCAAGGTAACGGCGGGGATAGACATTATGCTTCATTCGTCGCTGCTTCCCGATGGGGCGGCGTTCAAAAACTACGAAGATTATTGGGCATCAGTGATGCGCTGCGCATGTTGCAGCTTGGAAACGCGCCGATGTTGGTTTTGATCCAACCTACGGATAAAACTTGGTGCCCCAGGAGGGACTTGAACCCCCACATCGTTGCCGATAGCAGATTTTGAGTCTGCCGCGTCTACCAATTCCACCACTGGGGCTGCCAGAGATGAGGGGCGGATAATAGCCGGAAATGCAGCCGCGTCAACCCGATTGAAATCTCCCGTCGCTGCAAAATATTTGTGGGTTTCTTCCTATTCTGGTGCCTATATATCTATATCGTCTGTCGTGTTTCCATTTAACTGTTGGATCTTATGCTCGATATAGTGCTTGTCGAAGCCGATTCGATGTTCTGTGAACTAATGTCTGTAGGATTAAAAGCGGCGGGGTTTGATGTAAGGTGCGCAGAGAATTTACCTGACACTCTGGAGCTTCTTAAAGCCAAATCTGTCGACATGATTATTTCTGGCGGATTCTATGATGGAGGGGGAGCCGAGGCGTTAATTGGATCTTTTGAAAACTCAATCCGCCCTCCCATCGTGATTATAACCGGATATCTCAGTCAGATGGAAAACATTCCCACCGACATACCGGTTCTTAGAAAGCCGTGTGACGTTGATGATGTATTGCTGGAAATTAGCAACCTGTTTCCTGATAGGGAAGAAATAAAAACGTTGGGGCCAAAACCGGGTGGCCATATAGTATAATGAACGAATCGAAATCATGGCGGGACGAATAAATCGATTCGGCGTCCATCCTTTCTAACGTCATTCTCTTCAAAAACATTTTTGAATGTCTCTCTCGACTCTACGCTCCCGTATTTAAAACCCCGAACGCACTCCCGATCTTTTTCAAAAAAACGTTCTGACTTCCCGCCGCAATCGACCCCGCCGCCCTTTTTATAACGGCAGTAAAAACATCAAATATCATCAATAAATACAGCCCCAAAAAACTTAACCCCCGTTCGGCTTGCCAGCAATCGCGTAGCATACCGAACGGGGGTTGAAGATAAAATCATGTCGCCCGAAGGCGACGCGTGATTACTTCTTCTTCTTAGCAGCCGTTTTCTTGACGGGCTTTTTCGCGGCGGGTTTCTTCGCAGCGGTTTTCTTTTTAGCAGCAGCCATAGTGACCTCCTTGTTGAGTGACTAGAGTAGAGTGGAATCATGTTGTGTCTTGTCCGAAAAATAGTCAACAAGATTTTGCGCATCGATCGTGAATCTAACTCGAAAGATGTCGCATCGTTCCGACGCGTTGCATACGCGCAACATTTTTTGCGCGAACGCACGGCACAAAAAAAACTCCTCGCGCTTCGTCGGCGAAGCACGGGAGATCAAAACGAAAAACAAAGCGCGGATGAAAAAACGAATCTGTTCGCGCGTGATGAAAACAAGATATGCGTTATAATTACTAACGAATGATGAATGAAGTAAGGCGTGCGCGTTGCGGATTCGCTTCACCGCTTCAGCGCAAAAAACTTTTTCAGCAACGCGCCCGCGCGCCGCTCCTCAACGCCGCCGATAACTTCGGGCGCGTGATGACACGTCGGTTGCGAAAAAAAACGCGCCCCATGTTCGATCGCTCCGCCTTTGGGGTCATAGGCAGCAAACACGACGCGGCGTAAACGCGCAAAGCTAATCGCCGCCGTGCACATCGCGCACGGCTCCAACGTCACATAGAGATCGCACTCCGCAAGCCGCGGCGATTCGCGCCTCGATGCGGCGATGCGCAGCGCAAGCATTTCGGCATGCGCGGTGGGATCGCGCAAAGCCTCAGTTTCGTTGCCTGCGCGCGCCAGAATCTCGCCCGCGCTCGATACCAGCACAGCGCCCACGGGGACTTCCCCTCTTTGCGCGGCGGCTTCGGCCTCCTGCAGGGCTATTTCCATAAAATTTGGCATCTCGACCTCGTTCTGATCTTTCTTTATGCTGCCGCGTATGAACACAAAAGACAACCAATCAAAAACCTCTTTCGCAGGCGAGCGCATCGCTAAACGTTTAGCCCGTTGTGGCGTTTGCTCGCGCCGCGATGCCGAAAAGCTGATCGAATCCGGTCGCGTGGCCGTGGACGGGAAAATCCTGACCACCCCCGCCCTGAACGTCACCGAGGATCAGGTCATCACGCTGGACGGCAAGCCGGTCGCGGCGGCGGAAGAGTCTCGCGTTTGGCGTTACCACAAATCGGCGGGAACGATCACGACCTCGCGCGATCCACAAGGCCGCCCGACGGTGTTTGAAAAACTGCCGCATGAGATGCCGCGCGTCGTCAGCGTCGGGCGTTTGGATTTCAACACCGAGGGCCTGCTGCTTCTGACCAACGACGGCGAATTGGCGCGGCATTTGGAATTGCCCCAAAACGCGTGGCTGCGCCATTACCGCGTGCGCGTCCACGGCGAAGTCGATCCGGCGAAACTGAAATCCGTCGCGACCGGCGTGACGATTTCCGGCATTCGCTACGAGCCGGTCAAAATCGAAATCGAGAAAGGCAAAGAAGAAGGCACGAACAGCTGGCTTGCGGTTACGATCCGCGAAGGCAAGAATCGCGAGGTGCGGAAAATTATGGATCATCTGGGTTTACAAGTGACACGCCTGATCCGCACAGCCTTCGGCCCCTTCCCCCTCGGCAAACTGCCGCGCGGCGGCATCGAGGAAATTCCGCGCCGCGCTTTGCGCGAGGCGTTGGGGAAGTTTTTTGAGAAGGATAAGAAGAAGAAATAGAATTTTTTCAGCAAGTAAATTGCGCCAATTAGTTCTCCGAAAGCCCTCGATGAGGTAGAATGCTTTGTCCTGTCAACCTCGAAAAATGGAGGGTTCTATGGCTTCAACATCAAAAATCCCCGAAGGTTACAGCACCTTAACACCTGCCCTGATCGTTCCCGATGCGGCGGCGGCTATTGATCTCTATAAAAAAGCCTTTGGCGCAAAAGAGGAACACAGAATAGCTTGCGATGATTCCGGCAAGATCATGCATGCCTGCCTGACGATAGGATCGTCCAAAATCTTTTTGGGCGACGCTCATCCGGATGGGGAATGCTGCGCGGCCACTAAATCGAGCTTGTATGTATACATAGACGACGTCGATTCCGCGTTCCGTATGGCCAAGCAAGCGGGAATGAAGGAGGCGTCCGCCGTTCAGGACATGTTCTGGGGCGACCGCGTCGGTTGCGTGACGGACAGCTTCGGAAATCGCTGGACATTGGCGACGCATGTGCGCGATGTTTCGCCCGAAGAGATGGAAGCGGGTAAAAAAGAATTCGTCGCTAAGTGCGCTGCCTAAACAAAAGGCATTCGCCAAACGGCCAAGCCCGTTATTTCATTCTCAGTCGAAATAACGGACGGGTAGTCGTATGCGCATTGTTGGAGGCCGTTTATCGGGACGCAAGATCGAGCCACCGCTGAGCCTTGTGACGCGCCCCATGATGGATCGCGTACGCGAGGCTTTGTTCAACATACTCGCCCACCGAGATTGGGGTAAGGATATTGGGGATTTGTTTGAAGGCGACATTCACGCGCTCGACGCTTTTTGCGGCACGGGGGCTTTGGCTTTCGAGGCGATCTCGTGGGGCGCGGCGCGGGCGACCTTGTTCGACAAGGACTCGCTGGCTTTGAAGATCGCGCGGCAGAATGCCGCGACATTGGGTATTGGCGGGCAATGCAGTATTCTGTCCGCGGATTCGACCCAGCCGCCGCAAGCCTCGTCTCCTTGCAAACTGGTTTTTCTCGCCCCGCCCTATCGCAAAAACCTGATCCCTCCGTCCTTCGCCGCTCTGGATGCCGCCGGATGGATCGCGCCCCACGCCGTCATTGTCGCGGAAATCGCTAAGAAAGAGCCGTTTGAAGCGATGCCCGGATGCGAAGTTGTTGTGTCAAAGAACTATGGGGACACGGCGTTGTATTTTTTGAGGCGGTGATTGTGCTTTTTTACGCCGCCCCGCCGCTTTCCTTCAACGCATAGGCGACCTTGATATTGCCCTTTTTCGCCTTCACATAACGCAGAGTCAGCAAACCAATCTCCGCGATATCCTTGACATGCGTGCCGCCGCAGGGCGTTCCTTTTTCCCGTCCCATCTTCACCACGCGAACGGGTTTGCCAACTGGTAAATTATCGGGAACAAAATCCGCGCAGCGGGGCAAATCCGCCGCATCGACCAGCGTCGCGCATACCGCGCAGCCGTTTGCGATCAAACGGTCGATTTCGGCTTGAAGCTTGGCTTTGACCGCCTCCGCATCTTCAAGGCTTCCCGCATATTCGACGGCTGCATTGTCCGGATAATGAATGCCTTTTGTCGGAGTCCAACCGAAGCCCAGATTCTTCACCGCCTCATCCAGCAAATGCCCGGCTGAGTGTAAGCGGCTGTTAAGAAAACGCCGGTCGGGATCGACAGCGCAGCGAACGACATCACCCGCAGCAAACGTCCCTTGCGTAAACGTCCCAAAATGGTGAACGATTCCATCCGCAAATCGAACTTCCTCTACCGAAAAACATCCCGATTGCGCCGTTATCGTTCCCGTATCCCACGCCTGCCCGCCTCCCTGAGGATAGAAAATCGTCTTGTCGAGAAAAACAGCAGTCCGCCCATGTTCGTCAGACACAGCCACAACCGTAGCCTCATCGACGTGTTTATCTTGATCGATCATATAAGTAAGAATCGTCGGATTCATGTCGTCAGCCTTTCTGAAGGTGAAATCAATGTGGCACAAGTTTAGAAATCAGCCTCACAGTACTGGACGCTAGTTGGATAAAGCCCTGAATTGATTCATAAAGGCGCTTCGTTTTCTTGCAAAAAATGGAGCGACCGATGCAAACAGTATTCTTCAAGGCCTTATCCAAGGCGGTATCAAATCATATTGAGCTGT
>JARLJD010000171.1 GCA_031291395.1 Alphaproteobacteria bacterium | reverse complement strand
GGTTGGAGCCGGCCCCTTAGTTTATAGGGGGTGGGGGGGGACGCGGGATTTAAAACCCCGAGCCCCCCCACACCCCGACCCTCTCCCCCCAAGAGGGGGGAGAGGGAGAGAAAGAGAAAATCATTCTCTCCGGCTTCAACCTGCGCATCTTGCGCGGCGATCGCATCGGCATTATCGGCAAGAACGGCTCGGGCAAGACAAGTTTTTTAAAGATGCTGGTGGGCGAGGCCAAACCCGACAGCGGAAAGGTCAAAGTCGCCAAGGATCTGGAATTTTCATACTTCGACCAGAAGCGCAAAGATTTGATCCCCGATCATTCCCTGCAACGCATTTTGTGTCCGAACGGCAGCGATTACATCGACGTCATGGGCAAGGCGCGGCATGTCTGCGGTTATCTGAAAGATTTTTTGTTCGATCCGAAAATGGCGCAACATCCCGTCAGCGTTCTGTCGGGCGGGCAGAAAAACCGCCTGATGCTGGCGAAAATTATGGCCAATCCGGGCGGCATGCTCATCCTCGACGAGCCGACCAACGATCTCGATATGGATACGCTGGATATGCTGGAGGATATGCTGGCGAAATACGCCGGAACTTTGCTGGTCGTCAGCCACGACCGCGATTTTCTCGACCAAACGGTGACCAAGATTCTGGCCTTCGAGGGCGACGGCAAAATCGACGCCGTGATCGGCGGCTATCAGGATTATCTCGCCAAACGCAAATTCAAAGACACGCCGCAGGAAAGCGTTAAGCCCAAAGCGAGGAAACAGGAGCAGGTCGCGCCCAAAAGCGGCGGCAAAATGACCTATATTCAGGAATACGAATTGAAGAATCTGCCCGCAAAAATTACGGCGCTTGAAAAAGAAATCGCCTTCACTGAAAATCAGTTGGCCGACCACGATCTTTACACGCGCGATGCGGTGTTATTCGACAGGCTGACGCGCGGCTTGGCGCAAGCGCAAACGGCGTTGCAAAAGGCCGAGGATCGTTGGCTGGAGCTGGATGAATTGAGGGGTGAATGAGGAACAGATTTGCTGTAAGGTGCGAAGACTCAAGCTATAGCCATCTTTCTTGCTCCCCTCTTGGAAACTATTAATCAGTTCATAAGTAAAGCAACATAGACGCAAGCGCCGCACGGATTCCCCTCCCCCCCCTTGGCTTTTTGGTGGGAGGGGTTAGGGGTGGGGTGTATAAAGCTCTTTTGCCAAAGGGCTTTTTTATACACCCCACCCCTAACCCCTCCCTCAAGGGGAGGGGAACTGCGCCTGTGCCCATGTCAACCTGTTTTGCTTTGCTTATGAACTGATTAATACCGTCATTTTGAAAAATAAACCCTATGTCTCTCCCGCAAAAACTTTCCTCCTCCCGCTGTCAGGCTCTGTCCGGCGATATTGCGCCGCCTGGCGATAAGAGCATTTCCCATCGCAGCGTCATGCTGGGCGGCGTTGCCGAGGGCACGACTGTCGTGCGCGGGCTTTTGGAGGGCGAGGATGTTTTGCGCACGATCGCGGCGTTGCGCGCGATGGGGGCTGAAATTCATAAAGACGAAAGCAACGTCTGGCACATCACCGGCGTCGGCTCTGCCGGATTGCAGGCTCCGCAAGGGGTTCTGGATGTCGGCAACAGCGGCACGTCGGCGCGGCTTTTGATCGGGCTGGTGTCGGGATATAATTTCACGGCGCGGTTTACGGGCGACGCGTCTTTGTGCAAAAGGCCGATGGGGCGCGTTATCGAACCGCTGTCGCAGATGGGCGCGCGGTTTGACAGTGCGAACGGCAAGCTACCGCTGGCTGTTACGGGAGCCGCGCATCCGGCGGCGATTACCTACGCGCTGCCTGTTGCCTCGGCGCAGGTGAAGTCTGCCGTTTTGCTGGCGGGGTTGAGGGCGCAAGGGGTTACCTCGGTGATCGAAGCCAAGCCCTCGCGCGATCATACGGAAAACATGCTGCGCGGGTTCGGCGCGAAGGTCGCTGTTGAGAAAAGGGAAGATGGCGCGGAAATCATTTCTTTGGAAGGATTGCCGCAGCTTAAAGCGCAGCCGATCAATGTTCCGGCTGACCCCAGCTCGGCGGCTTTTCCGCTGGTCGCGGCTTTGCTGGCTCCGGACTCGCATGTTGTTTTGCGTAACGTCGGGCTGAACCCGCGCCGCGCCGGATTGATCGAGGTATTGCGCCGGATGGGGGCGTCGATTACCTTTGAAAACCGGCGTCAGGAAGGGGGCGAACCTGTCGCCGATCTGATCGTGCGGGGCAGCGCATTACGCGGCGTCGACGTTCCGCCCGAACAGGCGCCGAGCATGATCGACGAATATCCGATCCTGTCCATAGCGGCGGCATGCGCGGTCGGGGTGACGCGGATGCGCGGGCTTGGCGAATTGCGCGTCAAGGAAAGCGACCGTCTGAGCCTTATGGCGCAGGGCTTGGCGCAATGCGGCGCAATGGTTGAAATTGAAGGCGACGATTTGATCGTCCACGGCACAGGCTCGCCTTTGCGGGGCGGCGCGACGGTTGAGACGGCAATGGATCACCGCATCGCGATGAGTTTTCTTGTTCTGGGCACAAGGACAACGGAGCCGGTTAGCATCGACGACGGCAGCTTTATCGCGACAAGTTTTCCGGGGTTTGGTACGATGATGAACGGGTTGGGGACAAAGATTGCGTAGTTTATTCAAAAGGAAAACGTCATGGGTTTTAATTGCGGGATTGTGGGCTTGCCGAATGTCGGGAAGTCGACTTTGTTTAATGCGTTGACGGCGACGGCGGCGGCTCAGGCGGCCAATTATCCGTTTTGCACGATCGAGCCGAATGTCGGACGGGTGTCGGTGCCGGATGCTCGGCTTGACCGGCTGGCGGCTGTTGCGCATTCGGCCAAGATCATTCCGACGCAGCTGGAATTCGTCGATATTGCAGGGCTGGTGCGCGGCGCGGCGCGGGGGGAAGGGCTGGGGAATCAGTTTCTGGCCCATATCCGCGAGGTCGATGCGATTATTCATGTGCTACGCTGTTTCGAGGGCGGGGACGTCACGCATGTCGAAGGTTCGGTCGATCCGATCCGCGACGCCGAGACGGTGGAAACCGAATTGATGCTGGCCGATCTCGACAGTCTGGAAAAACGCCTGACCGGCGTTCAGAAAAAAGCCAAGTCGGGCGAGAAAGAGGCGCAAGAGCAATTGGCGGTGATGGAACCTGCCGTTGCAGCGCTGCGCGAGGGAAAACCGGCGCGGTCGCTTGTTCCGGCGTTATCGCATGAAAAACTGGAGATTTTGCGGCAATTGCATTTGGTGACATCCAAACCGGTGCTTTATGTCGCCAATGTCGGCGAGGAGGATGCAGCAAAAGGCAATGCTTTATCTGAAAAAGTCGCGGCGAAGGCCAAAGCCGAGGGAACCGAATGCGTAGTGATCGCCGCGGCGATTGAGGCCGATGTGGCGGGGTTGGAAAGCGATGAGGAAAAAAAGGAATTTTTATCCTCGTTGGGGCTGGAAGAACCCGGATTGAATAAAATTATTCGCGCCGGATATCATCGGCTGAATCTGCTGACTTTCTTTACCGTGGGGCCGAAGGAGGCGCGGGCGTGGACGGTGCATCGGGGCGATCACGCGCCGCAGGCGGCGGGCGCTATCCACACCGATTTTGAACGCGGCTTTATTCGCGCCGAGACGATCGCCTATGATGACTTTATCGCGTGCAAGGGCGAGGCGGGCGCGCGCGAGGCAGGGAAGTTGCGGCAAGAGGGGAAAGACTACGTCGTGCAGGACGGCGATGTGTTCCACTTCAAGTTTAATGTGTGACGCTGTCGGCTATTTTTCGTTTTCTTCATTCCTTCATCCTCGTTTCCTTGCGTTAAAGACGAATCCCCGGGGCCGGATTGAAAGTCCGGCAGCTGCTTCCGCCTTTGACCGCTTCGCGCTGTTCCCGCAATCCATGGCTTGGCGAGAGGCGTTTGGCGATCATGCATCTTTTTTAAGGATGCAGGAGAGATCATATATTAGATATGGGATAAATGCAAGTGGTATTTTGGGGGTGGGGCGGCTTTTTTTGCCCTTGCGGGTATATCCCGTTTCCTTGAGAACCCGAAAAAAGCAAGAAAGAAAACAAATGGGATTCCGGATAAATTTTGCGCCTCACAGGCCAGTTTCTACCCATAAAGTTGGTTTGGGGCGCAAAATTTTCCGGAATGATGTCTCTATTTTTCGGGGAGACGGAGGATAAGCAACGGGAATTATTTTCGATCCTTCCCCTTCACCCCTGAAAACCAATGGCAGGGAAGAAATGCTTTGTTCTGTTTTGCGTCCTTCTCTCATTTATGCTAACCGTTCTTCCCTGTTATTAACCTCTGGATTTGGATGAAATACGATGTCCGGCCATTCGCACGCCAAGAACGTGATGCATCAAAAAAGCAAGACCGAGGCCAAGCGGTCGAAGATTTTCAGCAAGCTGGCGCGCGAGATTTCAGTGGCGGCGCAGCAGGGCATGCCCGATCCTGCGCACAATCCGCGTTTGCGCGCCGCCATTCAGGAAGCGCGCAAGAACAATTTGCCGCGCGACCGCATCGACCGCGCGATCAAGGCGGGTCAGCCGGGCGGCAGCGACAGCGCCCATTACGATGAAGTGCGGTATGAGGGTTATGGGTCGGGCGGCTGCGCGTTGATCGTCGAGGCTTTGACCGATAACCGCAATCGCACCGCCGCCGAACTGCGCATGATTTTCTCGAAACTGGGCGGGTCGATGGGGGAAAGCGGCTCGGTCGCGTTTATGTTCTCGCGCGTGGGCGAGATCGTTTATCCTGCCAAGGCCGCCAGCGCCGACGCGATGCTGGAAGCGGTGATCGAGGCGGGCGGCGAAAACGTCGAGAGCGACGAGACGGCGCATACGGTCACCTGTCCTGTCGAGGATTTTGGCGCGGTGCGCGACGCTTTGGAAAAGAAATTCGGCGAGCCGGAAAGCGCGAAATTGACGTGGTATCCGAACACGGAAACGCCTGTGTCGGGCGACGCGGCGCAGAGCTTGCTGAAGCTGGTCGACACGCTGGAGGATAACGACGACGTGCAGAATGTGTTCGGGAATTACGACATTCCGGACGAGGAGTTGGAGAAGTTTGCGGGAGCGTAAGCCTATGCGCTTGGCGCATTCCCTGCGGGATAATACCGACGGCCATCACAGGTCAACCATTAAGGTCGCCCGCATAGTTTTCCGCCTATTTTTTCTTCAAGTTTCTTGATTTGCTCCCGCCTGAACCAAGCAATTGCTTGATAAGCGACGAACCTGTTCTACTCCTTAATATCTATACTTCTCTGAAAATATTCTCGTTGCAATCACGCGCACGGCTTAAGGACTAGGGGGGGTGAAAAAAGTGAACCCTATTACAGGACCTGTTGCTTTTGATCTCTTTGCTTCAGCAGCTAGGATTTCGCGATAATCGGGTCCCTTGATTTCCATTTCGCCCGCTCTGGCGATCAAGATTTCTTGACATCTACTGCACAGTACTGGACGCTAGTTGGATAAAGCCCTGAATTGATTCATAAAGGCGCTTCGTTTTCTTGCAAAAAATGGAGCGACCGATGCAAACAGTATTCTTCAAGGCCTTATCCAAGGCGGTATCAAATCATATTGAGCTGT
>JARLJD010000170.1 GCA_031291395.1 Alphaproteobacteria bacterium | reverse complement strand
GGGGAGGGGGAGTCTTGCGGCGAGCAGCGCCGAACGTACCGCCTCGGCCTCGCTCAACGCGTCGCGCACAGAAGCCAGATCGCGCGGGCCGCCGCGCCCCAAAGCCAACCGCGCCAGAGCGCGTTCCAGATCGGGGCAGCGCCGCAAGGACGCGCGCATTTTGTCCCGCAAAACCCCCGCCCCCACGAAAAACGCGACGGCGTCGAGCCGCGCCGCAATTGCACCGACATCGGTCAAGGGCGAGGTCAGCCGCGCGGCCAGCAAACGCGCCCCCGCACCGGTTTCCGTGCGGTCGATCGCGTCGAGCAAACTGCCGCGCCTGTCGCCCGATAGCGTGCGCGTCAGTTCCAGATTGCGCCGCGTCGCCGCATCGATCGTGACCTGCAACGCGCCCGATTTCAAAGGCCGCGCAAAATGTTTCAAATCGGTCTTCTGCGTCAGACAGGCATAATCCAGCAACGATCCAAGCGCCGCGATTTCGGCGCGCGAAAAATCGCCAAACGCGGCGACATCGCCCACATTATATATATCGCACAGCCGCCGCCGCGCATTGTCGCTGTCGAAACGCCCGTTTGGCTGCGGCGCAAGCTGGGCGCGCACGGGCGCAAGAATCTCAAATAACTCCGGCTTTTCGACCAAACGCTGCGCGATTAGAATCTCGCTGGCGTCCAACCGCGCCAACACGCCGGACAGCTCGGCCACAGATACGCTTTGCGCGAAAATATGCCCCGCGACAATATCGCACCACGCGATCGCCATGTCTTCGCCCACATTCGTCAGGCAGGCCAGATAATTGGCGGCGCGCGCGTCGAGCAGGCTGTCTTCGGTCAGCGTGCCTTGGGTAATAATGCGCACGACGTCGCGGGTCACAATCGCCTTCCCGCCCCCTTGCCCTTTGGCGCGCTTTTTAGCTTCTTCGGGGGATTCCTTCTGCTCGCAAATCGCCACGCGAAAACCGGCGCGGATCAGTTTCGCGACATAGCTCTCATAGGCATGCGCCGGAACCCCGCACATCGGCACATCCTGCCCCTGATGCTGCCCGCGCCGCGTCAACGCGATGTCGAGTGCCTTGGAAGCCGTCACCGCGTCTTCAAAAAACATCTCGTAAAAATCGCCGAGACGAAAGAACAAAAGGCAATCCTGATGCCGCGCCTTAACCGCCAGATACTGCGCCATCAAAGGCGTCGCGGCTTCAACCGCCGGAGGATCGGGAAGGAAGGAGGGCTGAAGAACAGGCATAAACAACGTATCCGCGTCATGAAGGTGAAAGAACACCATGCCAAAACCAGACCTTGGCGGCAACAGGTGAACAAAATTTGCCAGTAATGCGGTGTTTTTGACGTTTTGAGCGCGTCCGCTCAATTAACCATATCTACCGTTCCGCCCGGAATGGGCGTCATTTGGGCAGAGCTTTTATATCGGTTGACGCTTTTCATCGCTTGGAGTTCGCGAGCCAAATTTTGCACGGCGGCTTGCGTTTCCGGATCGGCCTGAATGTTCGTCGCCGACGCCGCCGCATTGGCTGTTGTCGGCGCGGCCACGGCGAAGCGGTTGCTGCGCAACTTGCGCTGCGCTTGCAACAGCGAACTCTGGCCGGACAAACTCAAGGCTAACGCCTGATTTTGCTGCGCGCTTTGCACCATGGCGGAATCCATCACCCCGCTATAGGCCGGTTTGGAACGATCGAGCGGCAGAAATTTGCCGGACGCGATTGGCGCGTCGGCGGTCGAGGCCAAAGCGATCGGTCGCGCAGAAGCCGCAACCGAGGCGGTTTGCGCGGACGGCTTGCTGGAACTATCGGGGGTTTGCGCTATCGGCGATTGAGGCGCGGGTGTTTGTACGCTTGCGGTTTGCGTTGCCGTCGATGCCGTCGCAGGGGACGAAGATGCTGCGGCCAATTTTATGTCGGAGGAAGAATCCGAACCAACCAACGCCGCGACAAGGGTTGCCGAAGCCGATTGTCCCTCATTATTCGCGGCCACGACCTCATCGCCGATCGCGCCAAGCGCGCTGAGTCCGGCGGAGGCCAGACCTAAAGCGCCGCCATAAAGCGTGTCTCCGGCAATGCGCGAAACGGGGTTGATGTTTTCCCCCGTCACGGCGCGATAGATCGAACTGACGACGGGAATATGCTCCAGCGGATTGATCATATCGAGAAAGTCGTCGAAACTCATCGTCGCCGTACCCGCGCCCGCCGCTTCGTTCGGATAACGCGCATAGCTATGGTCGACAGTGTCCGCAGACGCAGAACCGCCCAAAGTCAAATTGCTGTTTTCCGAGGCAACCGCGCCGATTTCGATCATTGACACTCTCCCGCGGCCTTAACAAGCAAGGGGTGTGCCAAACCAAAGGACAGTTAAATTATCTGTTCGTAGGAGCGGCTTCCAGCCACGACTGTTGACGCAAGAGCAAAGGGTCGCGGCTGGAAGCCGCTCCTACGAAAAAGCGCAATTAGGGGTCACTGTCCTCTGACTCCAATTCCGTATCCCAGTACAGAAAATCGCGCCAGCTGTCGTGCAAATAGCCGGGCGGGAAGGCGCGGCCGTTTTCTTGCAGTTCGTGGCTGTGCGGCCGCCACGGGGCGCGGTGAGGATACATGCCGCATTGCTTGGGCATCTGGCTGCCTTTGCGCGTGTTGCACGAACCGCAGGCGGTGACGACGTTTTCCCATGTCGTATGCCCGCCTCGGCTGCGCGGCACGACATGATCGAAAGTCAATTCCGGCGTCGGCTTGCGCTGGCCGCAATACTGGCAACTGAAACGATCGCGCAGAAAAACGTTGAACCGCGTAAAGGCGGGATGCCGCGCGGGCGAGATATAGTCGCGCAGCGCGATCACGCTGGGCAAGCGCATATGAAAAGAGGGCGAATGAACCGTGCGGTCATATTCGGAAAGAATGACGACGCGCTGCAAAAAAACCGCCTTGATCGCGTCCTGCCACGACCACAGCGAAAGCGGGAAATAACTGAGCGGACGATAATCCGCGTTCAGCACAAGAGCAGGACAGCTTTGCGGCGACGACATCACACCCGCGTTCCCCCTTTCCCGAATCAGCATCAGGCAGGCGTAATTTGGTGAAAAATGCGGGGATTGTCCAGAAGAAAGGGGGACAGGGATTAGGAAGAAAGCGCCCCTAGCCACCTATAGGGGGGTCATTATTCCTACTGCGTCACAAAGAGACTAAACAACAGCGCTTGCACCACAAGCGGTGGAATCCCCTTCCCCTCTATGGGGGAGGGTTAGGGTGGGGGTGATGTTCGAGTGTGTGTGAGATCGTGCCGATATTCCGGTCTAAATCTTCAAAAACCGCTTGTGCGTAACCACCCTCCCCCATAGAGAGGAGGGAATCACGCTGTTTTTGTGACGCGTTTTGTTAGAAACCACTTTATGACGCAGTAAGATTATCTGCTCTGCAAGATTTTGCGTTAAGCCCGTCAGGGCGTCTATGTCCCATGCCTGCGGTGTGTATAACCGGATCTGTGCAAAATCTTGCGCGATCGGAAACGTTAAAAAGCACCGGTTCCACCATATCCTCCGGCTGTATGACGAGGGGGATTAAATGCTCTTTGCGCGCGGAATCTTCAACCACTTTCTGCGGAAAGCGTCTTTTCTGATTTTCGGTTTGCGTCCAACCCGGGCAAAAGGCGAAAATACGGATGTAGTTGTCTGGACTGTTTTCTTCGCCCACAAAAGCCGCAAGCCTCGGGACAGCATTATTTATCGAAGCTTTTGCAATGCCATAGGGGGTCAGATCCGGTTCGGAAATCCTGCTGCCATGCTCTGATGTAAACAGGCACATAGTCCCGCCGCCGCCTTCTCGCATGGGTTTCAAAAGGCTCTTGGCTGTGAAGAAGGGGGCAATAAAGTTGGCTGCATATAATTTTTCGAACTTGTCCTGCGTCAACGCGTCGAAACCAACGCGCTCGTCAATACCTACGGTACTAATGAAAATCTTGGGATTACCAAATTTATTCAAGGCACTCTGTATCGCTTTCTCGCGTTTCTTTTCAACGGCAAGATTCGCTTGATAGCACCGAACCCTGCCGTCCCGCGACGAAGGCGCCTTATCTTTGTCTAAAACCGACACTCTGGCGCCAAGCCAATGAAAAGCGCTTACTAATTGCTCGCCTATGCCCGTCGCGCCGCCAGCAATGATGATATGCTGATTTGCAAATTCCTCGTATTGCTTACGCACAAGGCGGTCGCCCCAATCACGTTGAAACATGATTCACTCCAAACGGTTAATGAAAGTCGGTTGCCTTCCCATGTAAGGATAGGAAAATATTTGTAAGAATAACAGGGTTTTGATTCCATCAGGGAACATACGATTCGGCAAAAACATCACCATTTCAAATCACGCAGCTCACACCGGTTTTGGCGCCCCCATCAACTCGCGCTTCGGAGGAAGAAACTGGACAAAAGCCGAGGTTCTGCCTAGCTTTCTTAATAAAGCGGTGCATAAAGACGCGTTTTGCAAAAAAACAAACAGCTTATGGCATAGTGAAGGAGAAATTTGATGACGTCACATGAGATCGACTGGTTTAATGTACTCGAAGAAACAATGAAGTGGAGAAAGTTTTATGAGGGATCCCGTATTGTTGTAAAATTCGGAGGGGCTTTGGCTGAAGCTCCGAAGGTTGTCCTTAATATCGCCAAACAAGTTATATGCTTAAAAGAATTTATAAGGCTTAGCGTAGTCGTTGTCCACAGCGGCGGCAAACAGGTTGATGCTAAATTGGAAGCTCTGGGCAAAGAAATAAAGCGCGATCAAAAAACGGGATTGCGCATCACAGATCAAAACACCTTAGAAGCGACCGATGATTCTCTGGGGTGCTTAAATCGCGATATTGTAGAAACGTTTCGTAATGTTGGTCACGATATTATTCCTGTAGGTGCGGCGGGTTACAAACAAAACATCGTCGCCACCTCGTGTGGCCGTGATCTGGGGGGATTTACCGGCCATTTGCCCGTAGTGAGCGAGGGCAGTTGTTTAGACGACTGGTCGGCAGATGATTTTGCGTCCTACATACCCATTATCTATCCAATCTGCCAAAATCGGGATTCCAACGGACAGGAAAATCGCCTTAATGTAAACGCCGACGATGTTGCCGCTGCGATTGCCGAGCACTTGAAAGTGAAGCGTTTTATTTTGTGTTCGGATATACCCGGCGTTCTGGATGCGGAGGGAAAATAAATCCCCGAAATACACGTCAATGACATTGAGGGGCTGATAAATAAGGGGGTCATCAAAGGGGGCATGATTGCAAAGACAGGGTCTGCGGGAAGGACGGCGAAAGCATTACCGGGGGGCGCTGTCGTCATTCTAGATGGACGCTCGCCCAATACGATTCTCGCCGAAGTGCTTTCCGATGAGGGGGCGGGCACTATAATTTACAGCGGATCCAAGCCTGCGTTGCGCGGGCTAGCTCTTACATAAGATTCTTCACGCTTTACGGGCGGCTCTCTCACGCAATCCCCGCCCGCAACAAATCGTGAATATGCAAAACGCCTATCGGCTTGCCGTCTTCGACGACGAATAGTTGCGTGCGTTTTTTGTCGTTCAGGATTTTCAGCGCATACGCCGCCAAATGGACGGGAACAGTATGAGAGGAGAACACTGAAAAGCGCCTTACATGCCCGCTCCCAGAAAATGCTTGTGTTTGAGCGTGGTTTTAGGCCGGTTATTCGGACGGCTTTGAAATTTCAGTCTTGCAAACTGTTCTTTATTAAGGCCGGACGGGGCTTCCGGCACTAAGCCGCTTTTTACAATTTTGAAGGAATGCGGTTCATACCCAGGATAAAATTTTACCCCGGGAAGCTCCCGCGTTTGAATAGTGATAACCGCCAACTCTTCAATGAAAAAGTTCAGGCTCCCCGCAAATTCTTTTTCAGTTGCAGGCCTGTTTCTCCTTCGATAGAACGCCATTATATCGTTTTGAAGAGCGTTTTTCAGAACGCTGTTTGAATCATAGGCGCTTTGAAAGCCAGCCAAAGTTTCTTGGTAATCAGGATGAGAATACCACTCCGCCCAACGCACGATCATGGGTTTTATGCGCAAACTTCCGATTGCGTCGGCGTTTTGTTCCAGCCACTTTGCGCCCATATTGTTTGCGCGGCAAAGAGCATCGGAATCAGTTAAGCCTTGCGCTATAAATCCGTGGCGATAAAGAGCATCTGAAACATCGATTCGTATGATTTGAAAATTGGCCGCAGCGAAGTTAAGGATAGAAGCAAGTTTGTCTCCTTGCCAGTTTGGGCTTGGCACGCTTACTCCCAGCGTAACAGCTTCATGCTGTCGCCAATGAGGGCTGTTGCAAACGATAACTTTGTAAGCTGTCATTTCGCACCATTATTTGGTCCGTGTCCATTTTTTTAAAAAAATTAAGCTTCGTCTATTCTATGCGATCCCCGCCCGCAACAAATCGTGAATATGCAAAACGCCTATCGGCTTGCCTTCTTCGACGACGAATAGTTGCGTGCGTTTTTTGTCGTTCAGGATTTTCAGCGCCTCGGCCGCCAGAAGGGCGGGGGCGACGGTCTGGGGGGATTTCGTCATCACTTGCTGTGCGACCAAAGAGGGCAGGTCGTTGCTCATATGGCGGCGCAAATCGCCGTCGGTGATGATGCCAACCAATTTGCCCGCCTCGTCGGTCACGCCCGCGCAGCCCAAACTTTTCTGCGTCATGACGACAAGAACCTGCGCCATTTTATCGGTTATTGCGACCAAAGGAATTTCGTCTTCCTTGCGCATGACATCGCGCGCACGCAAAAGCATTTTGCCCAATTTGCCGCCGGGATGAAAATTGCGGTAATCGTCGGCGGTAAAACCTTTGCTGTCCAAAACCGCGATCGCGATCGCATCGCCCAGCGCCAGCATCATCGTCGTCGACGTGGTGGGCGCAAGCCCCATCGGGCAGACTTCAGGCTCCGGCGGAAGCTGCAACGTAATATCCGCCGCTCCGCCCAACGAACTGTTGGCGCGCGAGGTTATGGCGATCAAGGGAATTGAAAAACGCCGCGTATAGTGGATCAGATCGGAAAGCTCCGCCGTCTCGCCCGAATTGGATAAAGCCAAAACGACGTCTTCCGGCATGATCATGCCCAGATCGCCGTGGCTAGCCTCGCCCGGATGCACGAAATAAGCGGGCGTTCCCGTCGAGGCCATGGTCGCGGCGATTTTGCGCGCCACATGGCTGCTTTTGCCCATGCCGCTGACAATCACGCGACCCTCACAGGCCACCAGCGTTTGCACCGCTTTGACAAGATTATCGTCAAGCGTATCGGCGAGCGCCTTCAAAGCATGGCTTTCGGCAGTAAGCACATGCGCTGCGGCATGCAAGATTTCAAAATCGCTCATCGGTTTTAATTGCGCGGAAGTTTTCATCATGCGGGGGGTTTATCACGAAAAAGGCGTGGGACAAAAATAATTTGGGAAAAGCTACTTGCGCAAAGCCAGACAGGTGGATAAGATGATAGGTGTTTATACGCTTATCAATGAGGAATCCATGAGCAGTGATGTCACAACGCGCTGGACGGTCGTTGTCTCAAAGGAAACCGATATTATCGTGCGAAGCCTTTTAGCTCAGCGCGGCCTTAAGAAGGGCGATTTATCGAAATTTATCGAAGATGCCGTTAAATGGCGCGTGTTCGACCAGACCGTTGCCGCCGCGCGAAGCGAATTCGCCGATCTTGCGCCGGACGCTTTGCAAAGCCTTATTGCCGAGGCCAGCGAAGCCGTTCGCCGCGATATGCGGCAATCCTTAGCAACCTCGAAGTAACCTATGCGGGTCGTGCTGGACACTAATATTCTAGTCAGCGCGTTGCTGGTCGAATCCTCGCTGCCAGCGCAGCTTCTTGTGCATTGGCGGCAGGGGCGTTTCGATTTGTTGACGGCAGCGCCGCAGCTTGATGAATTGATGCGGGTGACGCGCTATCCCAAAATCCGCGCGCGCCTGAAACCCGCGCTCGCCGGTCGTCTTGTCAACGAACTGCGAGAGGTCGCCGTTCTGGTTGAAGCGCTGCCGCCGGTCGATATTTCGCCCGATCCTTACGACAATTATCTGCTGGCTTTGGCATCAGGCGGTGCGGCAGACTACCTCGTCTCCGGCGACAAATCGGATATTCTGTCTCTTGTTTCCTACGCCGGAATTAAAATCGTTTCCGTGCGCGATTTCATCACATTTGCTCGATTGGTGAACTGATGACCAGAAAAACCACCCCGCCTTCCCCCCGCCGCTCCGACGCATGGGCTGAACATCGCCGTTGGCTGGATCGCGCCGAGCAGGTCGCGATGCTTCCAGTCAGCAAAGGCGGCAGCCCTCATCCCAGTGTGCGCGTCGGCGCGGTGCTGGTCGATGCCAAAGGGCGGGAAATCGCTGCGGCCGCCAACCGCTTTGCCGAAGGCGTCGATCGCCGCCGCGCGGAACGTTACCAAGACGGCGGCAAATCCTTGTGGATCAATTGCGCCGAACAACTGGCCTTGATGCAAGCCTTGCGCGAGGGCAAAAAAGTTGCGGGCGCACGGCTTTATGTAACGTTGGAGCCGTGCGCCATATGCGCGGGGCTTATCGCCGAATTGAAAATTGCTGAAGTCTGCGTCCCCGTCGATTCGATGCGCCGCTACGCCAAACTGAAAGCCAAATGGAAAGACAGCATCGAAATCGGCCTGATCAAACTGGCCGAAGCAGGCACACGGCTGATCGCGGTCGATACGCATAAATCTGTGAAAAAGAATGCGGCGTTCATAACCCCTCTCCGCCCGCGCTTGCGGGGGGAGAGGGGAGGGACAGAACGTTGAACTGGTGCAATAGAAGGAAAGGGGTGAGGTGGGTCGCGGAGATTATTTACGCCCTCAGCCACCCACCTCACCCCTTCCAACCTTTTGCTTTTGCTCGACTGTCGGTATTTCCCCTCTCCCCCCGCAAGCGCGGGCGGAGAGGGGTTATGAACGCAGATTCATGTGTCGCATAACCTGTGGGCTTACGAAAGATGATCAAATCGCGCCGCATCCTTGGCATCGACCCGGGTTTACGCCATACCGGCTGGGGCGTTATCGCGCAACAAGACAACCGTTTGTCCTTCATCGCGGCGGGGCGCATCAATCCGGACGCGGGGTTTCCAATGGCTTTGCGCTTGCTGGCTTTGGCCGAAGGCCTTGCCGACATCGTACGCCTTTACGCGCCGGACGAGGCGGCGATTGAGGAAACTTTCGTCAATAAAAACGCGCGCTCGGCCTTGCTGTTGGGACAGGCGCGGGGCAGCGCGATGCTGGCTTTGGCGCAAAACGGCCTGACGGTTGCCGAATACGCCGCCAACCGCATCAAGCAATCGGTGACAGGCCACGGCCACGCCGATAAAATCCAGATTCAAGCGATGATCGCGATCTTGCTGCCCGGATCGGGAAAACTCGCCGCCGACGCCGCCGACGCGCTGGCCGTGGCGATCACGCACGCGCATCATGCTTGCTAAACCCGCAAATAAAAGGGTACAAAGAGAGAACCTTCAGCCTTCCACAGGTTTCTCATGATCGGCAAACTCAGCGGCAGGATCGACAGCATTTCCGGTGCGCACGTTATTCTGGACGTGGGCGGGGTCGGGTATGTCGTGATGTGTTCGGCGCGGACGTTGCGCGCAATCGGCGCGGTGGGCGAGGCGGCGGCCTTGCGGATCGAAACCCATGTGCGCGAGGACGCGATTAACCTGTACGGCTTTGCCGACGCTGAGGAACAGGACTGGTTTCGCTTGCTGACCACCGTGCAAGGCGTGGGCGCGCGCGTGGCGCTGGCCATTCTCAGCACCGCCTCGCCCGACCAATTGGCGCAAGCGATCGCGGCGCAAGACAAAGCCGCCTTGACGCAAGCCGACGGCGTAGGGCCGAAACTGGCTTTGCGCTTGGTGACGGAATTGAAAGACAAAGTGCCAGCGTTTCTGGCCACGCCCGCGCAGCGCGACGCGGGTTTGGGCGCTAGTCCCCCTTTGCCCCCCAGCCTTGCCCGAGACGCGCTTTCAGCCCTACTGAACCTCGGCTACCGCCGCGCCGAAGCCTTCGCCGCAGTCGCCTCCGCCAGCCAACGCGCCCCGGAAGCCAAACTGGACGAGCTGATCCGCGCCAGTTTGCTGGAGTTGAGCCGAAAGGACAGCGCGGCATGATGAAGGAAGTTTTCGGCACACTTTCCGTTGTGTTTAGTTGCAGCGGCTTTGCGCCCTATTTCTGGGACATTTACAAAAAACGCACCAAGCCGCATGCGTTGACATGGATCGTCTGGGTGCTCCTCGACGGAATCATTTTCGCTGCGCAGTATAGTGATCATGCAGGTGCCGGCGCATGGTTTGCGGGATTCGGCGCGATCGCTTGTTTGGGGGTGGCGATTTGCGCTCTTGTTCAGGGTGAAAAGAACATTAGGAAAAGCGATGTGGCCGCTTTTGTCGCGGCGTTGTCCATTATTCCCCTGTGGTGTTTTACAAGCAATGCTTTGTTGGCGGTGATTCTGGCGTCTATGATCGATGCCCTTGGTTTCTATCCCACTTTTCGTAAATCATACGCGAAACCGCATCAGGAAACGTTGCTTTTATATGGATTGGATGGCTCTGGGGGCTTATTTGCGCTGCTTGCTATGGAGAAATTTTCTCTCATTAACGTACTGCATCCGATGACGGTTGTGGTATTGGAGGCAGCATTTGTGTGTATGGCGCTTGGGCGGCGTCGAATCTTACAGGTTTCCTTATGAAGCAACCCGCTCAATCCCCCGACCGCCTCGTCCAACCCGCCCCCCTGCCACATGACGCGCCGGATGTCGCCCTGCGCCCGCAAATGCTCGACGATTTCACGGGCCAGCCCGCCCTGCGCGCGAATTTGAAAATCTTCATCGCGGCAGCAAAGCAACGGGGGCAAGCACTGGATCATACGTTGTTGTTCGGCCCGCCCGGCCTCGGCAAAACCACGTTGGCGCAGATTATCGCCCGCGAACTTGGCGTCGGGTTTCGCGGGACTTCCGGCCCTGTAATCGCGCGGGCGGGCGATCTGGCAGCGCTTTTGACCAATTTGCAGCCGCATGACGTTTTGTTCATCGACGAAATCCACCGCCTCAGCCCGCCGGTCGAGGAAATTCTTTATCCGGCGATGGAAGATTTTCAGCTCGACCTGATGATCGGCGAGGGACCTGCCGCGCGTTCAGTGCGCATTGATTTGCCGCCCTTCACCTTGATCGGCGCGACGACGCGCAGCGGCTTGATCACGCGGCCTTTGCGCGAACGCTTCGGCATCCCCTTGCGCCTACAATTCTATACGCCCGAGGAATTGCAGCAAATCATCGCGCGCGCCGCGGCGAAACTTGAAATGCCCTTGTCCCCGGACGGAGCCGCCGAAATTTCCCGCCGCGCCCGTGGCACCCCCCGCGTGGCCGGACGCCTTCTGCGCCGCGTGCGCGATTTCGCCGCGGTGGCAGGGCATAAAATCATCGACGCCCAAGCGGCGGACGAAGCCCTCTCGCGCCTCGAAGTCGACCGGCTGGGCTTCGACGCGATGGATCGCAAATATCTCGATCTGATCGCGCAAAATTACAACGGCGGGCCGGTGGGCGTTGAAACGCTAGGCGCGGCTTTGTCGGAACAGCGCGACGTGCTGGAAGAAGTGATCGAACCCTACCTTATCCAGCAAGGCCTCCTCCAACGCACCCCAAGGGGACGCATGTTGACCGAAGGGGGATATAAACATATAGGGTTGAATGTTCCAGCGGGAAGGCAGGGGGATTTGCTGTCCGAAATCGACGAGGAAAACGAGGATCAATCATGAAAAATCTCCTGCTGGTTATCGTCGCGGTCGCCCTCGCGCTTTTTATCCAGAACTTTGTCCTGCACAAGGAAACGCAGAATACCGCAAAAACGGAAACGGCGTATGAGCGCGTGATGCGGACGGGAACATTGCGCTGCGCTTATGCGCTTTATCCCCCATTTTTCGATAAAGACCCCAATACGGGAAAACTCAGCGGCGTTTCGTATGACATTATGACTGCATTCGAGCAGGTTAGCGGTTTGAAGATCGAATGGGGGCCGGAAATTGATTGGGGCGACATTGCCGCCACATTGCAAAGCGGCAAGGCAGACGCTTTCTGCACGAACACGTTTGCAACGCCTCAGCGGGGACGCGTTCTGGCATTTTCGACGCCGCTCTCTTTCTCGACGATTGAAGCTTATGCGCGAGACGGCGACACACGGTTTGACAACGACAGGGAGCGCATCAATCAGCCCGACATACGCATAGCGGTCAATATGGGCGATATGTCCGAGGAAGTCGCCCGCCGCTTGTTCCCTAAAGCGCAGCTTGTCTATAAGGGCGCTACGGGCGGTGAGGCTGAATTGTTTCTTAACGTCATTTCCCAAAAGGCCGATCTGACTCTCAGCGGCCCCAGCAACTTGACTTCGTTCAATGCCAGCAACCCCGCAAATGTTTTGCGCAAGATCGAGTTCTCGCGCCCACTTATGACGTTTTCGGCATCTTTGGCAGTAGAGATTCATGAGATTGAATTGCTCAACCTGATCAACGCATCGTCCAATAATTTGATCGACAGCGGGACTATAGATCAAATTCTACGCAACGATCTGGGTAAAGATTATGACGCCGCCTACTTCCCGCCTCCCTCACGACTTCGTTAGTTAAAGGAGCGCAAAAATAGTATGAATAACCCGACGAAACAGCGATTGAAGAGGAATAACGCATGAAAAATTTTCTGCTTGTTATCGTTGCGGCTGCGCTCGCGCTTGTTGTGCAGAACTTTGTCCTGCACAAGGAGGCGCACGACACGGCAAAAACGGAAACGGCGTATGAACGCGTGATGCGCACGGGAACGTTGCGGTGCGGCTATACGCCTTATTCAATCGGCTTTATGAAAGACCCCAATACGGGAAAAATGAGCGGCATTTATTACGATATCATCACGCGCCTTGCCGAAAATCTGAGTCTGAAAATCGACTGGGTCGAGGAAGTGGGTTGGGGAGAACAGATCGAAGGCTTGAACGCCAAACGCTACGATCTGATCTGCTCGCCGACCGCGCTGAATGCCGGTCGCGCCCGCAGCGCGGATTTTTCGATTCCGCTTTATTACAGCCCCGTTCATGTTTGGGCCAAGAAAGGCCGAACAGACCTGACTGGCGACATCAAAAAGCTTGATAATCCGCAGATTAAAATCGCAACGCTGGACGGCGAGCAGACCAGTGTTTTCGCCAAACAATTCTTCCCGAACGCGCAGCAGGTGTCGCTGCCGCAAACGTCTCCGTTCAGCGATCTTCTTATGCAGGTCACAACCGGAAAGGCCGACCTTGTTTTTGCCGAGCCTTTGGTCGTACATGAATTTATGCAGAACAATCCCGACAGCCTGCAACAAATAACGCCCGACGATCATCCCCTTATGGTTGTGCCGAACGTCCTTTTGCTGCCACGCGGCGAATATGAATTCAAGGAAATGATCGATAACGGCTTGCGCGAAATGTTCAACTCGCGCCTGATCGACCAGTTCATCGACACATACGAAACCGTTCCGAACAGCTATGTGCGGGAGACGACGCGGCGGTGATAAAAATCTGATGAAATAAAGGATGAAGGAGACGGCGCATGAAAAATTTTCTGTTGGTTATTGTCGCGGTCGTTATCGCGCTTTTTGTGCAAAACTTTGTCCTGCACAAGGAAACGCTGAATACCGCAAAAATGGAAACGACCTATGAACGCGTGATGCGCACGGGAGTGTTGCGGTGCGGCTATGTTATCGATCCCCCACATGTTGTCAAAGACCCGAACACAGGTAACTTATCGGGCGTTATTGTCGACACGATGAACGAAGCAGGAAAGCTCTTGCAAATCAAAGTCGATTGGTCGGAAGAAGTCGGTTGGGGCAACACGGTAGAGGCTTTGCGCAGCGGCAGGATAGACGCCATTTGCACCGATTACTGGATGGAGCCGCTGGAAGGCCGTTATGTCGGCTATACGATGCCGCTTTATTACGGCGCGCTGTTCCCTTATGTCCGTGCAAACGACGCGCGATTCGATAACGGCGTTGCCGCGGCCAATGATCCATCCGTTACCGTTTCCACGACAGACGGGGAAGTGACCAATTTCATCGTTCAAATGGATTTTCCGAAAGCCAAAGTTTTGTCAATGCCCAACATGACGGACGCCGGCCAAAACCTGCTGAACGTATCGACCGGAAAAGCCGACATCGCTTTCGAGGATGCCACGACCGGCATCCGGTTCGACAAAAACAATCCCGGCAAAGTAAAAAGGCTCGATCCCGATCATCCTTTGCTCGTCTTTCCCGCAACGATTGCCCTGCCCCAAGGCGATTTGGCTTTGAAAACAATGCTTGATTCCGCCCTGACCCAACTTGTGAACAGCGGATTCGTCAATAAAATGCTCGACAAATATGGCGTTCCTCCTAACGTCTCGTTCCGAGTGTCCCATCCCTTTGCTGCGCCGGAACGGATCCAGTGAACAGTACCAATAAAGCAATAGCGACAAAATTCGATCCCCACCACTTCCCCGTCCGCGTTTATTACGAAGACACGGATGCGGGGGGCGTGGTTTATCATGCCAATTACCTGAAATTCGCCGAACGCGCGCGCACCGAACTTTTGCGCGAAAACGGGCATAACCAACGGGATCTATTGGCGGAACATCATGTCTATCTGGTGGTCAGGCATCTTGAGGCCGAGTATAAAGCCCCCGCAAGGCTTGACGATCTGATCGACGTGGAAACCGAATTTGTTAACCTTGGCGCGGCCTCTGTAACCGCCAAACAGATCCTTCGGCGCGACGCCGTTATTCTGGCGGAAATTAAAACCGTCATCGTTTCCGTGACTCCCGAAGGCAAAGTCGCCCGCCTCCCGCCGCAATTACGACAAATTTTTGGAAGATAAACCGTCTGGTTTTGCATGTCGGCTTTCGCAGAGGAATTTATGTTAGACTTTCCTCCCTATTCCGAATATCAAATCCGTGGTGATGGGGCAGCGTATGATCGCATCACCTGAAATCGTCATCCCCGCGAAAGCGGGGATCCATCTGGGCTGCAAGAAAGCAAGCAAGGAAGATGGATCCCCGCTTTCGCGGGGATGACGCCGGTTTGGATTTTGCCTTATATAGCGTTAACCCTCTAACCCCCTCTTACCCCTATGGATGCATCACCCGTCGCCGCCGTTAACGCCCTGCAATTGGCAGGGTCGGTTACCACTAACGATATGTCCCTGATGGGGCTGTTCGGGCATGCCGATATCATCGGCAAGGTTATTATCGTCGCGCTTTTGATGATCTCGGTTCTGACTTGGGCGATCATTTTCGACAAAATCGGCAAAGTGCGCCGCCTGAAGGGCAAGGCCGAGTTTTTTGAGGAGCGTTTCTGGTCCGCCGGTTCGCTCGACATGCTTTACGACAAGATCAAGCGCCCGTCCGATCCCATGCAGGCGGTTTTCGTCGCTGGCATGAAAGAATGGCGCAGCGCACAGGACAAAGGCTTGTTCCTGAATCCCGTCAGCCGCGCCAACGTCATGTCGCGCATCGACCGCGTGTTGCAGGTCACGATCGGCCGCGAAATGGCGATGGTCGAAACATGGATGACCTTTTTGGCCTCTGTCGGCTCGGTCGCGCCGTTCATCGGCCTGTTCGGCACGGTTTGGGGCATCATGCACAGCTTTATCGGCATCGCGCAGGCGCAAAATACCAGCCTCGCGGTCGTGGCGCCCGGCATCGCCGAAGCCTTGCTGGCGACGGCGGTCGGCCTTGTCGCCGCTATTCCAGCCACAACGGCCTTTAACAAATTTTCTACTGAAATTGGGCGTTACAGCGCGCGGCTGGAGAATTTCGCCAATGATTTCACCGCGACTCTGTCGCGCAATCTGGAAGACTCGCGTGGCGCCGTCGCCGCGCCTGCCGCGGAAGGAGAGCCCGCATGGCGGCGCAAATGATGAGCGGCGGCGGCGGCCGAGGCCGTCGCCGCTATACCCGTCCCGTTTCCGACATCAACGTCACGCCGCTTGTGGACGTGATGCTGGTGCTTCTGGTCGTTTTTATGGTCACCGCGCCGATGATGACGGTCGCCGTGCCGGTCGATCTGCCTAAAACGCAGGCGCATACCGTGCATCAGGACAAGGAGCCTTTGGTCGTCAGCATCAACGCCGAAGGGCAAGTCTATTTGCAGGACAAACCCTTGTCCGGCGACGAGCTTGTGCCCAAGCTTCGCGCCATTACCGGAGCTAACCCCGACGCGCGCATCTTCGTGCGCGGCGACCGGCAACTGGCCTATGGCAAGATCATGGAAATCATGGGCTCGATCAGCGCTGCGGGATTCACAAAAGTCGCGCTGGTCGCGGAGTTGCCGCAGGGAAAGTAGCGATTAAGAGTCGCCAAACTGGGCATAATTTCAAGCAAAGCTGCGCTGATGACCCCTCTCCGCCCGCTCTTCGCGGGGGGAGAGGGGGGGGACAAAACATCGAACAAGAGCAATAGAACGAAGGGGGTGAGGTGGGCGGCGGGGATTATTCACACGACCGATCACCCACCTCACCCCTTCTCGCGTTTTGCGCTTACGGAAATTTCTGTATCTCCCCTCTCCCCCCGCAAGCGCGGGCGGAGAGGGGCTATGACCGCCGCTTTATACGGCATCAGTTAGCTACAAAATCATCATCGCGGCGGTCAGAAGGCAGCCAATTCCGGCGAAAGAGGCTACGGCGCCGTAGAGAAAAAACCATTGCACCAGAGGCGCGTCGGCTTTGCTTCCGGCCTCTGGCAACGGGATTTTCGATCCCTCTTTTTGCGCGCCATAGACCCACAGGACATGGCCGCCGACAAAAAGCAGCGACACGCCCAACAGCGTGATCCAGACAGTTTGGGAAAGCATGCTCATCGCCTCTGCTCCTTTGCTTCGCCCCACCCGTCGGGGCCGAGGAATTGTAGCGGCCTAAAACGCGCTTTATAAGCCATTTTGCGCGCCGACTCTATCCAATAGCCCAGATAGACAAACGGCAGGCCGCGCGCTGCAGCGATATCGATCAAAAACAAAATCAGTTCCGTGCCTAAGCTGCGGCGCGGTTCAAGCGGCGAGAAAAAGCTGTAAACGGCGGACAATCCGTCGCCGACGCTATCGGCGATCATGCAGCCTTTCAGCGCGCCGCCGTCGCGCAACATGAACAATCGCGTATCGGCCTGTCCCTCTTGCAGCATCGCGGCGAAATCGCTTTCGCTCATCCGCGCCATATCGCTATCGCCGTGGCGCGCGCGCTGATAGGCGGAAAATAGCGCGAAAAGCTCCGCCGTCGGCACAGGATCGGCGCATTGCCGGATCAAATCCCGATTGTGTGCGGCAACGCGGCGCTGCGCGCGCGAAGGCATGAAAGACTCCACGGGAATGCGCACGGGAACGCAGGCGTTGCACGCGCTGCACGCGGGGCGATAAACGACATCGTGGCTGCGGCGAAAGCCAGCGCGGCACAAAGCGGCGTTGACGTCGGCATTCACGGCAGGATCGGTATTGCCCAGCCGCGTAAATAATTTCCGTTCCACCTGCGCCGGAAAATAAGGGCACGGCAAGGGGCCCGACAAATAAAAATTCAGGTTCAGGGCAAGCCCGGGGGGAATGATCGACATCCTGCACCTTCGTGACCTAAGGAAGCGAGACTACACCTAAATTCTACCGCGCTTACAGCTTGGTTTATCCGACTCACAGAAAAACGAATTCGCTTATGCGATGCTCATGTTTACCCAATGTGTGGAAACAATCGCAACGCAAGAGGGTTTTCCAAAATCACCCGCGCAGTTTTAGAATAATATCGTCAAGCTGATCGAGATCCGTATAATACAAGGTCAACATGCCCGATTTGCCTTTGGTGACGACTTTGACTTTGAGGCCGATGATGCGTTCCAGCTCTTTTTCCAAAGCAATGATGTCGGCGCTGTCTTCGGGTTTGGCTTGTTTTTTGTGGATTTCGGGATTGTCCTGATCGCGTTTGGCCAGCGTTTCCGCCTGACGCACGTTCAAGCCTTTTTTGACGATCTGTTGCGCGATCGCTAGTGGATTTTTCGCCGGAATCAAAGCGCGCGCGTGGCTTGACGTCAGCTTGCCTTCGGCAATCAGTTTCTTGACGCCTTCGGGAAGGCCCAGCAAACGAATCATATTGGTGATATGCGGACGGCTTTTGCCGACGATTTTGGACAAGGCTTCTTGCGTATGGTCGAATTCCTCGATCAGCCTTTTATACCCTTCGCCTTCTTCAAGCGGCGACAAATCCTCGCGCTGCACATTTTCGATGATGCCGAATTCAAGCGCTTCGCGGTCGGTCAGCTGGCGAATCATCACCGGCACGTCGTGCAATCCCGCGATTTGCGCGGCGCGCCAGCGGCGTTCGCCCGCGATAATTTCATAACTGTCGCGCGCGTTCGGCACGGCGCGCACCAAAAGCGGTTCGAGTATGCCGCGCTCGCGGATCGAGTTGGCCAGTTCTTTCAGCGCCTCCTCGTCGAAACTGCGGCGCGGCTGAAACTTGCCGGACGAGAGCCACGTCACGGGCAAACGCTGCATCATGCCCGGCTTGGCCGTCGCATCCGCTGCGCGCGGCGCTGCGTGCGCGCTCGCTTGATAAGAGGCGTCGGCATCGCCAAAAAGCGCCGAGAGTCCGCGGCCAAGGGGTTGAGGTTTAGGATTGGGGCTGTTCATATACGATTCCTTTTTCTGTTCCTTGCGCCGACAGCGTAGGCGAAGCCCGCCGGATTGTCAAGGGAAAAATCACACGCAGGGCATGTTTTTTCCGTCATTCGCCCACAGCCTTGCGCGCGGCCTCGGTTTTTTCCAGATAGCCGAATTCACGTTTCAAAACTTCGCTCGCCAATTGCATATAGGCGCGCGAGCCGCTGCATTTCAAATCGTAGAGCAAAACCGGCTTGCCGTGCGAGGGCGCTTCGGACACGCGCACATTGCGGGGGATGACGGTTTCATACACCTTGTCGCCGAAGTAAGCGCGCACGTCGCTGGCCACGGCGTCGGACAGGCTGTTGCGTTTATCGTACATCGTCAAAATGACGCCTTGGATTTCAAGTTCAGGATTGAAGCGCGCGCGCACGGCTTCGACCGTTTGCAGCAAGCTGCTGACGCCTTCCAGCGCGTAGAATTCCGGCTGCAGCGGGATCATCAGCGCGTGCGAGGCGATCAGCGCATTGAGCGTGATGAGATTGAGGGAGGGCGGGCAATCGATAAAAACAATGTCGTAATCCTTGGCGCTGCGATCGAGCGCGTCTTTCATGCGGTATTCGCGTTGGGGCGCCGTGACCAGCTGGATTTCTGCCCCCGCCAGATCGGCGGAAGACGTGATGAGTGAGAGATTGGGGATGGCAGTCGGCCCAGCGACGTCCTCAACCGACATGCCGTCGAACATCAGTTCATAGCAGCCCGCGCCGCGATCGGCGCGCACGACCCCGAATCCTGTCGAGGCATTGCCCTGCGGATCGGCATCGACCACCAGCACGCGCTTGCCAACGGCAGCCATCGCGGTCGCCAGATTGACCGTCGTCGTGGTCTTGCCCACGCCGCCTTTTTGATTAACGACGGAGATGATGCGACAGGTGGAGGACATTCTTTAATCTTGCTTATAAGATGGTTTTGTTTGGTGACTCTCAGCGTGGCGCGACTCCCTCTCCCCCTCTTGGGGGGAGAGGGTCGGGGTGAGGGGGGCGGTTAGGATATTATCCCCGAGTCCCCCCTCACCCTAACCCTCTCCCCTCAAGAGAGGGGAGAGGGAATCCTGCCGTTTTTGCTTAACCGTTATTCCTAATCGTCAAACAGGCTCATTTTTCCTTATGCCGCCTTACCGCCGCGACTTATAGCGCAACTCCCGCAAAACCAAAACGCTCCCCGACTCATCGCTTTGGCTTTGGTGGGTTTCAGCGTCGAATGTCCAATATTTCCGCGCCTGTGTCAATTCTTCGGAAAGGCTTTTGCCCTTCAGAAACAGGCAAAGGCTATCTTTGTGAATGAGGCGGTTGGCGTATTTCAGAAGTTCGGGCAAAGGCTTAAGGGCGCGCGCCGTTATAATGTCGGCTTTTAAATCCGCAATCGCTTCGACTCGTTCGCGCCGAATCGTCACGTTCAGTTTTAGCTCGTCGACAACGGCTTGCAGAAAATCGGCTTTCTTGCCGGTGCTTTCAATGGCGTGAATGTGAAGGTTTTTATTCTTGCCTTGAGCCATAATCGCCAGCACGAGTCCCGGAAAACCGGCGCCCGTTCCCATGTCGGCCAAAGTCGATGCCGTGTCGGGGATAAAGGACATCAACTGGGCGCTATCAAGAAAGTGGCGCATCCAAATATGGGGCAGGGTGCTGGCGGCGACGAGGTTGAATTTTTCGTTCCATGAAATAAGCATGTCCTGATAGGCCGTTAGCCTGTGGATAGTTTCATGAGGAACGGGGTATGCGTCTAGGAAGGTTTGTTGTTCTTGATTCATCGATATTTCGCTTGTTGTTGGTGTCGTTTTCACATCCGCGTCATCCCCGCGAAGGCGGGGATCCATCTTGGCCACAAGAAAGCAAGTAAGAAAGATGGATCCCCGCCTTCGCGGGGATGACGCAAAGTGTGGGTTAGATCGCGCCTGTCGCTCTTGGGCGAGTCTCTCTCTTCACATACCGCAAAAGCGCGACGATTGCCGCTGGCGTCACGCCCGGGATGCGCGCGGCAGCACCCAGAGTTTCCGGCTTGATCTGGCGCAATTTCTGGCGGATTTCGGTCGACAGGCTGCCGATCGCGTCGACATCGAGGTCGGGAGGCAGACACAAGGCTTCGTCTTTCCGGAACGCGCGGATGTCGCTGTTTTGGCGTTCGATATAACCGGCATATTTGCCGTCGATTTCCAGCTGTTCGGCCACTTGCGGTTCGATGCGCGCGAGTTCAGGCCAAACGGCGGATAATTTGGATAAATCGATATCGGGATAGGAAATCAGATCCAAAGCCGAGCGCACAATGCCGTCCGCATTGATTTTAAGCCCGAAAGAAGCGAGTTTGTTTGGCGAGGCTTTAAGACTGGCCATTAAAGCCCGCACAGCCTCCAGAGTCTCTTTTTTGGCGGCAAAGGCCGATTCACGCTTTGTCCCGACGCAGCCGAGGTCGATTCCTTTTTGCGTCAGCCTGAGATCGGCGTTATCCGCCCGCAAAGTCAGGCGGTATTCGGCGCGAGAGGTAAACATGCGGTAAGGCTCGGTCACGCCGCGCGTGATCAGATCGTCGATCATGACGCCGATATAGGCTTCGGCGCGATCAAGCGTAAAAGGCGCGTTCCCGCCGACCTTCAAAGCCGCGTTCAATCCCGCTATCAATCCCAGCGCGGCGGCTTCTTCATAGCCGGTTATGCCACAAATTTGTCCGGCGAAATAAAGACCGGAGATGCGTTTGGTCTCCAACGTCGGCTTCAATTCGCGCGGATCGCAGAAATCATATTCGACGGCATAGCCGAAACGGATGACGCGGACGTTTTCCAAGCCTTTGATAGAATGAATAAAAGCGTCCTGAACGTCGCAGGGCAGGGAGGTCGAAATGCCGTTCGGGTAAACCGTATCGTCGTCCAGCCCTTCGGGCTCCAGAAAAATCTGATGGCGCGGCTTGTCGGCAAAACGCACGACTTTATCTTCGATCGACGGGCAATAACGCGGCCCGATGCCCTTGATCTGGCCGGAATAAAGCGGGGCGCGGTGAAGATTGGCGCGAATAATCTCCAGCGTTTTGTCGCTGGTATGCGTGATGCCGCAAGCGATCTGGCGGTTGGGCAGGGTTTGGGTCAGGGTTGAAAAAGGCTCAGGCGGGTCGTCGCCCTGCTGCATTTCCATGCAGCCCCAGTCGATCGTGCGTCCGTCAAGCCGCGAGGGGGTTCCGGTTTTCAGACGCCCCAAGGTAAAGCCCAGACGCTCCAAGGCCACGCTTAACCCGCAGGAAGGCGGCTCGCCCACGCGCCCGCCGGGGGTTTTCGCCTCGCCTTGATGCATAAGGCCGCGCAGGAAGGTTCCAGTTGTGATAATAACGGCGGCAGCGCGAATTTCCTCGCCCGAAGCGGTGATAACGCCAGCAATCGCGCCGTTTGCGTCGGCGATCAAATCTTCGGCCGCTTCGGCGCGGATTTCAAGATTGGGCTGGTTGTAAAGCGCCGCCTGCATCGCTTGGCGATAAAGCTTGCGATCCGCTTGCGCGCGCGGGCCGCGCACGGCGGGGCCGTGGCTGCGATTCAGAATACGGAACTGGATTCCGGCCGCGTCGGTCACGCGCCCCATCACGCCGTCCAAAGCGTCGATTTCACGCACCAGATGGCCTTTGCCCAAACCGCCGATAGCGGGATTGCAGGACATTTCTCCGATTGTTTCGGTTTTATGGGTGAGCAGCAGCGTCCGCGCGCCAAGCCGCGCTGCCGCCGCCGCCGCCTCGCACCCCGCATGACCTGCGCCGATTATGATGACATCGAAATGAAACATGCGGGACACATAGGGGAAATTGAGGGCGAAAGCAATATCGGCATAAGGGTTACGAAATCACTTTATCGCCCGCCGCACTAATAATAAACGCAGGGCTATTCGAAAAACTATGTTACTGAATTGAAAACAATCGTCATTCCCGCGAAAGCGGGAATCCATCTGCGAGCGATAGCGAGCGCATGAGTCAGCGGCGGTTCAGACGAAACCGCCGCTGTTTATGCGCGCCGCAGATGGATTCCCGCTTTCGCGGGAATGACGGCTTTTTTTACCGAATCGCCCTGTAATTAACGCTATCGTCATTTTTGTGCTTTAAACTGGGAAGATAATACGGGTTTCATAAGGAACGAATTTGGCGAAAAGAGGAGGGTATGGCGCGGTTTTTTACGCTTGACGATTTACAAAAGCAGTTTGAACACGCGCGCGACCGGCTCACGCGCGATCAGCAGGATATCGTCGCGGCCTTTTCCTTGCCGGAAGATTTTAATCGCGATCAATACGGGTTTCTCTATATGCGCGCCGAGCGCGTTGGTTTGGACGTGATCGGGCATAGAATCAAACAGGTTTCGTGGCTGCCCGTCCAGCTTGATCCGCAACCGGAGATTAGGTTAAACGGCAAAACCGCGCTGGCAAACTGGCTGCGCTCGGAAATAACGGAGCAGCCGCGCGCCGCGATGTTCGGGAATGATTTTATTCACGCATTAACGCGCGCCGCCCTGATGCACGGCTGGAACAGTCCGGAGTTTCGCGACATCGCCTTGCGCGTCGGCGAAATTTTTCATGATCTGTCCTGTCTGATCGCTTTGGTTTATTACGGCGTGTGGATGGCGGAAAACGGCGTCGGCGCGGTGTCGATCACCGAGAGCGAGAATTTGGAGCTTATCGCACGGGAACTCGAAATCATAACGCGCTCGCCGGAAGTTGCCTTGCTTTTGCAGCAACGCCGGATGGAGGTAAAAGAACAGGAAGAAATAAAAAGAAAAACCCGCCCGTTCTTGCATATCGTTGAAAATATCGACGGAAACGTGGAGCCGCATTCTACCGCTTAGAAACGCAGAGGAGCTGTTCGTAGGAGCGGCTTCCAGCCGCGACCTCTTGTTTTTACGTCAACAGGCGCGGCTGGAAGCCGCTCCTACGAAAAAGGAATCCGTTCTATTTCCGCCGATAATCCATAAAGAACGGTTGCCGACCGGCTTTAAGCGCTTTTTGCTGATAGCGCGTTTCCACCCAATCTGGCGGGGGCTCGGCTCCGGCATAAACGCAGACGAATTCCGTGTGTTCCTTCAAACAATCATGCATCCATTCGATCAGGGAAGCGTGGTCGGAGGCCAAACGCAACAGCGCACCGGATTTTAACACCCGCGCCAAACGATCGAGATTTTCGGGGCCGATGAAACGCCTTTCGGCATGCCGTTTTTTCGGCCACGGATCGGCGAACAGAACAAAGCATTTGTCCAATGACGCGTGCGGCAGCGCATCCAGCATCAGGCGCGCGTCATTGTCGAAGATGCGCACATTTTGAATGGCGTCCTTCTCCAGATGATCGAGTAAACTGGCAATGCCATTGATAAAAGGCTCGCAGCCGATAAACAGCACATCGGGATGAAGCTTCGCCTGCGCCGCCAAATGTTCCCCGCCGCCAAACCCGATCTCCATCCAAGCCGGAGCCGATTCGCCTTTTGCGAAAAAGGATTGCACGGTGGCGTGTGTGCCCCCCTTTAAAACAATTAGGAGTTGTGGTAACAATTCGCACATCAACCGCGCCTTGCGTACATGCAGGGGGCGGCCTTTGCGGCGGCCATAAAGGCGAGACGTCGTTTTTTTTCTGTCACAGTCTTGTTGAGGCATAAAAGAATCCTGCAAAGGTTAGGTTTGTTTATCGTGGCAGAGGCTTTGGCGGTCTTATATCGGTGCGAATATCCAATTTCCTCATGCGGCGCAGAGGGCGGTTTAATGCTTGCAGAAATTCCGAAGGCCTTTCTTTAATCTCGGAAAAAGCTTTCTCCAGATCAAGTTTTCCGGATAACCACGCGCTAACGACTTTTTCGGGGTGCAGATCAATAATTTTTTCCGGCTTTTGTTGCCTGTTAATACAATAGGCGCGTACAAGGATCGCCCCAAAAACGTAGCCGCCGAAATGCGGAAGTGTAGCGCCATCACTCCTTGGTTTTCCAAAGAACCACTGCCCAAACCCCAGATTATCTTTTCCGATAATCACTTGTTCGAGATTCTTTTTGGCTTCTGTCCCAAACAGGCGCATTTGCTCACGCTCTATGCCCCCAAAATAGGGATCGAGAGAATGCCCTGCCGCCATTTCGGCAAGCAGGGCAAGCCCCTCGAACACCAGCGATTGTCCCAATGTTTTAGGGCACTGGCCGACTTGCGTACGGCCTTCGTGATTGCATTCATGCGTGACAAGCCTTGCGACGGCATCCGAAAAATCAGGCTCGCCGATTCTCGTTTTGTCGATGTCGATGACGATCGAGCCGAAGTCGTGAAAACCCGCCACACCCAAAGCGGGAATGGTGCGTTTCGGCTCGACAAGCCTGAATCTGACATTAACATGTTCCGTATTTATCCCTTGACGCGCGGCATCGCCAAGCCCTCGCGACAAACCCACATGCAGAATTTCGCGTTCTCGCGGAGAAAGATAAGCCGCCTTGTTCCAATGAGCGGCGGTGCCTTTGGGCAATTTGCTGTAATCTGTTGTTCGTTTTCTTGCCATAACTGATGCTTTGAAACACTTTGGGGAGCATGATGCAGAAGAAAGCTCATTACGATGGCAGTGCTTTCAAAGAACCTTTTACTTCTGCGGCCTTGATCGTTCGCTCAGGTTCCGTCTGTTCTTCTACAGGCACTACTAATGGTTCGGCGGATCTTCCACTACAAAATATGACACAGGGGCAAGGGCGATCTGGACCGTCATCATAGAATGTTTCCGTGTGAATCGGAAAACGTCCATAAGAAGTGATGCCACTAACAGCCAAAGCTTCATTTAGCGCATTACCAACATACCTCTCCATAGAAACTTTGATGCCCCCTGTTTTTAACATAATGAGTTTTAGCCCTTCTTTAAAAGCGTCAATTTGCTCTTCGGTAGGTGGAGCAAGGTCACTGGGCGTGAAAATCAATTGAGTGAACTCTGCATTAAAATCTTCTTTGTTTCCGCCTTTTGCCCATCTTGAGAAGATCGCACTCATTACTGCGTTGTCACCGCCTTTTAATATAAATCCCCAAAAATCGGCCATATAGTCCAAGGCCTTCATATACGATTGAGGTGCGGCTTCGGGGTCATAATGCTCAGGAACAGCATGGAATAAAATCATGCGATTAAAGAGATTGCGGCTTGTTGGTTTCACGCTAAGAAATGGCGGTTTATCCATTCCCAGTAGGGAGCATTGTTTCATTATCTCTTTATGGCGCTTGATCGCCTTTTCTACAGCTGTTTGGGATTGATGTATAATATTTGTGACATGATCCATGTTTTCTACAGTCAGGTGGTCAGCTAAATCCGGGCGCCGTAATAAGGCAAACGAGAACATCGTTATATCATAGGCAGACTGATATGCCGTTGGAACGTCAGGATCCTCAATGGCCATGCCAGATAATTCTGGAAAGCCTTTTTCCTCTTGCAAAACAGCGACAAGATCGCCAGTTTTACTATCATGGCAATAACCTTTGGCCGCATCGAATATCTTTTCCATCCGATCATCAACTTCTAAAGTTGGCTTCCTCGGTCGAAATATATTTAAAATGTCGTATTTCATATATCCTCCAGAATTGTGCTAAATACTCTTAGGCTGTAATTAAAGCACAAATGTCTGAATATTAACTTAATTGGCAAGCATAGTTATTACGATAACAGTAGTGGCCGGAAGCCGATCCGAACGTTCCTACAAAACCAATTCCCCCAAAATCTCACGCGGATTGTCCGAGATAACCGCGTTGACGCCTGTTTTCAGCATGTCCCTTGCCTGCGCCGGATCGTTGACCGTGTAGGCTAGAATCGGCACGGAGGTCGCGCGTAACGTCGCTAGTCGTTCGGGGGTCAATAGCGCGGCGTTGATGCTGACGGCGGAGGCTTGCGTGGTGGTCGCCAATTCGCGCCAGTCCTCGCGCCAGTCGCCTAAAAGTAAGGCGCGCGGCCAGCCCGGGTGCATTTGCGCAGCGACTTTCAGCGCATCGAGATCGAAGCTGGTGATCAAAGGCGGCGGCGCGTTATCGGGCCAGATTTTGGCGACTTCGATTAACGCGACCATTGCGGTTACTTGGGCGCGGCCTTGGCCGGGTTTTAATTCCAGATTAAGCCGCATATTCCTTTGCGCGGCAAAAGCCAGCGTTTGGGTCAGGCTCGGCACGCGCGCCTGAGAGAAAGCGGGCGAAAACCAGCTTCCGGCGTCGAGCCTTTGCATCTCGTTCCACGTCATAGCGGCGACGGAACCGCGCCCGCTGGTGGTGCGCTCAAGCGTGTCGTCATGCATCAGAACCGGTACGCCGTCCGATGTCAGCTGAACATCCGTTTCGATCCACCTTGCGCCGTCATCAAAGGCGGCCTCGAATGCTGCCAGCGTGTTCTCCGGCGCGCGCGCGGCCGCGCCGCGATGCGCGATGACGGGAGGAAGAAAGTCGAGAGACGAGGAGGGCATCAATCCACTCGCAAAGAATCGAAAAAAGCCTCGATACAGGCCACGCCCATCGTGGAGAAACCGAAGCCCTGCCTTTGCTCCAGCCCGCCCATAATCAGGCCGGTCATAAGGGCTTGCGTCGCCACGGCAGCTTGGCGCGGAGTCCAGCGCGGCGCAAGCATATTAAGGTCGCGCGCGCGCGAGAAAAGTTTTTCCGACAATGCCAGCATGCGCTGCTTGCACGCGGTGTTGCGTTTCATAATGCCAAGCATGTCGTCGACATATTCGCAGCGCAAAAGCAAAATCGACACGACTTGACGCCGCCTTTTGTCCCGCGCCATCAGGTTCAGCGCGTGGGTGCAGGATTTTTTCAAGTCGTCAAGCGGCGCGGTCGAAGGCTGCGCCGCTAGTTTCGCCAGCATGTCCTCGTGCGGCAGAAAGACGCGCTGCGCCATCGCCTCGCAGAGTTCCGGTTTGTCTTTAAAGTGCCAGTAAACCGCGCCGCGCGTCACGCCCGCTTCGGCCGCGATTTCTTCCAGCGAGGTATGCGATACGCCGCGCGCGTAGAACACAGTTTCCGCCGCGTCAAGAATCGCGTGGCGGGTTTTCTCGGCTTCGTCTTTTGTTTTTCTGGCCATTGTCTGCCTCTGAATCTTTGTCATTCCCGCGAAAGTGGGAATCCATCGCTCGCGATAGCGAAGATAAGAGTCCAACGGCGTTTTCGATTGAACCGCTGGAACTTATATCGGCGCAGACGCGCCTTGAGATGGATTCCCGCTTTCGCGGGAATGACGAAAGTTATTTTCCTGAAACGCGCCGCGTTCATCACTTTCCCTCTTTACATACACCAATGAATGTATAATACTCTTGCTTCCTTTTGTATAGTCAGTCCGCTTGAAAACCTGAAATTATTCTTCGCCGCCCTGCCACAACAGCCCAAGCCTGACAAGTAAACGCGGCAAAGAATAATTTCTGGTTTTCAAGTTGACGTAGTATAGACGGCTTTGCCCATGCGCCGCGTTTTTCGCCTTTTTCCCGCTTCCTGCCTCGCCGCCGCCGTTCTTGTGGGCGGTTGCGCGGTTGGGCCTGATTTTACGACGCCGTCGGCTCCCGATGTCGCGGCGTATGACGCCCAGCCCGCGCCGGAAAAAACGGCGGACGAGGCGCAGAAGCTGTTGATGGGGCAGGATATTCCCGCCGCATGGTGGGAATTGTTCCATTGCGACAGCATCAACCGCCTTGTGGCGCAGGCGATCAAGAACAATCCCGATCTCGCCTCGGCGGAGGCGTCGTTGCGCGTCGCGCAGGATAATCTGGCCGCTGGCAGCACTGCGCTTTTTCCGTCCGTCTCCGGCTCTTTCAACGCGCAGCGCGAGCAGGTTTCGGGAGCCTCGTTCGGCGGTTCGGTGCCGGGCAGTACTTTTACGCTCTATAACGCCTCGGTCGCCGTTTCCTACGGCCCCGATCTCTGGGGCGGCACGCGCCGCGCGATCGAACGATTGCAAGCCGAAGCCGATGCGGCGGGGTTTGAAAAAGAAGCTGCTTATTTGACTCTGACCTCAAACGTCGTGACGGCGGCGTTTCAGGAAGCGAGTCTGCGCGCGCAAATCACGGCCGCGCGCGAGATTATTGCCGAGCAGGAAAAGGTTCTGCGGATTTTCGATCTGCGCCTGAAAACCGGCGCGGTCGCCAAAAGCTCGGTTCTGGCACAGCGATCGACCTTGGCTGCGGCAAAGGCCGCGCTGCCGCCGCTGGAACACCAACTGGCGGTGACGCGGCATGCTTTGGCGGCTTTGGTCGGGCGCACGCCTGCGAACGCGCTGCCAGAAAAATTCGATCTCGCGGCCTTGACTCTGCCGCAGCAAGTTCCTTTGTCCCTGCCCTCGAAACTGGCCGAACAGCGACCCGACATTCGAGCGGCCGAGGAAAACCTTCATGCCGCCAGCGCGGCAATTGGCGTGGCCGAAGCTGCGCGTTTGCCGAACATTACCTTGTCGGCGGATATTGGCTCGATGGCCAATATCCTTAACAAGTTGTTCTCGCCCGGCGGCGGTTTCTGGGACTTGGGCGCGGGGGCCAGCGAAACCTTGTTTGACGCGGGAGCTTTGGCCGATAAGGAATCCGCCGCGCGCGACGCCTATGACGCGGCCGCGGCGCAGTACCGCAAAACCGTTTTGGCGGCGTTTCAAAATGTGGCCGACGCCCTGCACGCCTTGCAATCCGATGCCGAAAGCTTGAACGCGCGGATGGAGGCGGGAAAAGCGGCCGCCGACACGCTGGCTCTGGCGCAAACGCAATTCAAGGCGGGCGCGATCGGCGCGGCCGATTTGTTGCTGGCCGAACAGGCAGAGCAGCAAGCCAAAGCCGCTTTGGCTTCGGCGCGCGCGACGCGTTACGCCGATACCGCAGCTTTGTTCACCGCTTTGGGCGGGGGCTGGTGGAACCGCGATGCCGTTACCCTTGCCACCAGCGATGCCCCCGCTCCGGCCAAAATTGAGAAAGAGACCCCATGATCAAACGCATGATCCTTATGATTCTTGTCGTCGCTGTCGTGATTGGCGGCATGATCGGTTTTAAATTTATGGTGGCGCAGGGAACGAAAAAGTTCCTGTCGACGCAAGCGGCGCCTGCCCAAACCGTTTCCACGATCACGGCAGCCGAACAGGCGTGGCAGCCGGAAATCGACGCCGTCGGCAGCTTGCGCGCGATCAATGGCGCGGATTTGTCTTCCGAAGTTCCGGGCATCGTCGATCAATTGTCGTTCGACTCCGGCGGCGATGTCGAGAAGAACGCAGTTCTGGCGCATCTGCGCGATGACGACGAAGTGGCGCAGCTGAAAGCGCTGCAGGCGACGGACAATCTGGCGCAAGTCACGCTCGACCGCGATTTGAAACAAATCAAGGCGGGCGCTGTCAGCCAAGCGACGGTCGACAACGACACGGCGGCGCTTAACAACGCCAAGGCGCAGGTCGCGGCCGAGCAGGCGATCATTGACAAGAAAACCATACGCGCGCCTTTCGCCGGACATCTGGGCATTCGCCAAGCCGACATCGGACAGTTCCTGAACGCGGGCGCTGTGATCGTCACGCTGCAGCAACTCGACCCGATTTATGTCGATTTCAATTTGCCGGAGCAAAATCTGCCGCAAGTTGCCAAAGGGCAGAAAATCGCGGCAAAGGCCGACGCAGTGCCCGAAACCTCGTTCGACGGCGAGATTTCGGCGATAGGCGCGAAGATCGACGAGGCGACACGCAATATAAGTGTGCGCGCCACGATCAAAAATCCCGATCATAAACTTCTGCCCGGCATGTTCGCGCATGTCGTCGTCACGACCGGCGCGCCGCAACAACAGATCACTTTGCCGCAAACCGCCATTACCTATAACCCCTATGGCGACACGGTGTTTATCGTTTCCAAAGACGAAAACGGCAAACCGACGGCCGTGCAGAAACTCGTGACGCTGGGCGCAACGCGCGGCGATCAGGTTGCGGTTTTGTCGGGCATTGCCGCCGGAGACGAAGTCGTGACCAGCGGTCAGCTCAAACTCCGCAACGGCACGCCGCTTAAGATTAACAATGAGATTCAGCCAAAGAACGACGAAAACCCTAAGCCGGAGGATAAATAGGGGCGTGGCCTGTTGCTGAAGGAAGAGAGGTAGAATCCCCACCCCCTTAGTGGGGAGGGTAAGGGAGGGGGCGTTCCGCAAGAGATGACGCTTGTTATGATCAACGTCTCTTGTCGCAAGGCGGCTTATAAAACCCAATCGCATTTTCTAGCCGCCCTCCCCCCTCCCTAACCCTCCCCACAAGGGGGAGGGGATGAGGCCGCTATTGTTTCGCCTATGTCTCTAACCTTTCAATTCAGATAAAACCGACACCGAACCATCAAAGAACATGAACTTCACCGACATCTTCATCCGCCGTCCGGTTCTTGCCACCGTCATTAGCTTGATGATCCTTGTCATCGGGATTAAAGCGCTGACTGCCCTGCCGATCTTGCAATATCCGCGTACGGAAAACGCGGTCGTGACTGTGTCGACCACTTATTACGGCGCGGACGCCAATACCGTCGCGGGGTTCATCACGACGCCTTTGGAAAATGCGATCGCGCAAGCCAACGGCATCGATTACATGACCTCGACCAGCCAGAACGGGGTCAGCACGATCACCGTCAATCTGCGCCTGAATTACGATCCCGACAAAGCCTTGACCGAAATCGGCGCCAAGATCACCTCGGTCAGAAACCAACTTCCCGCCGCGGCGCAGGAACCGATTTTGACCATTCAAATCGGCCAGACGATTGATGCTATGTATCTGGGCTTCAGCAGCGACATTTTGCCGCAGAACAACATAACCGATTATCTGGTGCGCGTGGTGCAGCCGAAACTGCAATCGGTCGCAGGTGTGCAGACGGCGGAGATTCTCGGCGCGCAGAATTTCGCCTTGCGCGCTTGGCTCGATCCGCAAAAGCTGGCGGCCTATGGCTTGACCGCAGCCGATGTCAGCGGCGCTTTGGCGGCGAACAACGTCATCTCCGGCCTCGGCAACACCAAAGGCCAAATGGTGCAGATCAACCTGAACGCCTCGACGGATCTTCATTCGCTTGACGAATTCCGCAATCTGATCGTCAAGCAGCAAAACGGCGCGTCGGTGCGCTTGAAGGACATTGCCAACGTTACGCTCGGCTCCGACGATTACGAAACTCGCGTCGGCTTCGACGGCAAAAGCGCGGTCTATATTGGCATTCAGGTCGCCCCCGCCGCCAATTTGCTGGACGTCATTCAGGGCGTGCGCAAAATCTTCCCCGGCATTCAGGCGCAGTTGCCGCAAGGGCTGAACGGCACGATCGTTTACGACTCGACCAAATTCGTCACCAGTTCGATCGACGAAGTCGAAAGCTCCCTGATCGAAGCTGTTTTGATCGTCGCCTTTGTCGTGTTTCTGTTCCTTGGCTCGCCGCGTTCGGTTTTGATTCCGATCATCGCGATTCCTTTGTCCCTTATCGGCGCGTTCATCTTTATGCTGGCGCTGCATTTCTCGGTCAATCTGTTGACGCTGCTGGCGCTGGTGCTGGCGATCGGGCTTGTGGTCGACGACGCGATCATCGTGGTTGAAAACGTCAATCGGCATCTTGAGGAAGGCAAATCCCCCCTCGACGCCTCGCTCCTCGCCGCGCGCGAGCTGGGCGGGCCGATCATCGCGATGACGATTGTGTTGATCGCGGTCTATGTGCCGATCGGCTTTCAGGGCGGGCTGACCGGCGCTTTGTTCACCGAATTCGCGTTTACGCTGGTGGGCGCGGTGACGATCTCGGCGATTGTCGCGTTGACCTTGTCGCCGATGCTGTGCTGCAAATTGTTCAAGCCGTATGATCCCGACGGCAAGGGATGGGAGCAAAAGCTGACCGCCCGGCTCGATCACCTGTTCGACGTTGTGCATACCAAATACCAAAATCTTCTCCGCGCCAGCCTCGATTATCTGCCGGTCACGATGGTCTTCGCCGCGCTGGTTTTGGGCAGCATCTATTTCCTCTATTCCAGCGCCCGCACCGAGCTTGCGCCGCAGGAAGATCAGGGCGTTATTATCGGCGCTTTCACCTCGGCTCCGGATTCGACGCTGCAACAACGCCTGATGTACGACAAACAGGTTTATAAAACTTTCGCCAGTTACCCCGAAGAAGATCATGTGTTCCAGATGGATATGCCGGGGCAATCTATCGCGGGCATGATCCTCAAGCCGTGGGACAAGCGTGAGCGCACATCGAACGATCTGCAGCCTTTGGTGCAAAACGACGTGAACGGCATTGCGGGTGTGCGCGCGGCAATGTTCCAGCCGCCGCCCTTGCCGGGCAGCCGCGGCTTGCCGGTGCAAGTCGTCCTCACCTCGACCCAATCGCTCGACCGCATGAACGACGTCGTGCAAAAATACATGCAGGACGTGCGCAAAAGCGGCATGCTGATTTATTCCGACGACGATCTGAAAGTCGATTTGCCGCAAGCGACCGTCGTCATTGACCGCGACAAGGCCGCGCAACTAGGGTTGACGATGACCGATGTCGGCAGCGCTTTGTCCTCCATGCTGGGCGGCGGCTATGTCAATTATTTCACGCTCGACGGGCGTTCGTACAAAGTCATCCCTCAGGTCGAGCAGCGCGCGCGCCTGACGACGCAGCAACTCGACAATTATTATCTTCGCACGGCGGGGGGAGAGGCGATCGCGCTTTCGACCCTCGCGCATATCGCGACCAAAACCGTTCCAGAATCGATCAACCACTTCCAACAGGAAAATGCGGCGACGGTTTCGGGCGTGATGTTTCCCGGCGTGACGATGGGTGAGGCTTTGGCGACGCTGAAAGACATCGCCGCGCGCGATCTGCCGCAAGGCTACAGCCTTGATTATGCCGGACAGTCGCGCCAGTTCGCGCAGGAATCGAGCGGCTTTGCCCTGACGTTCTTGTTTGCCGTCATTATCATCTTCCTGACTCTGGCGGCGCAGTTCGAGTCTTTCCGCGATCCCTTGATTATCCTCGTCTCGATCCCGATGTCGATTGCGGGCGCGTTGTTTTTCATTAGCCTCGACAGCACGGACGCCGCGTCGCTTAAGGCGATGCCCGGGGTCGTTCAAAGCTTGTTCCATATCGTGGGCCTTGGCGGCATCGGCAAGGCCAGCATCAACATCTACACGCAAGTCGGCCTTGTGACTTTGATGGGCCTGATCAGCAAACACGGCATCCTGATCACCGAATTCGCCAACAATTTGCAGAAGGCGGGCAAAAGCAAACATGACGCGATCATCGAGGCCGCCGCCGTGCGCTTGCGCCCGATTCTCATGACAACGGCGGCGATGGTTTTGGGCGTCGTTCCCTTGATCACCGCCTCCGGCGCGGGGGCTTTGTCGCGCTTCAATATGGGCCTCGTGATCGCAACCGGCCTTGCCATCGGCACGTTGTTCACCTTGTTCGTCGTGCCCGCGATGTATATGGTCATTGGGACGGATCATCATGCGCAGGGCAAGAAAACGCCAGAGACGATGAATTGAAATCTTGGCGGGTTCCTATGCGACATCCCCCTTGAACGTCGTCTGCCTTTTGGCCAAACATACGGCTTTGTCTTCCTATTCATTCTTCTCCTGTGCCAAAGGGGGAGAAGGCTCCCAGAATCCCTCTTTCCGTTAGTAAATCGCCAATCGCACAATGACTCTATTATGTAATAATTGCATAATGCAAGGGGTGGAATTAGATAGATTCCACGATGGGAAATTATTAGGTTTGGGGTAGTCAACCCTCCCCGCGTGGCGGAGGGGAATAGCGCCCCTTTTGCTTTTTCTGCTTTCAATATGGATACCCTGACTTAATCACATCGCCCTAGTTTTCACAGACTCACGCTCAAAAGGAAACCCAATGGACAGCATACGCATCAAGGGCGGCAATCCGCTCAAAGGTAAGATTCATATTAGCGGGGCCAAGAATGCGGCATTGCCTTTGCTGACGGCTTGTCTTTTGACCGATGAACCCTTGGCTTTAGGCAATGTGCCAAATCTGGCGGATATCGTTACGATGTCGCGTTTGCTGGAGCAGCTGGGCGTCGATATCGGTTCGGACGGGATTGGGCCTGAGGGGCGCGTGAGGACGCTGAAGGCAGGCAAGCTGTGCGGCATTGTCGCGCCTTACGATCTTGTGCGCAAGATGCGCGCCAGCATTCTGGTGCTGGGGCCACTTTTGGCGCGGGCGGGCGAGGCTAAAGTTTCGCTGCCGGGCGGGTGCGCGATCGGGTCGCGGCCTGTCGATTTGCATATCGGCGCGCTGCAGAAATTGGGCGCGGAGATCAATCTGGATAACGGCTATATTCATGCGCGCGCGCCGCAGGGGCTGCGTGGCGGCGATATCACTTTTCCGACCGTGACGGTGACGGGAACGGAAAACGCGATGATGGCGGCGACGTTGGCGAAAGGCGAGACCAAAATCATCAACGCCGCGCGCGAGCCGGAGGTGATTGATCTGGCGCATTGCCTTGTGGCGATGGGCGCGTCGATCGAGGGCATCGGCTCTGATCGGATCGTTATAACCGGCAAAGACAAGTTGCATGCGGCGCGGCATGACGTTGTGCCAGACAGGATCGAGGCGGGGACTTTCGCTATGGCGGCCGCGATCACGAACGGCGAAGTGGAATTGATCGGCGCGAAGCTGGAGCATTTGAACAGCGTGTCGATCATTCTGGCCGAAGCGGGAATCGACATGACCGAAACTTCGCAGGGATTGCGGGTGCGCCGCATGAACGAGTTGAACGGCACCGATGTGATGACAGAGCCTTATCCTGGTTTTCCGACCGACTTGCAGGCGCAGATGATGGCGCTGATGTGCGTGGCGAACGGCGCGTCGATGATCACCGAGACAATTTTTGAAAACCGTTTCATGCATGTGCCGGAATTGCGGCGGATGGGAGCGAATATTACCGTGCATAATTCTTCGGCTTTGGTGCGGGGCGTGCCGATGTTGACTGGCGCGGAGGTGATGGCGACGGATTTGCGCGCATCGGTGTCGCTGGCTTTGGCGGGGTTGGCGGCCCGCGGAGAGACGGTGTTGAACCGGATTTATCATCTCGATCGCGGTTATGAGCGGCTGGAAGAAAAACTGGCGGCTTGCGGCGCGGATATCGAGCGGGTTGCGGCGGCGGCATGAGCGGGGCGATGCTGAAATTGCGGGCGGGGGACGCCGAGGACATTCAGGTGATCTCGGCCGTGTTGCAAGACGCGATTGTGCCAGTGTGCGATATGGCGTTTCAGCCGGAATCCAACGCCTTTGTTCTTGTCGCGCAGCGTTTGCGGCGCGAGGACGGGGAGGGCGGAGAAAAGGAGCGCATTTGCTGCGCTTTGACGGTTCGGGGCGTCGTCGCGGTTCAGAAACACGGCATTGATCAACATCAGGGCGAGCGGATGCTGGATTTGCTGGCGATCCTTTTCGAGCCGTCGGGGCATTTGAGTTTGATCTTCGCGGGCGACGCCCGCATTCGGCTGGAGCTGGGCGCGTGGTCCGCGACGGTCGAGGATTTCGGCGAGAGTTGGCCGGCCTTGTGTCGGCCGTGTCATGAGGCGAGGGAATAAGCGAATCCATTTTGCGCGATTGTTTTATGACAAGCCCTCATTCCAAACTTGGTTTCTTTCCTCACTCCCCCCTCCCTAACCCTCCCCGCGAGGGGGAGGGGATTATGCCGCTTTGGCGGCGCTGCTGTTTTGACTCATAAAAAGAGACTTGTTTATTCCTCTGCGCTGCCTTTCTGCCATCCCTGACGTATTTCTTTCAGGACGGTTTTCAGATCGTCTTTCAGTTGCGCGGGGGAGAGAGATTCCGGCACGTTGCGGAAGGCGCTGAGGCCGAAGCGGCTGCGGTCGATGGCGACTTCGGCGATTGTTTTGAAGGGGATGCGCGGCATGTCCTCGGCAAAGCCGTAGACCAAAGCTTGATCGCACAGCAGATTGACGAGACGCGGCACGCCGCCGGTGAAACGATACACCGCCGCGCAAGCCAGATCGTCGAAAAGTTTCGCGTCTCCGCCCGCCAAGTTCAGACGATAGCGGATATAGGCCGCCGTCTCTGCGGCCGACAAGGAATCCAGATGGCAATGCGCGGCGATGCGCTGGACGAATTGCCGCAGGTCAGCGCGTTGGAGCGTGTCCAGCATTTCCGGTTGCCCAACCAGAACGATTTGCAGCAACATGTCGCGCTCGTTGTTGACGTTCGACAACATGCGCAAATCCTCCAGCATCTGCCGCGTCAAATTTTGCGCTTCGTCGATGATTAACAGCGCGCGCCGCCCTTGCGCGTACTGCGCCAGCAGAAATGCGACGAAGGCGTCGTAAAGAGCGGGGTCGTCCGCGCCGCGCTTTTGAAGATCGAAGGCAAGGGCAATCCAGTCGAACAAGCGCCCGATTGAGGCGCTGGGGTTAGTGATGATTCCGACGGCGATATCGGGGCGAACGTTTTTCAGGAAATGGCGAACGACCGTTGTTTTTCCTGCCCCGACTTCGCCGCTGATGACCACGAATCCGGCTTGCGAAACCACGCCGTATTCCAGCATCGATAAAGCGCGGCGGTGGCGTTTACTGGGAAACAAGGCATCGCCGTCCGGCAAAAGCGAAAACGGCTTTCCGGAAAGGCCGTAGAAAGTTTCATACATGCCTTCGTCCCTTTTCGAAGCGCAAAGTGTTTTATGCCCCGCTTCCTTGAGAAACCGAAAAAAGAAAAAACAAATGGGGTTCCGGCACAGTACTGGACGCTAGTTGGATAAAGCCCTGAATTGATTCATAAAGGCGCTTCGTTTTCTTGCAAAAAATGGAGCGACCGATGCAAACAGTATTCTTCAAGGCCTTATCCAAGGCGGTATCAAATCATATTGAGCTGT
>JARLJD010000169.1 GCA_031291395.1 Alphaproteobacteria bacterium | reverse complement strand
GCGGCGCAGGCCGCATCATCAGGAAAAAGTCGCTGAAACTCGGGCAGCGACTTCGGAAAAGTAAGATCAGGGCGTTGCAGAATATCCATCCCCACACCCTACATCTAGGGGCTGTGGGTTGCAACCGGATAGGCACGGTTTAGGCATATTTTTATTGCGTCCCGTTTATTATGTCCATGATGTAGCCGCCGGAGCGGTTCGCTGTTTTGCTAAAGTACCCCGTCCACAACTACAATTATTGGAACGCTCGCCTTCAACGGAGGGAATCACACATTGCTTTTCAAGTTGATTGGCGAGACCCACTAGACCGGAGTGCGTTTCAGAGGTAATTTGCGGTTTCGGTTTGATTGTCTGTTCTTTAACATAATGGATCTTGCATGTTTTCTCTTTCGGGTAAAAACGCTTTAGTTACTGGCGCTTCGGGCGCTTTGGGGAGGGCGATTGCGCTGGCTTTGCATGCGTTGGGCGCTCGGGTTGTTTTGTCTGGGACTAAGGTTGAGGCGCTTGACGCGTTAAAGGCGGAAATGGGTGCGCGCGCTTTTACCGCGGTCGGGAATCTGGCTGATCCCGCCGTGCCTGCGGCTTTGTTGAAAGAGGCTGAGGCGCGGCTTGGCGGCGGGGTCGATATTCTTGTCAATAATGCCGGTTTGACTCGCGATGGGTTGGCCTTGCGCATGAAGGACGAGGATTGGGATGTTGTTTTGAACGTCAACCTCTCTGCTGCGTTTCGCCTGTCACGCGCGGCACTGAAGGGCATGATGTCGCGCAGGTGGGGGCGCATTGTCAGCATCACTTCAGTTGTGGGTGTGACCGGAAACGGAGGACAGGCGAATTACGCTGCGTCGAAAGCGGGCCTGATCGGGATGAGCAAATCTCTGGCGCAGGAAATTGCTTCACGCGGCGTAACAGTCAATTGCGTTGCACCCGGGTTTATTGCTTCGGCCATGACCGAGGTTTTGACTGAAGAACAGAAAGCCAAGATTTTAGCGGGGATCCCCGTCGGATGCATGGGCGAGCCTGCGGATATCGGCGCGGGAGTTGCTTTTCTCGCCAGCGAAGAGGCGAGGTATATTACGGGGCAGACGTTGCATATCAATGGGGGGATGGCAATGATATAGAATGTCTTTCACGCAGGGGAATAAAGACCGTGACAACCAGACAGGGCTGCGCGCGCTTCTGACGATTGTTGAGCGAGAGCTGGAGGTGGTTTCGTGGGCGCTTATAATTGATACGAAACGGCAAAGAGCAGGGCTTTCATACCCCTATAATGGGGTATGAAAGCAATCCTAAAATTATTACTCTCCAACCGTTGACAAATCCACCTTCACGCCAGAGCCCATTGTCGAGGACAGGCTGATGCGGGTGACGTAGGTGCCTTTGACTCCGGCGGGGCGGGCTTTGACGATCGCGTGGATGAAGGCTTTGGCGTTGGTCAAAAGATCGGCTTCGGAGAAGTTGACTTTGCCGATGCCTGCCTGAACGATCCCTGCCTTTTCGGCGCGGAATTCGATCGAACCTGCCTTGGCGGCCTTGACCGCGTCGGCGACGTTCGGCGTGACCGTTCCAAGCTTTGGGTTCGGCATCAGGCCGCGCGGGCCGAGAACTTTGCCCAACTGGCCGACGACGCCCATCATGTCCGGCGTGGCAATCACGCGGTCGAAGTCGCTTTTGCCTGCCATAATGGCGTCTTTCAGGTCGTCCGCGCCGACGATGTCGGCTCCGGCGGCCTTGGCGGCGTCTGCCTTTTCTCCCTTGGCGAAGACGGCGACGCGGATGGTTTTGCCCGTTCCGTGCGGCAATTGGATAGCGCCACGCACAGCCTGATCCGACTGCTTGGTGTCGATGTTCAAGTTGATCGCGCATTCGACAGATTCGACGAACTTGCGCGCGGTTTGCTTGCTGTTTTCCATAACCATCTTGACCGCTTCTGGCAGGGGATAAGCCTTGTTGCGATCGACGTTCTTGGAGACGTTACGAATTTTCTTTCCGTGCATAATCTTACTCCACAACCTGAAGGCCCATAGAACGGGCGGAACCGATGATCATTTTGCTGGCCGCTTCGACGTCGTTGGCGTTCAAATCGACCATTTTCTTCGCCGCGATTTCGCGGATCTGCGCCATTGTAATGGTGCCGACCGTTTGCGTTCCCGTCGTTTGCGCGCCCTTTGTGATATTGGCGGCCTTCTTGATGAAGAAGGTGTTGGGCGGCTGCTTGGTGATGAAGGTAAATGTACGATCCGAAAAAGCGGTGATCACGACCGGAATCGGCGTGCCTTTTTCCATGCTCTGCGTCTTGGCATTGAACTGCTTGCAGAATTCCATGATATTCAGACCGCGTTGGCCGAGCGCGGGGCCGATCGGAGGCGACGGATTTGCCGCGCCCGCGGGAACCTGCAGCTTGATAAGGCCGACTATTTCTTTTGCCATATTTCTCTCCTTGCATGCCGCAAACGATCATCGTTTGCGATGACTCAAAACGCTTTCAAACGCTTTACCGCGTGTGAAAGCAAACCATCATGTGAAGGGAATGCGCTGTCCCCCGACCTGTCTTTCAGGACAGGATGGCGTGGTGCGGCTTCTTCGGGTACCGTTGTTAAAGAACGCCTTCCACACCGATTTCACGCGCGGTTCTTAGGCGAAAACGGTGGGAATGTCCAGTCTTTTCGGGAAATCTTTCGGGAAATCTTCTGAAAATGTCAATTTTGAGGTTACTTTCCAGCCCCCATGACATTGAAGGGATTCCCAAAAGGCAATGCGTAAATCTATCGACCGTTAGTGAAACAGAGTCCTTTATTCCCGCAAAGCCGCACCGACTGCCGCAATATCTTCGACATAATGATCAAGAGAACCCTCGGCTTGATGCGCTTGTTCCCAGTCGTGCATGTAATCGCGGGTCAGGGGCAGGGCGTCGAGTTGCTTGCTTAATTGCATCTGAAAAACCATCAACGCGCCGAGGCGGAAGCTCACTTCGCAGCCGATGAAATAGAATTCCCATTTGCGGTACAGGGTGTCGCCGAAAAGATTGATGATCTCGCCGCGATGCAGATGAAGGCTTTCGATCCAGCGTTTTAAAGTTTCGGCGTAATGCAAGCGCAGGATTTCAACGTCGGTGACGAACAACCCCGCGCGTTCGGCGGCTTTCAAAGCTTCCGGCAAAGTCGGGATATCCGCGCCCGGGAAAATATGTTTGCGGATAAACGCGCTGACGGGTCTCGGTTCGCCGAAACGGCCGATGCTGTGAATCAAGCAAACACCGTCGGGTTTAAGCAAACGGCGGATTTGCGCGAAATAGTCGTCGTAGTTTTTCTTACCGACATGCTCGAACATGCCGACCGAAACGATGCGGTCGTACGCGTCTTTTTCTTGCCGGTAATCGCGCAAGGCGAAATCGCAGCTTTTGCCCAGCCCTTCGACTGCCGCTCGGTCGCGGCTGATTTTATATTGATTGAAGCTCAGCGTGATGCCTTTAACGCGGCATTCGGCCTCGCGCGCCAGATATAGGCCAAGCCCGCCCCAGCCGGAGCCGATATCCAGCACTTTCAGCCCTGAACGGTTTAACAGAAGCTTCGACGCGATGTGCCGTTTCTTGTCGAGCTGCGCTTGGTCGAGGCTGTTGTCGATGTCGGTAAAATAGCCGCAGGAATATTGGCGGTCGGGATCAAGAAAAAAGCGGTATAGTTGATCCGGCATATCGTAATGGAACGCGGCGTTGCGCCGCGCGCGCCGGATCGGGTTAAAGCCGCCCAGTTTTCCGATCAGGGGCGAGAGATGTTCGTGCCAATGAAAGGGCGATTTGTCGCCGGTTTCGGCGTAATTGGAAAGCAGCATGAAAAGAAAACCGTAAAGATCGCCTTCCTCGATCGTCAGCGTGCCGTCCGTATAGGCTTCGCCGATTTTCAAGTCGGGGTAAAGGCCAAGCGACCATTCGAGGCTTTTGCGATGCAGCTTGATCGCAATACGTTGCAACGCCCCGTCGCCGAAGACGGAGGTCTTTCCGTCCGCAGTCGTCAGCTTCAGCGTGCCTTTGCGAACGACGGATTTAAGAAGACACTGGAACAGCATTTGAGCCTCCAATGTGGGGAGTATAGCAGAAAATTCGGATATTTTGAAGAAGCTATCTTGTTCTGACCTTCCTAATCTCTAAAATCCGAGCCACGCTGAACATGCGTTCTTCTTTGCGCAAGGTGCAGAAGGCTTTCATGCCGGTGAAATTTTTTCCTTTATAACTTTCGTCGCCAAGCGTTAGCGGGCGAACGGTGCGGGTGGTTTGGGTGTCGTTGCCTTTCAGGTAGACGATTTCCAAAAGTGCTTTCTCACGGATCGCGGAGGCGATCAGATCAAGCTTGTCGGTTTTCGGCAATGCCGCTTCGGCTTTGCGATAGCGATCTCCGGTCAAAAAATCGAAGATACGAAAATCGGTGCGGATGTTCTGCTTGCCGATCTGGGTTTTCAAAACGATGCCCTCGAACGAGGTGCAGCGGCTCAGCGCGACATACATTTGCCCCGCGACAAACGTGCCGCGCCCGATATCGATCGCGACATGATCGAAGGTTTTGCCCTGACTCTTATGTATGGTGATCGCCCAAGCGAGGCGGAAGGGAAATTGCGTGAATGTGCCGACAGGCTCCGACACGATCATGTCGCCTTCGACGCCGAAACGGAAAACTTCCCAAGTGAAGGGATAAACCTCGACGGTTCCGCTTTTGTCTTGCAGACGCACAACAAGATATTCCTCGTCGTCCTCGTCTTTCTTCAACGCCTCAATCACGCCGATGCTGCCGTTGACCCAGCGTTTGTCGCTGTCGTTGTTCAGCATCATGATCTGCGCCCCGATCTTGAATTGCAGATCGGTCGCGGTCGGGAAATATTCTTTGGTGAAATCGCCTTTGATTTCCGCTTTGGCGCGATGCGCTTTGCCTTTCAGAGCCGCCAAATGCGTTTCGTTGATTTCGTCCGCGCGCTGATTGGTGGTGGTCAGGTTGATCGCGAAGCCGTCTTTGGCAAGCGCGCCGGTTTTCGCATAGCGGCTGTTCAGCAGATTGATGTCAGCGTCGTCGACGGAATTGTTGCGGATCTTGTTCAGTAAATCGACGAATTTCTGGTCTTTCTGGCGATAGACTTTTTCAAGTTCGATCAGCTCCAAAGGAAAATCCTGCATCGCCTGCGCGCTGAAGAAAAAGGGGGTTTTGTACCAAGTGCTGAAAATCTCGCGCTCCTGCGACGTTACAACCGGCGGGAGTTGATACAAGTCGCCGATAAAGATCATTTGCACGCCGCCGAAGGGCTGCATCGCATGCGGGCCGTACATGCGCAAAAACACGTCGATGCAATCGAGCAAATCGGCGCGCACCATTGACACTTCGTCGATGATGATCGTTTTCAGTTTCTTGTAAAGTTTGGCGTTGCGCGGCTTGGTCTTCCGGTCACGGATTTTTTGCGGCGTCACGTCGACATAGAAATTGAAGAAGCTATGGATCGTCTGCCCCTTGACGTTCAAGGCCGCGACTCCGGTAGGCGCCAGAACGACGGGTTTCTTATCCGTATGGCGGCAGAAATGTTCCAACAACGTCGATTTGCCGGTTCCCGCTTTGCCGGTGATGAACAGGCTGCGGTTTTCCTCCTCCATAAGCCGGAGGGCGTTTTCGAACTGGCGGTTGATGTCGATTTTGGGCATAGCATCACGCATACAACAGAATTCCGTTTTTCGCCACAGCGCCGAAACTTTATTTGTGTACTGAAATGCCCGATGGGTGTATTTTATATCCCTCACAGCAGAAGGAGGGGAACATGGCCGCTCTTGAAACTCCGCCGGTTAAACTCGGCTGGCACGCTCCGGATTTTCGTCTTAAAGGGACGGACGGAAAACTTTATGCGCTCGGGGACGTCAAGGGTGCGAAGGGGTTGCTGGTGATGTTCATTTGCAACCACTGCCCTTTTGTACAAGCAGTTGCCGATAAATTAACGCGGGACGCCAAGGAACTGGCGTCGCTTGGCATCGGCAGCGTGGCGATCATGGCGAACGACTCGGTCGAATATCCCGAAGATTCTTTCGATAACATGATCCTCTCCAAGGAAAAACACGGGTTTCCGTTTCCCTATCTGATCGACGAGACGCAGGAAGTCGCCAAGGCCTATGGCGCCGTTTGCACGCCGGATTTCTTTGGCTTCGACGCCGATCTGGCGTTGCAATATCGCGGGCGTCTGGACGCGTCCGGCATGAAACCCGTCGAAGGCGGCAAACGCGAGCTTTTCGAGGCAATGAAACAAGTCGCCGAGACCGGCAAAGCGCCCGCGGAGCAAATGCCGAGCATCGGCTGTTCGATCAAATGGCGTGATATGTGACAATGACCGTTTTGAACCGCGCGCACTGGAACATCGACGACTTGCCGTGGGATCGGTTCGATCCGCAGCGATTGCTGCCTTCGCTTTTGAACATCGTCAAAGCGGCGGCAATGGTCGAATACGGGGCAGAGGCGTACGCGCAATATCTGTGCAACGTCTTCCCCGACGATCCGATTTTCCAGCGCGCCACGAAGTACTGGGCGGCAGAGGAAATGCAGCACGGCGCGACGCTGGGTCGTTATGCCGAGCTGGCCGATCCGCAATTTCATTTCGATCAGGCTTTTGCGCGATTCAAAAGCGGGTACAGCATCAAGACGGTACAGACTCAATCCGTACGCGGTTCGCGTTCGGGCGAATTGATCGCGCGTTGTATCGTAGAGGTGGGGACAAGCTCTTACTACACCGCGCTGGGCGAGGCGGTGGACGAGCCGCTGCTCAAAGCCGTTTGCCACAACATCGCCACGGACGAATTCCGCCATTACGGCATGTTCTTCAATCATTTGAAGGGCTATCTGGAACACGAAAAGCCCGGGCGATTGCGCCGCCTTAAAATCGGGATCAGCCGCATTCGGGAAGCCGAGGACGACGAATTGGCTTACGCTTATTTCGCCGCCAACGCGCCGTCGGATGCCGTCTATAACCGCGAAGCCAGCGCGATGGCCTATATGGCAAGAGCGTTTCCTTTGTATAAACTTCCGCATGTCCGGCGCATGGTGGCGATGGTGTCCAAAGCTTGCGGCCTGCCGTCGCATGCCGGTTGGATCACTCCGGCAAGCCGTATGGCTTTGTGGTTCATGCAAAGAAAAAGCCGCCGCGCGATGAAGGTCGCGGCGACGACTTTCCCTTAATTCAGGAGGCGCTTATGCCGGTTATTCATTGGTCGAAAGAAATCAGCGTTGGCATCGATATGCTTGACGACGAGCATGTGAGATTGCTCGAAATACTGAATGATTTTTATGACGCGATGCTGGTGGAAAAAGGGTCGGAGGTTTTGGAGACGAGTCTGGATTCTCTGTTGGCCTATGCGACCGCGCATTTCAAGCATGAGGAAGACCTGTTTACGGAAACGGCCTATCCCGAGGCCGAAACGCATAAAATGCGCCACAGAGAAGCGATGCAGCGCATTCTTGAAATCCAGAGCAAGCTTAAAACCGAACCGTCCGTCGATTTGTGCAACGAATTATTCGAATTCCTGACCCGCTGGCTAACGGAACATATCCTCGGCGACGACCAGAAATACACCGCCCATTTCAGAGCGCACGGGATACGGTGAGGCGGCGTGAGAAAAAGTGAATTTGTTTGACTGTTTTTTTTCAATTCGCAAAAACTGAGTCACACATTTTCTTACGCCGACTTGTTTTTCTGCGCCAGAAACTTTCTGCCGTGGCCGACGTCCGTATTGATGGGAACGCCTTTGGCGCACAGGGGGCATTCGGCTTCGTCCCAGGATTCGAGGTTAACGTTGACGAGCGCGAAAAGCTTCGGCGGGTTCGCCACATCTTTCGGCGTAATGCCGCCGCGATTGCACAGAACGCCGAGACCGACGATATCTGCGCCAAATGAACGCGCAGTTTCGACGACTTTTCTGGCCGAACCGCCGGTCGTCAGCAAGTCCTCGACCACCAGAACTTTCTTTCCCGCGATCAGCTTGTCGTAGCCGCGCTTGATGATAAAGCCATCGCCGTCTTTTTCGGCATAGACTCCCAGAACCTCGCGTCCCGTAATTTCCGTCAAGTGATACGCGACCCATTGCGACAGAATCACGCCGCCGATCATGGGAGCCAGAACAACCTCAACGCCGTCTTTGGCAAATTCTTCGGCGATCGCGCGGCAAAGCTGCGACGTTTCCCTTGTATGCGGATAAATGGCATCCTTGTTGACGTAAGCCGCTCCGTGTTTTCCCGACGTGTAGACGATATGGCTGTCGGTGATGACACCGTTAACTTTGCCCATAAGTTCCAGAAGGTCTTGTTCGTTCATGTCTGCGTTTCCTTTCTCGCAACCCAAGCCAAGAGGGAATCCCCCCTGCGTACGGTAATGCTTATGAATTAATTCACCATTCCTATCAAGAGGCTATCCGCAGTCGCTTAGGAAAGATCTAGATAAAAATTCGTTAACATACAGCATTTCTTTACTATTTTGCTTTATTATTAGGTCGTTCAAAATAGGCTTGTCGACAAATTTGGCTTTGTCGGCGAGCTTTGACCAGCGAGGATCTTATGACGGCAACGCTTCATCAACAGAAACAAGATCACGAGCATCTCCGCGTTCTCGTTGTGGAGGACAGCGATATGTTGAGGGTGATGTTTCGCAAGGCCTTTCAAGTGGCGCACACGATCTATGCGGCGTCTGGCGCGAAGGAGGGGTGGCGGCTTTATCTCGATAAAACGCCGGATATCGTTTTTGTGGATATAGGGCTGCCCGACGGCAACGGCCACGATCTGGCGCGGATGATCAAGGAAAAGAATCCTGCCGCATATATCATTATGGCAACCGCGAGCGATTATGTGGAGGACAAGGAAAAAGCGGGGCAAAATCTTGCCGACGGCTTTATCACCAAGCCCTATAACAAGAAAGAGATCAACGATTATATTGAGCGTTGCATAGATGTTCGTCTTCGAAATTCATGCAGGAAATGAGAGGGCGGCATGGAAATCCTGCTTCGTAAAAACCACCAGGATTTGTTGAGCTATCTGCCGTACGTCAAGACGTCGCTGAAGGCGTGGCTGTTTGTCGATATCCGTCTGACGGAAGCTTGCGACAAGGATTTCACCGTTACTCGCGCGGCCGAACATATTCACGCGCTGTTCAAGGACAAAGAAGGCAAGATTTACATCTGCAACGACCGCGAAATTTTGATGATTGTGCGCTGGGGACAGGAAAATCCGCAGTCCGGAATTGCCGACACGATCGGGAAAAGCTTGCCCGGCGGCAACTGCGAGGTTCATGCGCAAGAGCCGACTGCGGACGGCGTCGCGAAACTGGAAATACTTTTGACCTACAAATCGCCCGTTGCCGCGCCTACGCTTATCGATATACGCAGCAAGCGAAAAGAGCGTGTCCTCCTTGTGGCCGACGACGATATGTTTCAACGATCCATTATCAAAAAGGGCTTGTCCAAAATCGGAACCGTCATCGAGGTTTCGTCCGGCGATGAAGTGGAATCCGCCTATCGCCAGCACAATCCTGATATTCTGTTTCTTGATATCCATATGCCGGGACTCAGCGGCCGCGATATCGTCTATAAAATGTCCGAGCTTGATCCGGATTCCTACATCATTATGGTCAGCGCCGACGGAACGCAGGAGAACATCGCCGACACATGGCAAAAAGGCGCGAGGGATTTCCTGATTAAGCCCTTCAGCAAGGAAAGATTGCTGGAATGCGTAAGGAAATGCCCGACCATCCATCTGGACGATGCCGGATCAGCTGTTGAATGACGGCGGCTCTTTATTGAATCGCAGCCATCGACCAAGCGTTTCCTGCAAAGCGTCGACATTGATGGGCTTGCTGATATAGTCGTCCATTCCGCATAAAAGGCATTTTTCGCGGTCGCTAGTCATGGCGTTTGCGGTCATAGCGACGATCGGAATATGCGCGCCGGTCTCTTTTTCCAAAGAACGGATTTCTTCCGTCGCGTCATAGCCGTTTTTTTCAGGCATGTGGCAATCCATTAAAATAACGTCCCATGCAGCTTCTTGCCACAAGCGAAGAACCTCGACGCCGGTCGCGACGACTTCAAAATGGCCGATCCCGAATTTTTGCATGGTTTTTTTGATGAGCATTTGGTTCAAGGGATGATCCTCGGCCACTAGAATGCGGGCTTTTTCCGGAAGGACCGTGCCCAGCAGCGCTTTTTGGTGCCGCACATGTTTTTCTTCATGAAGCCTGTCGGTTATTTCAAAGGGAATCGTAAACCAGAAGGTCGATCCGCCCCCCTCATGGCTCTCGACGCCGATCTTACCGCCCATAATATCAACCAGATGCCGCGTAATGGCGAGGCCGAGGCCGGTGCCGCCATATTTGCGGGTCGTGGAGGCGTCGGCCTGAACGAATTTGTCAAAAATGCTTTCCAGTTTATCCTTGGGAATCCCTATACCCGTATCGACGACTTTGCAGCGAAACGTCGCATGCGTTTCGTCCGGCCTGTCGCAGGAAGCATGGATTTCGACGTGCCCTTTCTCGGTGTATTTGATGGCGTTCCCGACAAGATTCATAAGAATGCGCGATAGGCGCGTGGGATCGCCTAGAAGGTAGGGGAAAACGTCTTCGCTAAAGTGCCGCTCGATATAAACGCTCTTTTCGCTGGCGACGCTGTCGAGCGATGCGGCGACGGTGTTAAGAACATGTTTGGGATCGAATCCTATATGCTCCAGAATTGTTTCTCCCGCTTCGATTTTAGACAGATCCAGAATATCGTTCACGATTTCAAGCAGATTAGTCGACGAGCGAAACATGATCTCGGCCAGTTCCTGTTGTTCCGCGGCAAGCCCCGATTCCTGCAGAATCCGGTTCATGCCCATGATGCTGTTAAGCGGCGTGCGCAATTCATGCGACATGTTGGCAAGAAATTCGGACTTGGCGCGATTGGCGGTGTCGGCGTTCTCCTTGGCGATGCGAAAATTCTCCTCCAGTTTTATCCGCTCAATCAGGTTTTCCTTGAAAATCTGAACGGCTTTTGCCATTTCGTCGAGTTCCTGAATCTGGCTGTCAATGGCGACTTCTACCGCTATATCTCCGTGAGCGAGCCTATGCATAATCGTTGTAAGGGCTATGGCCGGCGCGGATATTTTCTTTCCTAGGACTGACGCGATCAGCAGGGAAACAAGAAGAAATGCCAAAACAGCTGCGCCCAATTTCTTCTGAACGTCCCAAACGTTGCTCGCTATGTCGTCGGCATACACTCCTGTTCCAATAATCCAGTTCCATTGCGGTATGACCTTGACGTAGGAAATTTTGAGCTTTGCCGTTTTATCCGGCGGCCAGAAATATTGATATTCGCCCTGGCCTTTGTTTTTTGCGATGTTGATAAAAGCGGAGACCAGCTTGTTGCCACGGGCATCCTGCATATTCAGCACATTCGTGTTAACAAGGCTGGCCATGGGATGAGACAGCATTTCGCCGTTCATATCGTTGATCCAGAAATAATTTTGGGTGTCGTAGCGCAGACCGGACAAGGATACGAGAGCTCTTCGCTGCGCCTCCTCAACTGAAAATTCTCCCGCCTTCTGCCGTGCGATATATTTTTCGATCAAAGAATCCCCAGCCTCGACGAGCAGCCGCGTCTGATCCACGCGTTCGTGCGTTATCTCAGTTTCAAGATAATAGGAACTAGACAGAAAAACGGTGAGCATTCCCAGAAGGGTTAGCCCGATCATCAGGTAAATCCGGGTGGTTATTTTCATTGTCATGCGATCTCTCCTTCGCGGCTGAATTCCAGCGGCGGCATCAAAGCAATAGCCCCATTTTTTTGAGATATTCCTTGACGTTTTCGTACGCATCGGCAATTTCCGTAAAGATTGCCGCGCGTTCGTCTTTTGCGCAATTCGGCATGTTTTGGGCTTTTGCGCATAGAGCGCTAAGCGTGACGGCGCCGATGCTGGCAGCGCCGCCCTTGAACATGTGGGCGGCCTCGACCCAGGCTTTGCATGCGCCGTCGATGCGGGACACCCCAAGCGTTTGTAGATTTTCGTCGGATTGTTGGACGAAAATCCGGATAAGCTCTTTCTCCAGAGATTCATCCCCTTCGGTAAAGGTTCTAAGCTGGGTCAGGTCGATGGGGCTTGGCTCCACTGCTTTCTGGTTTTCCGGCGCGGCGTTGGATGGTGGATCGGGCAAGCTGTCGTTGGGGAATTGTACCCATTGCCCCAGAACCTCCTTCAACTCATCGATGTTGATGGGTTTGCTGATATACTCATCCATGCCGTAACGTAGGCATTTTTCTTTTTCTCCGACCATAGCGTTGGCGGTCATGGCGACGATCGGGGTGTGCGCGCCGGTTTCCTTTTCAAGCTTGCGAATATCTTCTGTGGCGTCGTAGCCGTTTTTCTCTGGCATGTGGCAATCCATAAGAATGATATCCCACGATGCGTCGCGGTAACGGTCGACGGCCGCACACCCGTTATTTACAAGTTCGAACAGGCGGATGCCGAAGCGTTCCAGCACCCGGGTGATGAGGATTTGATTCAAAGGGTGGTCTTCGGCAACCAGAATGCGCGCTTTTTCGGGAGGGATCGTGCCGGAAAACATTTTGATGCGGCGGTCATATTCATCACTATTTAATTCGGCGGCTATCTCAAAGGGGATGGTAAACCAGAATGTCGAGCCTGCTCCGATTTCGCTTTCCACGCCAATCTCGCCCCACATGGAGGCCACCAATTCTTTGGTGATCGCGAGGCCAAGGCCAGTGCCGCCGTATCTACGTGTGGTCGATGTGTCTGCCTGAACGAACTTGTTGAAAACATCCCGTTGCTTTTCTTTCGGTATGCCAATGCCCGTGTCGGTTATTTCGCATCGAAACTCGATATTTTTATCGTCGCGTTTCGTAAAGGTGGCGCGCACGTCCACATGGCCTTTGTCGGTGTATTTAACCGCGTTGCCGATGAGGTTGATCAGCACCTGCGTCAAGCGGGTCGGATCGCCAAACACATAGGGAAACGATTCATTCTCATAATGTTTAATGAGGCCAACGCGCTTTTCATCAGCAAGCCGTCCTATCGTGCGAAAGGCGCTGTTTAGAATATACATTAAATCGATTCCGATATGTTCCAGAGTCATGTCCCCGGATTCGATCTTGGAAAGATCGAGGATATCGTTGACGATTTCCAGCAGATTGGTCGAGGAAAGAAAGGCCGTGTCCACGAGTTCTTGCGATGTTTTCTCAAGCCCCTCATCTTTTAAAAGCCGTAGCATGCCGATGACGCTGTTTAGCGGCGTGCGCAATTCATGCGACATGTTAGCGAGAAAATCGCTTTTGGTGGCCGTCGCTCTTTCGGCCGCGTCTTTGGCGTCCCTAAGCGTCGTCTGAAGCCGCGTGCGCAGGATCACCTGTGTCAATTGATCGCTGATGTCTTTCAGAACTTCCAGAAACTCATCGTTTTGTTCGGTAACTTCCGGAGAAAAAAACTCTAGAACGTACGGTGTGGCGTTGCCGAGAGTAATGGGAAAGGCAAAGCCCGCCCTAATTCCCAACGTGACAGCCAGCTTGCAGCGTGGGCAATCCTGAGAATACGAAAAATCGAGATCCCATACGGGAGCGCGCTGCTCCCAAACATGGCCGGGAAGTCCTCTGCCCTGTTCCAACGCAATCGTGTCCGTAAGCTCAACGAACGCCTTGAAACGTTCTTCGTCTTCCAGATACCACAAGCCGGTCGGCAGCAACAATTTCTTTTTGCTGCTCCATTCGTAGGCGTGCCCGATGGGGCATTGCATCAGTTCGCAAATGGCTTGCAGGCATTTTCTGATCGCGTCCTCGATATCCACGGCGGAATTGGCGCTTGCGGCCACGCGGCGAAGAAGCTGGATAAACCGTGCTTTTTTTTCGATCTGCAGTTTTTCCTGCACCGCGCTTTGTTTGGCGCGCTCGGTATCTTCCAGCTTCTTTCTGACGGCTATAAGGTTTGCGGTCGACAATTCGAGTCTGCGCGTAAAGTAGGTAAAAAAACGCGCGTAGTGGACGGGAAACTCGGCAATAAAACGGTCGCGGTAAGAGTTCTTTGTCGTGTCGAAGAAGACAAGCGCCGTCAGCGTTTGGTTGATGTTGATGCCGAAAAGCTCCCCGAACGTCGAAAAACCGGCCACAGGCATCGGCCATGTCCGCGACAGCTCGGCCAGATGCGGCTCGTTGTTCAGGCGGCGTAGGATGCAATCGTTCAGGATCGCGCCCAGCGGGGAAGGCCTGTCTTTCAGAAAATCCGCCAGATCGCGGTTGGTTTGTTCGACAAAGTCTGTGGCTTTAAGCAGTTCCAGTTTATCGCCAGGGTTGATGTCGCAGAAAAACGAAACGCTTCCCGTTTCGTTATCAATTCGATAAACCGAACGAACAAACAATTCCTTATCGATTTCAATGCCGAACGTGTAACCGGTCAGCTTGGCCATAACCTCAGCGCGCGTCGTTTGGAATGTTTCGGCCAGCGCCTGAATGAAGGGTTTAACTTCACGGGTGACGGGATCAGCGACGGCGGTGGCGATGCGCCGATCCGGATCGGCTTCGATCACCACGAAAGATTGCCCTGTTTTCTCGAAATTCTGAGTTTTGAAAACGCCGTAACTCCGGCCTTCCCGCAGTTTCAGGAAAAGGACGATCGCATAATTTTCCACGATCCCGTTTCCGTCGAAAATATAGGTGTGTTTGAAATCAAGCTTGCCCCCCGCCGAACCGCCGATGAACAGGCAGGGGAAGTTGCCGCTGCGATAGACGGCTTCCATAAAATAATTCTCGCACGATGACAGGCCGTCAATAAAAGTCAGGGCGATTGTATCACGGACATCGATAGGAAAAGACGGGGCAACGGATTCCAGAGATTGCGTTATTTGCACAACGCGGGCATCGCGCCCGAGGGATGGCGCGCCAAGGCGAATATCTTCGTTCGGCAGGGGGATGCGATGAATGCTTACTTTCTCCAGCAAATCCGCCGGAAAGATTTGAACGACCACGCTGGACCACGCCGCGCCTGTCGGTTTGTAAAGCGGTTCTTTTGCGCAGCAGCCCAATTCTCCGGCGGTCGAGACGGCCACGATCGGGGTTATTCCAGCCAGCCGCCGCAAAGCCGTCGTCACTTGGGCAAAATCAACATGCGGAGAGATAAACGCCAGCGCCAAAGGAGACCTGAGCCCGTCGATATCGAAATCCCTAGCCGAAAGAGAGCCAAGGCTGTCATCGGTTTCGATAACGCGCAGGAACGACGGGCTGTCTTTTAAGCTGTTCTTTCTGGAGCTGAAAAACATAGAGTCTCCTGATTCTGGCGCGGCGGGGAAAAGGCAGAATATCCCACCATCATCGAAGAATCGTCATTAATTTCGAGTTAACGCTGCCGCTGATACAAAAGCGGCAATCCATCTCGATCGATAGCGAGCCTATGAGTCAGCGGCGGTTCCACTCGAACTCCCGCGGGACTTTTTTCGCGCAGACACGTGAGGACGTGTTCCCACTATCGCGGGAATAACGACTGTTTTGTAATAGAGTCAAGAGGTTAGCTTTAGGTGCATGTGGTCATTGCTTGCTTTTCGATACGATCCTGATTCCGGCCTTCGCCGGAATAATCATACCCTCTAAAGCGGTATCGCCTTCGGCTTTGTCAGTTGCATCCACCACACCACGATCAGCCTTGTAATCATCAGCGCCGAAAAGATCGACGTGATGATGCCGATGCCTAGCGTTACGGCGAAGCCTTTGACGGGGCCGGAGCCGAAGATGAACAGAAGGAAGGATGCGATTAGCGTCGTCATGTTGGCGTCGATAATCGCTGACAAGGCGTGGCTGTATCCCGCGTCGATCGAGCCGATGACAGAACGCCCCAGCCGCATTTCCTCGCGGATGCGTTCGAACACCAACACGTTAGCGTCAAGCGCGGTGCCTATGGTCAGAACGATTCCCGCGATGCCGGGTAATGTCAGCGTCGCCTGCAAGATTGACAGGATGCCGAAGATCAGCGTGATGTTGAACATCAAGGCAACGTCGGCGAAAATCCCGAATAGGCCATAAGCGAAGACGAAAAAAACCACCACCAGCGCAAGGCCGACGAGGCTGGCCGTTGCGCCCGCCTTGATCGAATCCGCGCCGAGGCCCGGGCCGACCGTCCGTTCTTCCAAAACCTTGATCGGCGCCGGTAAAGCGCCCGCCCGCAACAGCAACGCCAGATCCTGCGCCGATTGCACGGTGAAGTGGCCGGAAATGACTCCGCTGCCACCCATGATCGGCTCGCGTATGACGGGCGCGCTGATGATTTTGTTGTCGAGCACGATCGCGAACAAGTGCCCGACATTGGCGCGCGTGGCCTCGCCGAAACGGCGCGCGCCTATCGAATCGAACTTGAAGCTGACAACAGGCATGCCGTCCTGAAACGAAGGCTGCGCATCGACCAGCGTATCGCCCGAAACCATCACGCGTTTCTGCACGACATAGCCGCGCCTGTCGTCGGTGGAAGGCAAAATCTCCTCGCCCGGTGGGGCGCGACCGTCTTGCGCCGTTGCGGTTTCGTCGACAAGGCGGAAAGTCAATTTGGCCGTCTGTCCCAGCAAATTCTTGATTCGTTCGGGGTCGTCGACACCCGGCAGTTGCACCATGATGCGGTTGTCGCCTTGACGTTGGATCGACGGCTCGCGCGTGCCGGTTTCGTCGATGCGACGGCGCACGATCTCAATTGACTGATCCATTGCGAGGCGTTTGCGTTCCGCTATTTTGTCCTCGGTCATGCGCAGCGAGAAATCGCCGTCGGTCGCGGCGACGTTCAGCGTATTATCCATATCTCTCAGTGCGTCTTTCGCCTGATCGCTCTGTGCCGCGTTCGACAATTTGAAATGCACGGCGTTTCCGACAAGGCCAAGATCTGTGTAGCCGATTTTCGCCGCGCGCAAGGCCGCGCGGGCCTGATCGACCAGTGCTTGCATGTGCTCGTCAATCACGTTGTCTGTCGCGACTTGCAAAAGCAAATACGAACCGCCACGCAGATCAAGTCCCAGATTGACGGTCTGATTGGGAAAGAAAGAGGGCGTATGCGCCCGCAGCCATTCCACGCGCGGGGCGCCCAAAAGATTAGGCGCAGAATACAAAACGCCGATCGCGCACAGGCAGACGATCAGGATTACTTTCCAGCGTTCCAAATAAATCATTTTACTTCTTCTCGCCTTCCTTAGCAGTAGCCGGTTGCGGCTTGGCTTCCAAAGCTTGGACATTATTTCGATCGATCTTGACCTCCACGCCTTCGGCAATTTCCAGCATCAACAGGGCGTCTCCCTCAAGCTTCGTGATTTTGCCGTGAATGCCGCTTGAGGTGACGACGCGGTCGCCGCGCTGCAGCGCTTTGACCATTTTTTCTTGCTCGGAAAATTTCTTTTGCTGCGGGCGAATGACCAGAAAATAGAAAATGCCGAAGATCAGGACAAATGGCACGAAATTGATCATCGTCGCCTGAGGACTCTCTGTCGCCGCGGGGGCCGCCGTCTGCGCCATTGCCGCCATGTTGAAGAAGTGGGTAAGGTCAAACATGAATGATCCCTTCGGAGGAAAAACGAAACGCCCTGTCTCAAGGGCTTGAAGAATCTGAATATATACATAGCCGAGGCGTGGACAAGCATAAAAGCCGGATTTTTAGAATTTTGGTAGCTTCTAAGCCGTCGTCATTCCCGCGAAAGCGGATCCATCGCGACCCTCTCGAATGCGGGTCATAAGAGTCAAACAGCGACTCAAATTGAAATGTCGGTCAATTCTCATGCCGCGCAGACGCGCGGCGATGGATTCCCGCTTTCGCTGGAATGACGACCCTTGTGGCTTGGGGGAAAGTTTTGAAAACCAATTGTTTCCCGCAGAATTATTCATCACTCCCCAACCTCAACCACCACCGGCGTGTGGTCCGACGCTTTTTCCTTGTCGCGCGGTGAGCGGTCGATGTGGCAGGATCGGACACAGTCCACGGCTTCGGGCGACAAAAGAAAATGGTCGATGCGCAAGCCTTTGTCCTGTTGCCACGCGCCGTTTTGATAATCCCAAAAGCTGTAGGCGCGTTCGAACGGATGCAAGGCGCGGAAAATGTCCGTATAGCCTAAATGCAAAATATCTCGAAACGTCGCGCGGCTTTGCGGCAGATACAGCGCGTCCTGCTCCCAATCCTTTGCGTCATAGACATCGAATTCAGTGGGGATGATGTTAAAATCTCCGCCTAGGATAACGGGTCTTTCATTGCGTAAAAGTTCATCTGCGCGGCGTTTCAACCGCGCCATCCATGCGAGTTTATAGGCGTATTTTTCCGTACCAACGGGATTGCCGTTCGGCAAGTAGAGGCTGGCGATGCGAAGACCTTTGATCGTCGCCTCCAGATAACGTGCCTGCGCATCATCTCCCGTATCCGGAAGGCCTTCCAGCGTGTCTTCAATTTTATGCAAACTCGCAATCGCAACGCCGTTATAAGATTTCTGGCCAAGGACATGAACGTCATATCCCAATGCCTTGAATTCCATTGCCGGAAACGCGTCCGTCTCACACTTGATCTCCTGCAGCAACAGAACGTCCGGCAGCGCCTCGCCCAGCCACCCAACAACCAAAGGCAACCGCGCCCGCACCGAATTGACGTTCCATGTTGCGATGCGCATGAGGCATATCCGTTAGACAAAAGTGTTAAAACGCCTCTGCGAGGCGCGTCGAGATGATACACAAGGACTTTTCCGCCCTACGTCTGTAATCTTTGAAACGATCGCCAGTCAAGCTCTCCGGAATTGCTCTGTCGATTTTCAACTAAGCTCCCCTGTACAAAGGGAGAACTATCGGACAATTCATTGGCTATTTAACCGGCGCGGACATTTCGTTGAGCGCCGACACAATTACTTTCACACTGTCGGCGATCAATACAAATGTCCGATTAGTTGCTCAATGAATTGTCCGAATCCTTCTACGCCTTAATCATCAAGAAATCACTACCTGTTGTTGTGGTTGTGGCGGCGGCGGTTGTTTATCGTGGGGGTAAGTGTGG
>JARLJD010000168.1 GCA_031291395.1 Alphaproteobacteria bacterium | reverse complement strand
TGCTCTTGCCGCGAACGGCTTTCTGCACCCCGCGTTTCCCACATCTTTCCACCCACAACCACGACAGCCCATTGATTTAAATGCAAAAAGAAAACAAAAAAAGAAGAAAATCGCTCTTGCCAAATCAGCGACTAGAGACCATCATCTTTTCCGGTTTGCCTTTATTTTTTCATCCTTGCCTCATAACCTTTCAAAAAAAGAGAAGCGCGCTTCCCGTGACCCCGCCGAAACGAGGGGCGGCATGCAACCTGCTTGTTGGGGCCTCCGGCGATACCCCACAGTCGTACGCCTGTGGGCACGGAGGCGGAACAAACGCGTTCTTTCGAACGTGGGGGTGTTATAGACGAGGATACAGGGGATGTCAAGGGAAAAATCACATTAAATTAAAAATTATGGGATGGATCATTGTTTGGTCGTGATTTCCTTGCGGCGCATCACCCGCGGAACAGGCTTTTTCTGGTCGTTATCTGACTTTTTATCCGGTTATGGGTTATCGATGTCGCAAGTTAGGCCTTGTCAAACCTAAGTTTTGTTTATCAGAACGGGGCAAAATACAAGCTTTTGTCTAGAATTCATTGGCCGCTATTGGGGAGCAACCCCAATCCCACGACCGGCTTTGGAACGCAGCTCTGGTTTTGATAGGAGCGCCTGAAATTGGTGCTTGTTCTTTTGAAGGCACCTGACAACATCGCAGTTACGGGACGGAACTTTGTCTGCTGGTATAAAAAATCCTGTGGGATCGTGTTCGCTGCCAAGGCCGTCAACAACGGGTAAATCATCTTTTGATATTCCAGCCGCCTTTCTGGTCGCAATGAAGGCGTCGACATACTTCTCGCGATCGACACCACGCGGGATGGAAAATTTAATAAAAGATTTCCTCCCCCTAAATACAACAGCCGAGGCTTTCAAACCCGTAATTTGTCCAAGTTTGGTTACTACTTTTGGGTCTGGAGGAGACGAAATATCTTCCAACGGATCATCATAGCGACCCGCTTTCGCGGGCATATTTTGACGATAGGCGTTGTAATTGTGATTCATAAACATCCTCCGTATGTGATCCACTGATTTTTATGCTAACAAACAAATATTAAAATAGTTACAATAACCGGCCTATTTAAGGGATTCCCGAGTTTCTGGATAGGGGACGGCCTTCTGTCATGTTCTTGAAAAACCGCAATTGGACAGAACGCCGGAGTCTGTCCGGTTTCTTTCAAACGGAGAGTTCAGGGAATCCGGCTGAAATTTATCTCCATCACCTTAAATAAACACCCCATCTGCGCGTCATCGGTTAGTCGGTCGGTGGGAAGGGGGCGGGGTGCTCTTTCTCGCACCCCGCCCCCTTCCGCGATTTTAGGCGGCGTCAGGAAATAACAGCGCCGTTCTGGTAGCGCGGGGGCGTTATAGATGATGCCTGAGGGGATATCATGGGATTTTTCTTATGATATATGAGAAATTTCTTACAAAGAACGTTCTTTTTACTTTCATCGGCCTGATGTAGTATTTAGCGTATAGGAAGAACAACTTTTTGTATCATTGGAGATCGTTATGTTTGGATTTGGCGCGATTAATAAGAATGGCAAAAAGGTCAAACAACCTACTGTTTCTTTGACCTATGACGAAGCCGCGAGGCTTGACAATCGGTCTATTACTGCTGTGAAAGCGTTGTTCTGGGGGGCAAGCCTAGCTACTGCAGCCGACTCAATTGCTTTAGGAATGGGTTTTGCTATATTCCACCACATCCCCTCTCGTTCCGGCATTTATTTTGTGGCATTTAGCACGTTGTTATATGGTTCTTTTTCTGTATACTCCAAAATGAGGAAACATGCCAAGAGGATGCTTGAAGACGGGCGATCAGCCGGAAGGGTTTTAGGGTTTTTTCCCGCAATTCCAGAAAATCGGCTAAAAGGACGCATGAAAAAAGATCCGCATCCGTAAGCGCGGGGGTGGAACCCCGCGCTACCGGACGGCGCGATTGTTTTATGGCGGACGCTTAGATGTTTTCCTTCTTCGCTCGCGACCGGTAGCTGTACCAGCCTAGCGGGAGGGCGAGGACGTAGAGGAGGCCTAGGGCGGATAGGGTTAGCCATGTATTAGTAATTAATCCGGCCGCTATTGCGACGCCGCCGACGAAGAGCGGGGCGACCCATACGGGGGCGATGCGCCAGCCTTTGAGGGCGAAAGTCGGCAGGCGGCTGACCATAAGGCCGCCGACCGCGATCATCCAGACGGCATAGACGGGGCCTGGCGCCTGTGCGCCGTTGCCGAATTGCAGCACGAGCGCCAGAGGCAATAAACCAAGACAGGCGCCTGCCGGTGCGGGAACGCCGGTGAAATAACGCTTGGCCCAGAGGGGAATATCGTGATCCTCCAGCATCGTGTTGAAACGCGCCAAGCGCAAGGCGCAGCAGACGGCGAACAGCAGCACTGCGATCCAGCCGATGCCGCCCGCGTCTTTCAGCACCCATTCATACATGATGAAGCCGGGCGCGACGCCGAAGCTGATCGCGTCGGAAAGGCTGTCGAGTTCTGCGCCGAATTTGCTGGCGATGTTCAGCATGCGCGCCACGCGCCCGTCCAAAACGTCGAACACCGAGGCGATCAGGATCGCCAGAACGGCGTATTCCCACCGCTCTTGCAAGGCGAAGCGAACGCCGGTCAAACCTGAACAGAGAGACAGAAGCGTCAGCATATTGGGAAGCAGGCGCGTGATCGGCAAATCTTTGACGATGCGGCGGGGCGGGACGGAGGGGGCGGGTTGTGTCATAGGCGAATTTCTCCTGTGCGGGGGGATTCGGACGAGGCGCAATCGGCCAGAACGGTTTCGCCGCCGATCATATATTGCCCGACTGTGACCAGCGGGGACACGCCTTGCGGCAGGTAAAGGTCGGTGCGGCTGCCGAAGCGGATGATGCCGAAGCGTTGCCCTGCCTTGACCTGTTGCCCTTCTTGGGCGTCGCAAACGATGCGGCGGGCGATCAGGCCTGCGATTTGCACGACGCCGATTTTTTCCCCTGCGCGCGGGTGGTCGCCTTCGAGCCGGAGCGTTAAGGCCATGCGTTCGTTATCGACGCTGGCTTTGTCGAGCGAGGCGTTGAAGAATTTTCCCGTGCGGTAGCGGCGGGCGATCACCGCGCCGTCGGTCGGAATGCGGTTCACATGGACGTCGAAGACGTTCAGGAAAATGCTGATGCGCGTGCGCTTGGCGTCGCCAAGATCGAATTCGGGATCGGGCACGACGTCTTGAATGGCGACGACTTTGCCGTCGGCCGGACTGACGATCAGGCCGGAGCGCGTCGGCGTTGCGCGCGACGGATCGCGGAAGAAATAAAAACACCACGCCGTCAGCACAAGGCCGACAAAGAAGGCCGCGCCGCCAATGAAGGCCAGCAGAAACGTAACGCCCGCAAACACGGCCATAAACGGCCATCCGGCGGGGTGAAAAGAAAGAGGAAAGGCATCGGTTTTCATCGTTTCGTTTCCTTCTTTGTTCGGGGAAAATCCGAACCAGCCTAGCCGCACACGCTTGACTTCTCAAGTTATTAACGCTGACAGAGGAACCGTATTAGGTGTATTGTAGAATCATACAAGTTGCGCTTTCTCGTAGGAGCGGCTTCCAGCCGCGACCCGTTGTTATGACGACAACAGTCGCGGCTGGAAGCCGCTCCTACGAGAAAGCGCGGTTTGTGTCATGTTGCAGCATACTACTGCTGTTCGAGCCAACCGCAAATTTCGTCTTTGCTTCCAAGGTTTCGCCGATGCCCGTATCCGCCATGAACGATCCCTTTATCCCTGTTTCCGACAATGCGATTAATTTTGAAGAAGTGCTGAGGAAACTGGATGACGAATTCAAAGGATTGCCTTCCGCTGTGGTTGAGCGTTTCCGGTTCGGGTTCGACGGATTGAATTTCGACGTCCGGCGCGTGGCGCAGGAGGGTGGGCTGTGCTTTCTTGTCAACGCCACGATCGGCTATCTGCCTTTTTCCATCGAGTCGGCGCAGCGCAGGGACGCGATCAAGGCGATCGTTCAGGCCACGCGCGTTTTGCCGAACGTGCATTTCGTCATCGATGCCGCCAGCAAAATCTCGGCGGGGGCCTTGTTCGACGCCACGCGGGTCGTGTCGCCCGATTTCATTTTTCACCCTTTGATGCTTTTCATGCAGGAAGCGCGGCCTTTTATCCGGTTGATCGGGAAATATTTGTATGCGGCACGGGAGATTCATGAAGCCGATGCTTAGATTCTTTTAACCAATAGCGATTAGATTATCCGCGTTTCCTTGATGATCAGAAAATAGCAAGTAAAGTAGCCAAATGGGATTCCGGATAAATTTTGCGCCTCGACGGCCAGTTTTTACTTGCAAAGTTGGTTGGGGCGCAAAATTTTCCGGAATGACGGTCTTTTTTTCTGCTCTCTTTTTTCCGGTCAGGGGGACGGGGTATAACTGCACAGAATGGGGCTTGTCTTGTCTTTAGCATCGATATGCGTTTATTGCGGCTCTTCGAATCTTGTTGCGGAGCCGTTTAAGGTTTCAACGCGCGTCATTGCGACGGAATTGGCGCAGCGCGGGGTGCGCGTCGTTTATGGCGGGGGGCATGTCGGCTTGATGGGGATTTTGGCCGATGCCGCGCTGGAAGCGGGCGGGAAGGTGGTCGGGATCATTCCTGAGCATATCCGCGCTCAGGAAGTTCAGCATAACGGGTTGACCGAGTTGATCGTCGTTCCCAACATGCACACGCGCAAGCGCATGATGGTCGAACGCGCCGACGCGTTTATCATCCTGCCGGGCGGGTTCGGCACGCTCGATGAAGCGTTCGAAATCCTGACATGGAAGAAGCTTAAGCTGCACAACAAGCCGGTCTTTCTGTTTAACGAGAGAGGCTATTGGAATGAGCTGATCGCGCTTGTCGATAAGACGATTGTCGAGGGATTCGCGCAACCCTCCGACCGCACGTTGTTTCAGATCGCTGATAGCGTTGAAAACTTATTCGCGCTGCTTGACGAGCGTTCAGTATCCGAGGGGGGATCGCTGACGGGGAGGATGTGATTTGATCGTAGGAGGGAGTGCGCGGGGAGTCGGGGCAGACTCTCAACCGCCCCCCTCACCCCGACCCTCTCCCCCCAAGAGGGGGGAGCGGGAGTCGCCAAGAATCAGGAGAGTTTAAAAACGCTCTTTAATTCCGACACCAGATCGAGCCGTTCCCATGAAAAATGCCCGTCTTCTTCGGGTGTGCGGCCAAAGTGGCCGAACGACGAGGTCTTTTTGTAGATCGGGCGGCTGAGCTGGAGGTGTTCGCGGATGCCGCGCGGGGACAGATTGACCAATTCGCGCAAAATCGCGGGCAATTTCTCATCGTCGGCGTGGCTGGTTCCGTGGGTGTTGACATAAACCGCGAGCGGTTCCGACACGCCGATCGCGTAGGCGATCTGGATCGTGCAGCGATCCGCTATGCCCGCCGCGACGACGTTTTTCGCCAGATACCGCGCCATATAGGCGGCCGAGCGGTCGACTTTGGTGGGATCCTTGCCCGAAAACGCGCCGCCGCCGTGCGGCGCGGCGCCGCCGTAGGTATCGACGATGATCTTGCGCCCCGTCACGCCCGCGTCGCCGTCGGGGCCGCCGATGACAAAACGGCCGGTTGGGTTGACATAGAAATATTTATCTTCCGGAAACCAGCCTTCCGGCAAGGCCGCTTGGACATAAGGCAGAACCAATTCGCGCACGCGATCTTGATCGATGCTGTCGTCATGCTGCGTCGACACGACGATACTGGCGGCGCGCACCGGTTTGCCGTCTGTGTATTCCAACGTCACCTGACTTTTCGCGTCCGGCCCCAGCAAAGGCAGTTTTCCGGCGTGCCGGTCTTCGGAGATCAGGCGCAGGATGTTGTGGGCGTAGTAGATCGGCGCGGGCATATAGGTTGGGGTTTCGCGGCAGGCATAGCCGAACATGATGCCCTGATCGCCCGCGCCTTCGTCCTTGTTTTCCGCCGCGTCGACACCCATTGCAATGTCGGTCGACTGCGGATGCACGTAATTTTGAACGTCCGCCCATTGCCAGTGGAAGCCCTTTTGCGCATAGCCGATGTCGCGAATGGCCTCGCGCGCGGTTTCCTCCATAAGCTGCGGCGTAATCGACGACGGGCCGCGAATTTCGCCCGCCAGAATCACGCGATTGGTGGTGGCCAGAGTTTCGACCGCGACGCGGCTGTGCGGATCGGCAGCCAGAAACAGATCGACAATCGAATCGGAAATGCGGTCGCAAAGCTTGTCCGGATGTCCCTCGCCAACGGATTCGGAGGTGAAGAGGTAGGTGCGGGGGTGGGTCATGAATGCCTCGAAGAGATAAGAGAAGGGGAAGAATAGGGAAAGCGCAGGGAATTAGGGGGATAGGAACGTCGGGAGCCTCTCCCTAATTCCTTATTCCCTTAATTCCCTATTCTAAACTCGCATCGGCATCAGCACATAAAGGGCGCTGGCGTCCGAGACGTCTTGGATGATGGCGGGCGCTGTGCCGTCGGCGAGGTTGAAACGCGCGCCGTCGCCTTCGACTTGTTGCAGGATGTCCAGAAGATAGCGCGCATTAAAGCCGATATCAAACGCAGGGCCGTCGAATTTCGCTTCCAGTTCTTCGGTCGCGCTGCCGGCTTCGGGCGAATTGGCGGTTAGAACGACCTGTCCCGCAGACAGGCCGATTTTGACTCCGCGCGATTTTTCCGAGGAAATGGTCGCCACGCGATCGACGGCGGCGGAAAAAGCGCGCGTGTCGACTTCCAGAATTTTATCGTTGCCCGCGGGAATGACGCGTTCGTAATCGGGAAAGGTGCCGTCGATCAGTTTGGAGGTGATGACGATACCGCCGAAGGCAAAACGCGCTTTGGATTCCGACAGCGAAATTTCGATCTCGTCCGCGCTTTCTTCCAGCAATTTACGCACTTCGGCCACGGTTTTGCGCGGCACGATGACGCCGGGAATGTTTTTGGCGCCCGCAGGCGCGGGCATTTCGACCCGCGCCAGACGGTGCCCGTCGGTCGCAACGGCGCGCAATACCTCGACATTATTGGCCTTGGCCGCGTGCAGATAGATCCCGTTCAGGTAATAGCGCGTTTCCTCGGTCGAAATGGCGAAGCGCGAACGGTCGATCAGCGCGCGCAAATCGGCAGCCGACAGGCGGAACGAATGTTTCAGATCGCCCCCGGGCATGACCGGAAAATCCTCTACCGGCAGACAGCCCAATTTGAAATGCGAACGGCCTGACGTCAGGGTCAGCTGGCTGGCGCTGGCGGCAGTCAATTCGACTTGCGCGCCGTCGGGCAGCTTGCGCACGATTTCGTACAGCGTATGCGCGGGCGCGGTGATCGAGCCGACCGCGCCGATCTGGGCTTCGACCGCTTCGATAATCTCAATCTCCATATCGGTCGCGGTAAAGGAAACCTCGTCCCCCACGACGCGGATCAGCACATTGGCGAGGATGGGAATGGTGTTGCGGCGTTCGACCACGCTTTGAACATGGCTGAGGCTTTTCAACAGGGCGTCGCGCGAGAGGGTGAGTTTCATGGAATTTACCGAACGGAAAAGCTAACGTGTAACGTTAATTGCGACCTTAAGAGATAGCAAAGAAAATTTCCTGTGGCTAGAGGGGGGAAGGGGGGGTATTGTGTCCTCTATCTTTCTAAAGTTGGTTCGCCTGAAAATCCGAAAAAAGAAAGAAAGCAAATGGGATTCCGGATAAATTTTGCGCCTCTACGGTCAGTTTTAACTTACAAACTTGGTTGGGGCGCAAAATTTTCCGGAATGACAATCTCTCTTTTTCCGTGTTTTCAAGAAGACGGCATACAACCCTTAAACTCCGAATCCCCATGACCTTTCCTTTCAAAAACTTTGGCGTTGTCGGCGCGGGCGCTTGGGGGACGGCTTTGGCCGTGACTTTGCAACGGGCGGGGCGTGATGTGGCTTTGTGGGCGCGCAGAGAGGAGTTGCGCGCGGTTATGGCGGAAAGGCGGGAGAATGTTGTTTATCTTCCGGGTATAGGCCTGTCGCCCGACATAAAAATAACGGGAAATCTGGCGGACTTTGCCGGTTGTCATGCGCTTATTCTGGCCTCGCCCGCGCAACATTTGCGCAGCTTGTGCAAGGCGCTGGCTCCTTGTTTGGGAACGGCATTTGTTCCTCTTATTATAGCCTCCAAGGGGATCGAGCTGACCACTTATCGGCTGATGAGCGAAATCGTGGCGCAGGAATTGCCCGGACACCCGATCTTTGTTTTGTCCGGCCCCAGTTTCGCCATTGAGGTCGCGCAAAACAGGCCCGCCGCGCTGACTTTGTCGGGCGAGTCGGGCGGGGAAAATCTGGCGCTGGCGATGTCCTCGCCGACTTTTCGGCTTTACACCACTGATGATATTATTGGCGCGCAAATCGGCGGCGCGGTTAAAAACGTGCTGGCGATCGCTTGCGGCATTGTCTCGGGTCGCGCCTTGGGCGAGAACGCCCGCGCCGCGCTGATCACGCGGGGATTGGCGGAAATTATGCGTTTGGGCACGGCGCTTGGCGCAAGGGCGGAAACGTTGATGGGCTTGTCGGGGCTGGGCGATGTCGTTTTGACCTGTTCCAGCACCCAATCACGCAATATGTCGCTGGGATTTTCTTTGGGGCAGGGCCGCGATTTGATCGAAATTCTGGCCACGCGCAAAGGCGTCACCGAGGGCATTTCAACCGCGGTCGCCGCCTTAGGTTTGGCCCGCCGCCACGGAATTGAAATGCCGGTTACGGCAGCTGTCGATCTGATCCTGCGGGAGAAAACAGGGATCGATGAGAGCATAACCGCGCTTTTGTCGCGACCCTTGCGGAATGAGACGGTTTAATCATACCGCTGTGTCCCAAACGACCTCCGGCTAAGGCCAGATTAGGTCGACCCCCAAACGCATGAAAAAAGCAGCGCGAGATGAGGGGAATCGCCATTTGCAGGCACATTTTTATTGTGTCCCGTTGTCGGGCGCCCTTGCAAGTAAAACCCGCCCTTCCTTCCCCCCTGTTTTGTGATAGACTGATCACAGACAGGCTTTTCGCGTTATGACAGCAAAACCGATCCTCGCAAGGCGGCAACGCCGCCGTAATCCTGAGCGTTCCGACCGCAAGCGGCACGCGGGCGTGGCGTCCGAATTTCGCGCCCTGATCGACGACGCGGTTCAAGGCATCATCGTCCACAGCAATTTCAAACCGCTTTACGCCAACAAAGCCTTCGCCGAATTGTTCGGGTACGCCAACGCGCAGGAAATCATGAATCTGCCGCTGTTGCGCGCGTTGGTGCCGGACGATGTGTGGCCGCGGCTGGAAATCGAATATGGCGAGATGATGCGCGGGACGAAAAAATCGGTGATCGGCCGGTCGCGCGCCGTGCGCAAGGACGGACAGGAAATCTGGGTCGCGGTGACCCTGCGCGTGATCGACTGGCAAGGCGCGCCCGCGATGATGCTGACCGCCTTCGACATTACAAGGCAGGTCGAGCTGGAATATAATTTGCTTAGGAACGAGCAGAAATTGCGCGCCATTCTGGAAATTCTGCCTTACCCGATCTATGTCGCGCGGCGTTCGGACGGGCAGATTCTTTTTGTCAACCGCAAATCATGCCTGTTGTTCCAGCAAAGCGCGGCGCAGTTCCTGCGCATAAAATCGACCGATCTTTACGTTGACCCTGCCGATAAAGAAAATCTCGACCGCCTGTTCGCCAAGCTTTCCGATATCCGCGACATCGAAGCGCGCATGAAAACAGCGCATGGCCGCGTTTTTGTCGCCGAGCTGGCGGCAATTACGCTGGAATACAACAACGCGCCTGCGGTTCTGATCGCGCTTAACGACATTTCCCAGCGCAAGGAAATGGAGGCCGAGCTTTTCCGCCAAGCGTCGACGGATTCGCTGACCGGCATCAGCAATCGCCGCTATTTCCAGAATATCGCCGAACAAGAACTTCGCCGCGCGCGCCGTTTCGCGCGCGACATGACGGCGATGATGATCGACATCGACAATTTCAAGCCGATCAACGACACCTATGGCCACGCCGCGGGCGACACGATCATTCAAGGCGTGGTCAAACGCGCGATCGAAAGCCTGCGCCAATCGGATTCCATCGGCCGCATCGGCGGCGAAGAATTCGCCGTGGTCTTGCCGGAAACGCCACTCGCCGCCGCCTACGACGTCGCAGATCGCCTGCGCGCGCATATCGAGGAAAAGCCGATCGTCAGCGGCCTGAACGCCGTTTCCTGCACCGTCAGCATCGGAATCGCCCAGCTTTCCGCCCAAGACGGCGGCATCGACGATCTGTTGGCGCGCGCCGACGCCGCCCTCTACCTCGCCAAAAACCACGGCCGCAACCGCGTCGAAATGGCGATCCCTCCGATGGAATACAAGAACAGGAAATAAGCGCGCATCGACAAAGCCTTTGGAGAAGGGTAAAGGCTTGCGTCGTCTATACTTCGTTTTCCCGAGAACCCCGATAAAGAAGGCGCCGTCATTACGCAAAATTTTATTGCGCGCCATCCAGTCCTCGCCAAGTAAAAACAGATGTTTCCGGCGCGCAAAAAAGAGCGCTGATATACGGTTGTAAATATGATTTTAGAGGCTATGATGCCCCCGTTGCAGCATCGGTGAACGCGAGAGGGATGAGCCAAAGCAAGCAACAATATGGACATGTAATTTGAGAGAGCACCTCATGGCGATACAAAACACAGCCGATGAATCACCAGTTGCAAATGATCTGGCGTGTATGCTGAAAGAATTTGGCGCTCAATCCAGAAATGTTGACAAACTTGGCAAAGCAATACTGATCTTCAAATCCGGGCTTATGCAAAAATGTATTGAGACCACCTTGATACAGGCCAAAAATGATGAAACTCACTTAATGATATTAGGCGAAACCGGAACAGGAAAGGAATTAATTGCCCAGCTAATTCGCCTAAATAGTCAGCGGAAATACGGGCTTTATGACACCATTAATTGCGCAGCCATACCCGAAACTCTCGCCGATTCGGTGCTCTTTGGCTATCGTAAGGGCGCTTTTACCGGGGCAGGGGAAGAATCCGCTGGTTTTTTCAGAAAAGTAACTGGGGGAACGCTCTTTCTTGATGAGTTTACCGAGTTTTCTCCAGCGGTACAAGCCAAGTTGCTTCGGGTTGCCCAGAACGGCGAGATTTTCAAAACGGGGGGCAACCACTCTTCCCGCGTGGATGTGCGTATTATTTCCGCCACAAACAAAGATGTCGAAAGAGCAATTAAGGAGGGAAAGTTAAGAAGCGATTTATACTACCGTTTGAGTGCCATCGAAATCACACTGCCGCCTTTGCGGCGGAGATCTGAGGACGTTCCGGCCCTTGCCACATTCTTTGCAAACAAAGGTGTATTAATACACGGCAAGCGCGACGAGATCATAACAGTTTCAGATTCAGCTCTTGATGTTTTGCAGTCCTATGCTTGGCCAGGCAATGTCAGGGAACTGGAAAACGTGATCAATGGAATTGCATTTACAGTGCGCGAAGCCGGGCGCGACAAAATTACGCCTGAAGATTTACCGACGAAAATACGCAATCCAACCAAACCCAAAAAACAGGTTAGCGTGCTTCCCAAGGTATCTTATGTTCACAAGATTCAAAGCCCCCTTAGTCCCGACAAAGTTTACTACATATTTTTTGTACACGAAAATCGAATAATTATTCCAACACTAAAGGGTAAATGGGTCGGCGGTGAAATTTCATCGCTCCAACCTTTGTGGGAACAGGCTCGTTCCATTACAAACCCGAACGCGGACCTTCCGGCTAATGAAGATGAGATTCGAGATCCTAACAAGTGCGCCCGCATCAACCTTCCGTCGCCAATTAGAAAAAAGATTTGCACTGTTCTTCTTGAACGTTATCGGCACCTCCATAAATTGAAAATCGTTTAAATACACAAAAATAAAGACAAATGCTTGCTAAGCTAGACAGCCTGATACAATAGGAGATCCCAGCTGGAAGTTCAGATTGAAATCTAATATCGCGAAACTGCAACATGCGACAGCTTTCGAGATCAGGAGGGAAATGAGCCGCAAGCGCTGTTGTTGCGGAAAGAAAAAGGTTCCAATCTGGATACCGGCTTTCGCCGGAATGGCGATTGTTTTTGCTGCCAAATTGTGTAGATACCTATGCCGTAAGGGGAGGTGAATCTCACCGCCTTTGCGGCGCTGCTGTTTCTGACTCACAAAAAACAGGCACGCTTATTTACATTCAGGAAAACATACCTTTCATGACCCAATCCTTCGGCATCATCGGCGTCGGCGCGTTCGGCGCTTTGGCGGCGCGGCATTTGTCCCCCTTTTTCGATCTGGTGCTGCACGACGCGGCAAAGGACGTCGCGCCGTTGGCGCAGCAAATCGGCGCGCGCGCGGGCGATTTGCGCGCGGCGGCGTCTTGCGACATCGTGATGCTGGCGGTGCCGGTGCAAAAACTGCGGCAGGTTCTGGCCGACATCGCGAATTTGCTGAAACCCACGGCATTGGTCGTGGACGTTTGCTCGGTCAAGATCAAGCCGGTGGCGGCCATGCTGGAACTTTTGCCCCCCACCGTGGCGATTGTCGGCACGCATCCCTTGTTCGGCCCGCAAAGCGGCAAGAACGGCATCGCGGGATTAAACATCGCCGTTTGCGAAGCGCGCGGCGGGCGCGGCGCGGAAGTGGCGCGTTTTTGCGCCGAGAAACTGGGGTTGCGCGTCTCTCAAGTCACGCCCGAAGAACATGACCGCGAGGCCGCCTATGTTCAGGGCCTGACGCATATGCTGGCAAAAATCATCGTCTCGCTCGATCTGCCCGACATGCGCATGCCGACCCGCACCTATGAACTGATGCAGCAAATGGTCGAGATGATCCGCTACGACTCCGACGACCTCTTTCGCGCGATCCAGCGCGAAAACCCGTTTTCCGGCGAAGTCAAAGATGCCTTTTTTACCGCCGCGAGGAAATTGGAGGAGGATTTGGTGCGGGAATGAAGCGAAAGAGCCAAAAAAATGATTGAATCATCGGCTACCATGGGGTTTCTGGGAGTCGCCATATCCCTTTTTTGTTATGGACGCGTTCAATGGCAACGCGATAAAAGCACCGCAAAAACAGTGTTAACTATAAAAACTCCTTCTGAAAGTATTTGCGCGCGGCTATGATCTTTGTATGACCTTTTCAACTTTTTAAGTGGGGCGAGACATGAGCGATGATGGATTCGGATTTATTGTCGGCATAGTTACAATGCTTGTTCTGGATTTGGTTTTCCCAGTCAAAGATACAAAGTTAGCTACCAAATTTGAAGCGGCACAAAAACAAATAAACATGTTGCAACAACAAATAAACGATTATGTGAACGAAACCGGCAAGGGTGAATGGGTTTGTTCTTTTGGCGGAAAGACATTAGTTTACGATGGCGGGAAACTTAATAATCAGGAAGACCTTCACCAAATTGTTGAAGCTGGCCTTGCAGCAAAATCCTGTCGCGCACGCCTTATCACCGCGGGGCGTCCTGCTCCGACCGGTCTGAAAAAATAAGCTCGGAAATTCAGTCGGACGCGTCATGCGATGCATGACTCGCGGAAAGCAAAGAAAACCAAAAGTTTTCAATCTGGATACCGGCTTTCGCCGGTATGACGCCTTCGGCGTCACTTCCCCACCGGCGGGGCCACGGGCCATTCAATTTCGGGAAAAGTGAAAATCCGGATCGGGCCGAAGAACAGGCCGCCGAGCTGGATCGTGATCGGCAATTCCATCCCCTTGCTGCCGCGCGGCGAGGGTTTGGCGAGCAGGCGCATCGCCGAAAACAGCAGGCTCGTGTCATGCATCGCGATAAAGCCGTGATCGATCAAAGCCTGCATCGTTTTTTCCGGCTCGGCGATCGTTCCGGCGAACGCGCCCTCGGGCTGTAAATCGTCGTCAAAGCCCAACGTGCCTTGGGAGGTCAAATCCAAAACGCCCCACGACACAGAAAAATCGTCGAATTCGACGATGCCGCTGTCCTTGTTCCACGCGTCGACAGCTTTGCTTCGGCGCACATCGGGCACCGCGCCCATCACGCGCATGCGTGCCGAAACTTTGGCGGCCTTGTCGCCGAAGGGCGACGGCATCGCTTTGGGCAAAAGAATGTTGTCGGCCTCGCCCGCGACCGTCAGCCCGACCTCGTGGTGATTCTTGGGCGGCGTTTCGGGACGGGAAACAGAGGCGCTCAGCCGTTCGGCCTGAAACAGATAATCAGGCGCAAGCCCTATTTGGCTGTCGGTCAAAGACAGCTTGGCCTTTCGCCAAAAGCCTTGGGAGTCGAGATGAACCTGCGCGCACCCGCTGGCGCTGGAAAGCATCAAGGCGCGGCCTTCGCTGTCTATCGGTGCTGCGACCGAGCCGTTATTCTTGAACTTGACGTCAAAGTCGCCCCAATTCCACGGCGTGGCCGAGACATCCATAGCGTCGGTGTGAAAAATAATCCCGTCGGCGCTTTCCCAGCGCAAATTAACCAAACGCATCGTGATGCGGCGCGGGAATCCGAAAATTTTCCGCTTGTCGAAACTGATTCGATTGCCCGCCGTCCTGTCCTCATCGATCCAGCCGTCGATTTTTCTTTGATACTGCGCCGCCGCCAAAGACCAGCACCCCCAGCCCAAAGCCGCCAAGACAAGCAGCGCAAACGCGGCGATAAAGACCGCGCGGGAAGAGAAGGAAAGGGATTTCATAAACGGAGCCTATCGCGCGTAACGGGGCAAAGGCCTTGCATCGGGGCCGGAGCGGGTCTTCGATCTGAAGATCGAAAGTTTGCTCCGGCGGCCAATGCCTAAGGCGACTGCGGGAGGTCCGCGCGCCGCCTTCTCTCTACTCTAGGCTTGATTAGCCTAGTCAAAAGCCGCCCGCCGAGTCAACCCAATGTTCTTCAAATGTTCTAAAATATATATTTTTCTTTCCGGCAAAGATGCGAACAAGAACGGTCTTTTTCGCCCAAATCCATGAAATGCTTGAAAAAGCCGGAAGATTAACGCTTCATGTATATATTGCCTTTCAAACCTTAAGGAATACGGTCGCATGTCCGATCAAAACGACGATCTTGTTGAGTCCTTTCAATTCGACTCCTCGCCTTTGCGGGGGCGCGTGGTGCGCATGGGGGCGGCGCTCGACCTTATTTTGCATCAGCACGCCTATCCCGAAGCAGTCGCGACGTTGCTGGCGGAAGCGATCGTGATTGCGGCGGCTTTGGCCTCGTCCCTCAAGTATGAAGGCGTGTTTACGCTACAGGCCAAGGGCGACGGCGCTGTGCGCTTGTTGATCGCCGATGTGACAAGCGACGGCGGCGTTCGCGCCTATGCGCAATTCGACAAAGAGAAACTGGGGGAGCTTCCCGCCGACACAAGGCTGCTCGGCGCGGGATTTTTGGCGTTCACCTGTTCGTTGGTCGGGCAAAAAGACCGCTATCAGGGCATTGTCGAGCTTCAGGGCGGAAGCTTGGCCGAAGCGGTTCAGCATTATTTCCGCCAGTCCGAGCAAATACCGACTGGCATTATGGCCGCGGCTGGTCGCGACGCCCGTGGGCGCTGGCGCGGCGGTTGCCTGCTGCTTCAGCGCATGCCGCGCGACGGCGGCATTAACGTTGAAAATCTTACGCCAGAAGCCGAAGATTGGACGCGGGCAATGACCCTTATGGGCACATGCACGGCGCAGGAACTGGTCGACGAGGAAGTGACCCCTGACATTCTATTGTTTCGCCTGTTTAACGAAGAAGGCGTACGGGTTTACGCGCCGCAAGCCCTGCGACATCAGTGCCGTTGTTCGCCAACGCGGGTCGAGGGCATGTTGCGCACCCTGCCCCGCGAGGAAGTCGAAGCTTTGGCGGTCGATGGCCTGATCACGGTGACCTGCGAGTTCTGCAACAAAACCTATCCGTTCGACGCCGAAGCCCGCGCCAGACTTTACGCCGCGCAGGGATAGGAATCCTATCCATATGATAATAAACGATATTTAAGCCATCCACCCTTTTCTTGACAGAAACGTAAACTTGTCCTTATGTACGGAACCTCATCTCGTTAAGAAGTGAGCAACTTAAGCTCGTCGAGCGATACATCGCGACACGGCACAAACTGCGCTTTTTCGTAGGAGCGGCTTCCAGCCGCGACCCTTTGTTATGACAGAGACAGTCGCGGCTGGAAGCCGCTCCTACAGGCAAGCAGTTTGGATAGACACAAAAAGACCCTTGCAACCTCATTTAAGAGTTTTTCTATGAAACTGTCCGTTAAAGGCAAGCAAATCGACGTTGGCGACGCTCTGCGCACGCATGTGGAAACCCAGTTGAAGGAAGTTGTCCCCAAATATTTCACTGACTCGTTGGAAGCAGTCGTGACCTTTTCGCGCGAAGCCCATTTATTCCGCGCCGATATCACCGTTCACGCGGCGCGCGGCCTTGTGCTGCAAAGCGCCGATCTGGCGGATCAGCCCTACCCCGCTTTCGATGCCGCTTTGACGCGCCTTTCGGGCCGTCTGCGCCGCCACAAGACCAAGATCAAGCAACATCATCATGACAGCAGCCGCGAACAAGCGGCTTCTGTCCTTGCCAGCACTTTTGTTCTGCACGGCGACGATCAGCAGGAAGAGGAAACGGGGGATAATCCCGCCATCGTCGCGGAAATGACGACGCCGGTGGAAACGCTGACCGTCGGCGAAGCCGTCATGCGCCTTGATCTTGGCGATCTTCCGGCGTTACTCTTCCGCAACAAAAGGCACGGCGGGTTGAACATGATTTACCGCCGCGCGGACGGACATATCGGCTGGGTCGACCCCGCCGAAAGCCCTAGTGGGTCAAGTCAGTTAAAATGAGGGGTTATGACGCCGAGATTTTTTGACGTGACGCGGACGAACGGCGCAGGCAGTATTAGACATACTGTCAAGCCGTTCGGCTGCGTCACGGCGAAAAAGATCAAGTCAGAACCCTTCATTTTATCTGACTTGACCCACTAGAACCTAGAAAAGGGGCGGCAGCATCCTATGGTACAAAATCTGACGATGCGCGATCTGGTTTCGCCCAAGGCTGTTGTGGCGTCTTTGGACGTGACGGCGAAAAAGGATGTTTTGCACAACATCGCGACTTCCGCCGCCGCGCTTTTGGGCAAAGACGCGCTGATCGTGTTCGACGTGCTGTGGGAGCGCGAAAGACTGGGAACAACGGGCGTGGGACAGGGCATCGCGATCCCGCATGGCCGCGTTCCCGGCCTCGACAAAGTCTGCGGCTTCTTCGCCCGCCTGACGCATCCGGTCAATTTCGAATCGATCGACGACAAGCCGGTCGATCTGGTTTTTCTGCTTCTGGCTCCCGAATCCGCCGGCGCCGACCATCTCCACGCCCTCGCCTCCGTCTCGCGCCTTTTGCGCGACCCGAAACTGTGCGAACAACTGCGGCAAGCCAAAGACGCGTACGCGCTTTATCGGCTGTTGACCGAAACGCAGGTGGCGCAGGCGGCGTAGGTTTCAAGAACGGGTCGTTCTGGCGTTTTTTGGGGGGTCAAAGGAACCGCAACGGACTGTCCACTTGAAATGAAGCCAATGCAAAACATCCGCACAATTTTATTCGATCTCGACGGCACCGTGATTGATACCGCCGACAGCATTATAAACACCTATCGCCATACGCTTATCGAAATGGGGGTAGAGCTTCCAGCGCGTGCCGATATGATGAAGCTTATCGGTCCCGGAATGGTCTATAATTTCACGAGGCTGGTTGGTGAAGAACGCGTTCCTGAGGCCATTGCCCTTTATCGCGATTATTATGCAAACACCTCGATGTTTGAGGCGAAACCCTACGATCAAATGGCCGAGACACTGGCTCGCTTTAAACAGGCCGGCAAAGACATGATTATCGCAACATCCAAGTTCAGGGACTTTGCCGAGATATTGATCAAACATTTTGGCTTTGATCAATTTTTCTCGTCGGTCTATGGCGCGGTGTCCGAACCTGCGCTTCATAAGAAATCCGACATTATTGCGCTGGCTCTGCGGGAACGCGGTTTGGCTCCTTGCGATACGATCATGATCGGCGATCGCGATAATGATGTCATCAGCGCGAAAGGCAACGACATATCCAGCATCGGCGCTTTGTGGGGCTATGGCTCGGAAGCCGAACTGCGGAAGGCGGGAGCCGTAGGCCTTGCGGCGCAACCGCGCGATTTGCTGCATCTGATTTTGGGCGGATAGTCGCCTACGTTAGAACAACAAGTGTTCTTTTCAAATAAAAAACCCCGCTCTTTCATTCAGAAAAAGCGGGGTTTCTTATTGCTTAGCGAATCTCAATTCAGCTTTTTGCTCCCCATCATCACCTGCTGATGCAGCGTACGGCTGACGGCGTCGGTCAAGCCGTCGCCGGTCAGTTCAAGCTGGGACAGAATCTGGCGCAGCGTGCCCATCAAATCGTCGCCTTGCAGCTTGAGCGCCGTGCGCATGCGGTCGGTGCGTTGCTGCATTTCGTCGATGCTGCGGTTCATCGTCAGAACCTGATTATGCGCCTCGCCGACTCCTTTGCCCAAGGAGGCGGTCTGATCGCTGTAGATCTGGCCGATGCCGCGCATGATGCCGGCCGCCGTCTGCGCGCCCGCCGTCATGTTGCTCATCTGCGCTTGCACGGCGGTGACGACTTCGTCCAAACGCTCGATCGCGCTCTGGCTGACGTCGCCCGACATTTTGCGCGCGGATTCCAGCTTCTCGGCCACCGCGCCCAAATGCCCCAGCATCTTCTGCAAATTGCCGAGCGCGCTGCCTTCCTGATGCTTGATGTCTTCGCCGGCTTGCGCCATATGCGCGATCATCGCGTCGAACTTGCCGCTGAAGCCTTCCAGCAGTTTCGCCACATCGCCCGTCGCCGCGCCGACCTGCGCGATGGCCGACGCGCTGGTCTGCTCGAAACGCTGGCCGACGCGTTCGACGTCCGAGACCGCGCCGACCGTCGTCGACCGCAGACTTGAGCCGGTGCGTTCCAGCTGCGCCGTGATTTGCATCAGGCCGCGGCTGATATCGTCGATCTGGCTTTGCAGGCCGCTGCGGATAAGATCCAGCTGATTGCGCAACGTTTCGCTGGTGCCGGAAATCTGCGTTTCGGCGCGCGCTGTCGCGGCGGTGATCGCCTCGACCTGCCGCGCGATGCCGTCGCCCGCTTGCGACAGGCGTCCTCCGGTCGAGGCCGCGCGCTGGTCGAGCGTATCGAATTCGCGTACCAGACGTTCCGCCGTCGCCGAGGCTTCGCTGCGCAAGGCCGACAGGCGGGTGCTGGCGTCTGCCAGCGCGCCGACGCCGAGGCTTGCTTTTTCGACCAGATCCTTCTGCTCGCTGGACAGCATCGACGCGCTTTGCTGCATCGTCGCGACCTGTTCGACCAGAACCTGATTGAAGCTGCCGAGAATCCGTCCCGCTTCGTCGGCGACCGAGCTGACGCGCTGCATTTCCTCGGCCATATTGTCGCGCGCGGCGGACGTGACCGAAATAAAGCGGTCGGCCGTGCCGATCAGGGCTTTGTCGGCCTCAACCGTATTTCTCTTTAACCCCTGTGTCGCGTTCTCGATCTCGGAAGCGCTGCGATCAAGGATCGCGGGCAGATGTTTGGCTTCCTCGCGCACAAGGGCAGCCGCTTCGGTCAGCGCCGATTCCGACGAAGACAGATTGGCGCGCAGAGCGTCGCTTTGCGCCGTCAAGTTCTGAGCCGCGCTCGCCACCTGTTCCACCGTCTTTTGCGAGAAAGCGGAGAGATGCTGCAATTGTCCTTGCAAGGCCGCCTTGACATCTTCGATGCGTTGGCTGGCGATCGCCACGACGTCGCGCCCGCTCTTTTCGCTGACATCGATCGTGTCGCGCAGCGCGGCCAGACGCGTGGTCGCAAATTCGGCCGCGTTGGCCAGTTGCTGCGCTTGCGCTTCGGTCTTGTCTCCTATCTCGGAAACCAGACGCATATGGCCGCGCACCTTTTCGCCCGCGCCGTTCAGGCGCGTCTCGGATTGATCTATCGCCTGCGCCAACGCTTCGGATTGCTTGCGCATCAAATCGACGCCGGTTTCGGTCACGGTCGCGAAACGCTGCGCGGTTTGATCCAACGTCTGAATGGCTTCTCCCCCTTGCGTCTTAAGCTGACGCCCTGTGGCGTCGAGCTGTCCGATAACCGACGAGAGTTGCTCGACCACGCGCGCCGTTTCCCCTTGCAGAGACTCGCGCAAACGCTGCGCCTGTTCCTGCATGCCGGAGGTGACCGACAAAACGCCGCGCACCTGCTGTTCGGCCTGCTGGCTTTGCTGACCCAGCGCGGCCGCCTGCTCGGCGAAGCCGCTGACGGAGGTCTGAACGCTGGCCAAAGTCGTGTTGGCTTGGGCTCCTATCAGATCGATGCTGTCCGATATCTTCTGCGCCCCTTCGTGAAGGCGCGCCGCCGTGCGTTCCGCGACGACTGCCGTTTCGTCCTGCGCCAAAGCAAAGCGGTTCAAAAGGCCGTGGATGACGTCGCGCTGCCCGTCGAGCGCCGCCGTCAATTCGCGTTGGCGTTCGGCGATCTGCTGCATCGAGGCGTTGAGTTCGCCGGTCTGCAAGCCGATCACGCGCTGAAGCGAGGTTAAGGTCTGCTCTGCCACCGTTCCGGCTTCGCGGATTTCGCTGCTGCCCGTAGCGATGCGGGCAAGAGTCCCGTTCATCGATTCCGCCGTGCGTTCGCCGTCATATTGCATGGAGGTGCGCAAATCGTAGATCTGCCCGTGCAGACCCGAGGCCGAAGCCAGAATCGCCTGCGCTTGCTGCTGCGCCTGTTTGGCTTGCGCGTCGATGGCGTCCGCCTCCTTGGCGAAAGCTTCCGTCGCGGCCTGAACGCTGACCAAGGCGCTTTGCGCGCGCGCATCAATGCCTTCGACCTGTAGCACGATCTTTTGCGCGTTCTCTTCCAAACGCGAAGCCACGCGATCCGCCGAAGTCGCCGTTTGGTCTTGCGCCGACGTCAGGCGGTTCAAAAGGCCGCCAATGACTTCGCGCTGCCCGTCGAGCGACGCGGCCAGCGTCTGCTGGCGGGAACTTATCTGTTCCATCGTCGTGGTCAAGGCAGCGCTTTGCTGCGCTATATTGTTGCCGAGGCTGGTCAGCGAGATTTCCGTTGAAGCGCTGAGTTCGCGGATGTCCTTCGCTCCCGTCGTTACCTTCTCCAGCAAAGCGTCGAATACCGCGTTGGTCAGATCCCCTTCCTCGCGCATCGAGGAGCGCAAGCCGCTGATCTTGTCGTGCATTTCCGACGCGGAGGTTGCAATCGCGTGCGATTGCGTCTCGGCCTGCTTCGCCTGCTTTTCGATCGCCTCGACTTCGTAGGCAAAACCCGCCGAGGCCGTCTTCACACTCGACAAGGCGCTTTGTACGCGGCTGTCGAGTCCGTCGACGCTGTGCGTAATCTTTTGCGTGCCCTCTTCCAAACGCGAGGCCGCGCGATCCGCCGCCGCCGCCGTTTCGTCTTGCGCCGAGGTCAGGCGGTTCAAAAGACCGCCAATGACTTCGCGCTGCCCGTCGAGCGACGCGGCAAGCGTCTGCTGACGCGAGCTTATCTGTTCCATCGTCGAAGTCAAAGCGGCGCTTTGCGTCGCCACGTTGTTGCCGAGGCCTGTCAGCGAGAGTTCGGTCGTGACGCTGAGATCGCGAATATCCTTTGCCCCGCCTGTAACTTTTTCCAACAGGGAGTCGAACACGGCAACAGTCAGATCGCCTTCCTCGCGCATCGAGAAACGCAAGCCGCTGATCTTGTCGTGCATTTCCGACGCGGAGGCCGCGATCGCGCGCGACTGCTCCTCGGCCTGTTTCGCTTGCTTTTCGATCGATTCGACTTCGTAGGCAAAACCGGCGGAAGCCGTCTTTACGCTCGACAAGGCGTTTTGCGCGCGGGTGTCGATCTCTTCGGCGCTGCGCGTAATCTGCTGCGCGCCCTCTTCCAAACGCGAGGCCGCGCGCTCTGCCGCCGCCGCGGTTTCGTCCTGCGCCGAGGTCAGGCGGTTCAAAAGACCGCCTATCGCCTCGCGCTGCTGATCGAGCGTCGCCGTCAACGTCTTCTGGCGTTCCCCAATTTTTTCCATCGAGAGACCCAATTCGCTTGTCTGCGCCGACAAAGCCTTTTGCAGGACGGCAAACGTGTCGCCGGTGCTGACGCCAAGTTCCCGCACCTGCGCGCCGCCGGAAGTCAGGCGGCTGAGCAACGCGCCGAGGCTCTCGCCCGCGCGTTCGCTCTCCGCCGTCAGGCTTTCGCGCAATTGCCGCGCCTGATCCTGCAAGGCCGAGGTCACCTGTAAAACGGTGCGCGCCTGCGCTTCCGCCGCTTGGGCGTTTTGCAATAACATAACCGATTGATCCGAGAAGCCCGCGCACGATACTTTGACCGTGCCGACCGCCGATTGCGCGCCGCCTTCGACCGCGGCGATCTGCTTGCTGATTTCCTCAAGCGAAGCCGATAAATAAGAGATGGACTTTTCTGCGATCTGCGAAGCCTGCGCATGCGCCGCGCCCAATTTGTCGAACATGTCCAGCATCTGCGCGCGCTGCTTTTCATTGGCCTCGGCCAGCACCTTTTGCTGCGCGCCGATCTGATCGCCGACGACAGCCAGCGAAGCCGCTTGCCGGGTGACATCCGCGCCCAAAGCCGACAACGCTTCCTCCGCGCGATCGGCCATTGCGTGCAAATCCTGAGCCGTCGCGGTGATCTGGCGCGACGAAGACTCTGTCATATCGGCAAAACGCGATTGAGCCTTGTCCGCGCCCTGCGTCGCCAGCAAAGCCACATGCTGCAGCTTGGTGCCCGTGATATCCAGCTGAGAAACGGAGTCCGCCAGTTGCGCCAGCAAACGGCTGTTCTGCTGTTCCATGCTGAGGCGAATGGCGGAAGCCTGATCGGTCAGGGCGCCGGTAGCGTTCGTCAGTTGCCGCAAGACGCCGTCGATTTGCTCTGCGCCGGAAACCAGCTTGCCGGTCTGTTCACCGAAAACGCCGCCTGCTTTGACGACAGCCTCGGTCGCGACCTGCGCAGCCTCGGACAAAGCCGTGGTGCGGCGCTGGAACGACGCCGTGGTTTCATCCAGCTTGCCCAATGTCTGCTGGCTGAGGGCGGAAGCGCTGTCATGCGTCGCCGCCATTTTGTCGCTGAGAGACGCAAGGCTCTGCAAGGCAAGATTGCTTCCGGACGAGATTTCACCGGCATGCTTTTCGATTCGGACGGCATCGTCGCCGATTTTGTCGGCTTGGAGCGCGAGCGCGACATTGAGCGTTTCGACCTTGCTTTGCGCCGCGCCGACTGTTTGATCGAGCTTTTGCGACACGTCGCCATAATGCGCGGCGACGCGGTCGAGCAAGGCGTAAGCTGTATCCGCGCGCTGGCGCACGCTTTCGCCAAGCGTCGCGAATTTCTGTTCGGCGCGCGCCAGATCGCTGCCGATTTCCTCGCTTTGCTGGCGCAAAATGGTCTGCACCCGCTCGGCCTCGGCTTGCAGGAAGCCTGCGACGTCTTTGATCTGCGCGCCGGAATTCTGCGCCTTTTCCATCATCTGATAGGATTGTTCGCCCACCTTCAGCGCGGCCTGCTGTAGCAATTCCGCCGCATGCGCCGCCTGACTATCGAGACTGCCGACTTCGCGCTGCAATCGATCCGACAGTTCGGAGAATTGCGCCAAAGTCTGCCGCGCCGCGCCTTCCTGATCCGCGCGCATTGCCGCGAAACGTTCCCCGATGGACTCAAGCGCGCTTGCGGATTCGGCTGTGGCGCGGCTCATTTCCTGACTCATGCCGCCAACGCGGGCGTGAAAATCCTGCAAACGATTGACCTGAGCCGAAATGCCATCGCCGAACGCAGAGAGAGTCTTCAATCCCTGATCGGCGCTGGCGTCGATCTGCTGCATCGCTTTTTGCACCGGAGCCACCGCCTGCGCCGCAAAACCTTGCATCTTTTGGTCGGTCGCGACCAGCTGCCCCTGCGTTTCCGACAAAAGATTCATCAAGCCCGCCGTCTGCTCGCGCAAACTCTTACCCGCGACGTCGGCTTGCTGCTGCAATTTCTGCACGGAGTCCAAAAGCACGGCCTCGCTGGCGCGCGCCTTGTTTGCCAGTTCGCCTTGCTGACGCCCCAGATTTTCAGTCGACAAACCGATTGTGCGCGCGCCGAGCTGCGCCGCCTCGGTGAGGCGTTCGATCATCTTTTCGTTCTGCGTCACAGCGTCGCCTATATCGCGGACGAGCGTTTCGCCCACGCTTTGCGTCGCTTCGCGCGCGGCGATGACGCGTTCCAGCACATGCTGCAAATTCTGCATCGCTGCGCCTGCCCGCGCCTGAACTTCTTCGCCCGCTTTGTTCGACGCGCTGCTTAACGCCTCGAATTGAACCAAATGACGCGCGATCTCCTCTGTCAGCTCTTTCATCTGGACGCCGCTGTCGGAGGACAACGCGCGCATGCGCAGAACGACATCTTCATATTTTGCGGTCGTCTCGTCCAAATGCGACGCGACCTGATCGGCATTGCGGCGGGTTTCGTCGTTAACGACGGTAAAGCGCAGCAACGAGTTTCCGGTGCGGTTGCTGAGATCGGTCACCGACTTTTCCCACGTATTCAAAAAGCCCGACGTGACGGAGCCGATGCGCTCGGCCAAGCCGTTCAAATCGGTCTGACGCGAGCCAAGCCCCGTGTCGATCTCGGACAAACGCACGGTGAAACGATCCATAAAGCTTTGTAGCCCGTCGACCTGCATCGACAATTTTTCGCTGAGATTCACGGCCTGTTCGCGCGCCATCTGCTCGCTGGCATAAAGGCGGTCGGCAACGCCGCGCAAAACCGATTCCGCTTCGCCGACGCGCAGCGGCAAGGTCGTGCTGAAGTCGTCAAGAGCGCGGGTCTGGGCGTCGAGCGCATGCGCCAGTCGTTCGGCTTCCTCGCGCGTCGAGGAGGCGCGTTCAAGGAAACGCGCGACGCTAAGATCGATCTTGCTGGACAGCCCGCCCAGCGTTTCCGACGCGGCTTCCGCCGCATGGGTCAGAGAGGATTCCTGCAGGCGCGAGGTGTCGGCCAATCTCTGGCTGTCGCGCTGGGCGCGATCGAGCGCATCGGCGACCCGCACGGACGCGCCCTCGATCTCTTCCAGCATCTTGGCGACCTGTTCGCCCACGCTTTCGACCTGATGCGCGACGCCGTCGCCGTTTTTCTGCAGCTTGCCGTCGAGGACGCGCAGCATCGTGAATTTGTCGTCCATCATCTGTTCCATTTGGAACATGCTGCGGCGCACGACGTCTTGAATTTCCTTGACCTGTTGCGTGCTGGAATTTTCAAAACGCTCCAACTCGACGCGATGCTGGCGCATGCGGTCCATAATGCCTTCGAGATCGTCTTGGCTGACGGTCTGGGCGCTGCGCAGCAAATCAATCTGCTCGCGCAAGGCCTGATTGAAACGGCGAATACGCGCGTCGGCCGCGCCGGACTCGCCGGTAATAAGGGTCAACTGGCGGCGCAAGGGATCGGCGATTGTCTGAATATCGGCAGCGCGTTGCAGATACGCCGTGACCATCCATACCATCGCGACAGGGGAAATGATCGCCGAAATGCCGACGGCCCAGTCGGCCAAAGACACGCCCGCAAGGCTGTGCGCGGGCCCCGCCTTGGCAATAACGACCAAAACGGCGGCGATCCAGGCAAGGGAAACCCCCAACCCCGTCCAAAAAGGCGCGGAGGTTACACCCGGCGGCTTAGGCGTTGCCGGTTTTTTGGCGACAGGGGCTTTGGGGGCAACCGGCGGCGCAACATGCGCGGGAGAAGAAGTCAGGGGAGTCTTCTGCAAGGCCATTTGATCCTCTAATTTCCGTTACTATCCATCGGGCGCGGCCACATTTCCCCATCGTTTCGGCAGGAAAACAAACTACACCCTATCCGTCCAAGAATTCAGCGCGCCACCATAACAGTTTTTTAGAGACAAAGGAAAGCGTTAACAGAAAGCAAAAGTAAAAATTTTGTGCGTAACTTCCAAGGCGCACAGTCCGACCGCGATAGATCCGGAATCGAAACGAACGTTGCAGCAAAAGCGGCGGGGAACAGGCTTCCACGCAGTGTTTTTGATTTCCGATTCAGGGCAGGCAGAAAGAGGCAAGTTCTTCCTGATTTTCGTTCCCGCAAAAGGCTTAACCCTAATACCCGCTGCACAGGGAAAGTTTTTGCGATTCGCGCGGCGCAATACGAACGAAGAATGACATGCGTGATTCGCCGATTTGAAACGAATCGCCGCCAAGGGTAACAAATTGCACTTTTTTGTTTTTACTTTCGTCTGTCATCACTTACAATCAGTCAGGGAAGACAAAGATATTAGGGAAGATATGCCAAATTACATCATTACAGAGAATGGTCGCCCCAAATGCGTTGCCGCCTTTGAATTCAAGGGGCTTTTGTGGAATGAGAAAACGCACCGACCGCTGGTGAACCCCGAAGCTTTCGCGGCCTGTAGCGACGAGGAACGCAGATTTATTGATCAAATTAAACTGCCTCCCGAAAAAAGCCCTTGGGAGCTTTTCAAACAAGCAAAGAATTTTTCATTCAAACGCATCGCAATCAAAAGCCTTTTTTGCGCTCTGGCCGCGCGTTCTTTCTTCAGAGATAAATTTTTTGACGCCACGCAGATCGCCGAACATCCGCTCATCCGGCGCTGCGGCGTCAAAACGCCGTCGAACCTGCCTTTGCCTTATAAGCTTGCGAAAGGAATTTATGAATTCGACTCCAGCGAGATTTATGAATTGAGCCGAAGACCCACACAACTTGTTCGTCTTGGAAAAACAGCGCTTCTTAAAACGCTTATCGACCAAGAATTTGTTGATAAAGAATTTAAGCGCGCCTTGAACAATCCAAACGTTCCCCTGAAGGAAGTTACAGACCCATTATCTATGGCCGCCGCGTGGTACAGCTTCAAATGCTCGTCTGTCTTGCCTCATCTTGTGGATTTTTTTGGCGGCGAGAAGCCTTTTTTTGAATTCTTGGCAAAACGCGCCGCTTGGCGGAAAAAGACCGTAAAAACAGAGCTTTCGGATCTCAATAAACTCGACACTCCCGATACAAAAAACCGTGCCTATCCGGTTGCAACCCACAGCCCCTAGATGTAGGGTGTGGGGATGGATATTCTGCAACGCCCTGATCTTACTTTTCCGAAGTCGCTGCCCGAGTTTCAGCGACTTTTTCCTGATGATGCGGCCTGCGCCGC
>JARLJD010000167.1 GCA_031291395.1 Alphaproteobacteria bacterium | reverse complement strand
ACAGCTCAATATGATTTGATACCGCCTTGGATAAGGCCTTGAAGAATACTGTTTGCATCGGTCGCTCCATTTTTTGCAAGAAAACGAAGCGCCTTTATGAATCAATTCAGGGCTTTATCCAACTAGCGTCCAGTACTGTGGCTTTGGTTACAAAACAGGCTCCGTCGAAAGACGCCAATGCCTTATTCAGCCCCTTCACCCGAATCGCCGACACGTAAATGTCGTGAAAAACGTCTAAAACGTCGGGATAAATTTTGAAATTCAGAGAAGTCACTTCAGCCCCTTTTATGAACTAAACCGCTCTCACCTTCACATAACTTCCCGGCGCGTCCTCGATGCCTTCTGTGACCTCGCGTGGCGCGATGTTTTCTCCGGCGAATGGATCGAGCCATTTGATCCATTCCGGCCACCACGAGCCTTTGTGGGGCGCGGCGTTTTTCAACCAGTCTTGGGGGTCTGGCGGAAGGTCGCTGTTGGTCCAATAGCCGTATTTTTCCGCTTCCGGCGGATTGACAACGCCTGCGATATGGCCGGAGCCGGACAGGACGAAGGTGACGGGGCCTTTGTAGACATGCGTGGCGGCATAGGTGGATGTCCACGGCGCGATATGATCCTCGCGCGTGGCGAGCAGGAAGCTCGGCGTCGAGATTTGCGACAGGTCGAGCGGCGCGCCCTTCATTACCAGCGCGTTCGGCTCGATCAGCTTGTTGTTCAGATACATGTTACGCAGGTAATAGCTCTGCATCGCCGCGGGCAGGTTGGTGGAATCTGTGTTCCAGTACAAAATGTCAAACGGGAACGGCTCGCGCCCCAGCATGTAGTTGTTGATGACGAACGGCCAGATCAGATCGTTGGCGCGCAGCAGGTTGAACGTCAGCGCCATGCTGCCCGCGTCCATATAGCCTTGCTGCTCCATGCGTTTTTCCAGCATGCCGATCTGCTCTTCGTCGATAAAGACGCCCAGATCGCCCGGCTCCGAAAAATCGATCATCGTGACCAGATAAGTCGAACTGGCGATTGTCGGCAAATCGGCGGGCTTTGTGGGCTGCGCCGCCAGATAAGCCTGCGTCGAGGCCAGAAGCGTGCCGCCGATGCAATAGCCGAGAACATTGGCCTCCTCCTCGCCCGTCAGGCGCTTGATTTCGCGCAGGGCGGTCAATGCGCCTTGATCCATATAATCTTCGAACCCGACACCGGCATGCTGTTTCGTGGGGTTGACCCACGAAATGCAGAACACCGTATGCCCTTGTGATACCAGATAGCGAATGAAGGAATTTTTTTCGCGCAGGTCGAGGATGTAAAATTTGTTGATCCACGGCGGAATGATCAAAAACGGCGTTTTCCGCACGGTCGGCGTCGACGGCGCGTATTGGATCAGTTGCATCAGATCGTTTTGATAAACGACTTTGCCCGGGCTGCAAGCGATGTTGCCGCCGGGCGCAAAGGCGTTGTAATCGCTCATGCGGATGCGCAGCATGCCGTGGCCGGCCTCTAAATCCTGCAACAGGTTTTCCATTCCCTTGATCAGGTTTTCGCCTTTGGAATCCAAAGTCGCGCGCAGCACTTCGGGGTTGGTCAACCAGAAATTGTTGGGCGCGGTCGCGTCGAGGAACAGGCGCGAATAGAACTCGATCTTTCGGGCGGTTTTGTCTTCGATATGCGCCGATTCCTGTTGCACCAAACGGCGCATTTCGTCGGTGGTCGACAGATAGGCTTGTTTAAGAAAATCGAACATCCAGTTGGTTTGCCAGTCTTTGGCTTTGAACCGCTTGTCGCTTGCCGCCGCCTCTGCGATGGGCGCGGCGGGCTGTCCCGAAAGGCGCAGCAACGTCGCGCGAGTTAAATCGATATAATGTTGCCACGTCGCCAGTTGCGTATCGGTATAGGCCTCGGGGTCTTCAACGATGCGCGAGGTCAGTTGCGACAAAGCGTCCAAGATCGGCTTGGGCGAAAGTGCCAGTGTATCGACCGGCTTGCCCTTCATGCGGGCTGCATAATCTTGCAGCAATTCCTGACTTCTTTTGGCGACGCGCATCATGATCTGCGACCATTCGATAGGGTCGAAACTGATCGGCGTTTCGCTCTGCGGCGCGGGTTGCGTTTTGGCTTCCGGCTTGGGCTGAATGGGGGGCGGGGCAGGGGGCGCGTTGACGACAGGCGCAGCAGGCTCTTCCTTTGCCGCGGATTCCGCGATAGGCTCAACCGGCGCGGCGGGCGTTTCCGCCGCAGGCGGGGATTGTGGAACGGCGGGGGCAATTTGCGCCGCTTTGGCCTCGACAAGCCTTTGCTCCATGGCTTTGCGCAGCGCGGCGACGGCGTCGAGGGATCTTTCGAGTTTTTTTCCGGAAGGCGGGAGGGATTCGTCTGGCATGGTCATGATTGGGAAAGGCCTGAGAGATGAGGAGACGGGAACTTACATGAAATTCAAACTTTCTGCATCATCAATTTTTCCACAGATGCCGTCATTTCCGCGAATGCGGGAATCCATCGCTCGCGATAGCGAGCGTATGAGTCCAGCGACAGTTCAAATTGAATCGCCATCACTTATATCGGCGCAGACGCGCCTTAAGATGGATTCCCGCATTCGCGGGAATGACGAAGAGAGGGTCTCATCAATCATTCTTCTTATGTTGTGCTTGTTTCTTGTGACCGGCTGCGACACATTGGGGCTGCCGGATTTGACGCGTCATGACGAAGTTCCGTCTGCGGTGAAGGCCGAGCCGCGATTGGTCGAAACGCCGCCCCCCGTCACGGAGGAATCTCCTTGGCCGCGTTTGGGCGACGTTCCGTTCAAGCCCAAGGATTTCTCGCCAACGCCGGTCTATAATCACTATATGAGCCAACTTGAATATGATCGCGCCGAGGCCGCGGCGGCGAAGAAAAAGGCGCTGGCCGACGATCCTGAGGTGGATAGTGTTGCGCCGCAATAGCCGAAAAAGAAAAGGGTAAATTCACAATCTTTTTGAACAAGATGCGGCGGTTATAACCCCTCTCCGCCCGCGCTTGCGGGGGGAGAGGGGGGATACAGAAATTTCCGCAAGAGCAAAACGCGGGAGGGGGTGAGGTGGGTGGTTGAGTGCGTAAATAATCTCCGAAACCCACCTCACCCCTTTCGTTCTATTTCTTTTGTTCCACGTTCGGTTCCTCCCCTCTCCCCCCCCCCCCGCGGACGGAGAGGGGGGATCAACGCCGCCTGCTAATCTTTAGGAGCCACCCCATGTACTGGAAGCGCGGGGGCAAGAGATGATTGTGACGGCGGTCAGCGCGCGCGATCGGAACAGGAAGCGCGATTGCGATGTAACGGGGTTGACGATCCCTTGGCGCTGGCTGCGCGGCGCGATGTCGATGTGGTGGTCGAACTGATCGGCGGGGCTCCTAGCCGCGGACATCTGTCGGCGTCACTTGCTTTCCGAAACCGCGGCGGTCTTCGTCGCGTCGTCCGGTTTCGCCGTGCCGTCGCGGCGCTCAAGATAGTCGTCGATCGCGCGCTTTCCGGCTTTCGGATCGGCGAATGTCCAAAGGTGGTTGATGGCTCCCTCCATGATAAGGGAATAAACGGCGGTTTCTATGGCTTGTTGGACTGCGAACTGGGTCGGCTCGTTCATGGTGACTCCGCCTTCTGACTGGAACAGATTGTCGACGGTCAGGTATCTCAGGAAATTTGCATCCAGAGAGGTGGAGTAAATCGTTTTGGAACTATTGACGGCCAGCAAGACCTCTCCGCTTTGAACGCTTACGGCGCGGAGATAAATGGTCACAAGATCGCGGCGGTATTGCATCGTGCCGCCAATGCCCATATACACGGCGCCCAGCCCGCCGGTGAGGATATTCGAATCATAGGAAACGATGCCGCCTTCAAGCATCACGCCGCCGTAAATCAGAGGCGGCAGCTTGGAAAGCTTCTCCCCCTTCGGCCCCGCATACTCGCCGCGCATGATCTTGATAAGCTGGCGTTCCTGCAGAAGGTTCTTAAGCGCGCCGCGCTCGGCGACGTCGAACCACCGCCTGTTCCCTGTGTCGAGCAGAGCTTTGATGAGTATCGAATAACCGCCCTTGGTCACCGCGCTTGAATATTCGGTATAAGCGCCGTTATTCTTGAACTGCCCTGTCTGATCCTGAAAATCATACACGGCGACGGGGACTTTCGCTTCCGGCGCGGGAAGATTGGCGAGTATTTTCCCCGCTCGCGTGCGGTCGGTGACATGCGCCTCCTCGACCGCGGGATTATCAAACAGGGAAAGCGACGAACAACCGCAAAGGAGAGTCAACGTCGCAACAAGCATAAGGGATTTCATCAAACGCATAATTTATCCTATAGGGCTTAAGAAACATCCGGTACGGTAAGCGTGGTGGTGCCGTTCGAGGGATCGACGATGGTGATGGTGATCTCTCCGTTGGCGCGCAAATAGCTTATCGTATTGCCGCCGCCGAGATTGTAATAGCCGGACGCCGCGCTGCCCGAAAAGATGTCGTTGTATATCTGGCTGCTGATCTGGCTTTCGACGGATTGCAGGATAAGGGTGCCGGGATTAATGCTCGTCGTAGAGGTCGGCGATGTCGGCTTGACGACGCTGTTCATCAAAGCCGCCGTATCGGAGGGATTCGCATTGGGGAACAAAGCCGCATTCTGCCCCTGAAAGACAAGCGCGCTTGCCCTAGAGGCGTTCGCCCAAAGGCAGGCCAGCGCGGCGGTGGCAAGGGCGATGCGAAATGTGCGTCTGTATGTCATGATGCCTTCGTCTATGGTTTGTCGCTTGGCTCCGGCGCGACCTGTTCGATCGTCAGGGATTCGTCGCGGTTGCCGTTCTGGATTTTGACTTTGTGGTTATATGAACCCGTCTGCTGCTCGTCCGAAACGTTGTCCTGACCGTTCTGTTCGACGCGCAGATCGTTCATCGTCCCTTTTTGGGATTGGGTCGCATGGTTGTTGTCGCCCTGCTGAACGATGGAGGAGGTATTGGAATTCCCCTGCTGCTTGATAACGGCGGTGTTGCCGCCGATCTTGTCGTTGGCGTTGCCGTCGATAAGGGCGTTGGCGCGCGCGGGGGCGCTATAGACGGGATTGGAAAGAATCTGGTTCTGGTAATCGGGGCTTTCGGCTTCATTGCCGACCTTGATCGCGGATTCGCCGAGGATGCCGCTTGTATCCGAAGCGTCCGGCGGAATCTGTTCGATGGTCACGCTTCCGGCCCAAGCGGCGGTCGCAACCAGCGCCATTCCGAAAACGAAAGTACAAATTTTTTTCGCGCTGCCCATTAAAATGTTCCTTGAATGGAAGGGAAGCAAGCCAAGCTTACACAAGACTTGCTTCCCGACCAAGTATCAAAACGTAGAGGTAACGGTATTAGTGCTGGGTAACAATCGCCGAACCGTTGTTTCCGCTCTGCGAGATAGAAGCAACCTTGCCTACGCCAGATTGAATCACATCGGCAAAGTTATTGTTGCCGATTTGAGACACATTGGCCGTATCGCCGATCGCGCTGGACTGATCGACTGTTGCGGAGTTGCTTAAACCATTTTGATAAACACTGGCGGCATTATCTGCCGAAAAGCCCTGAGTGATGGACGCAACGTTATAGCCTCCGGACTGAGAGATGCCAGCGTTGTCGCCATAACCAGTCTGGGTTATATAAGCCTGATCCGAGGTGCCATTTTGAATAATGGAACCAGTGTCGGAGAAGCCGAGCTGTTTGAGAAGTGCGTATTCCGAATTTGAACCATAGCCCTGCGAGACGAAAGCGGTATCATTGCCGCCGGTCTGATTCACGGTAGCAGAATCATTTGAGCCATTCTGATAGATGGAGGCATTTTCTTTGGCTCCGGTCTGCGTGATGGCGGCACCACTCTTATAAGAGGCCCAATCCTGCGTCACAGAGGCGGTATTGTTGTTGGAGTGAACGGCGGTTTGCGCAATGGTTGCTGTGTCGCCGTACGATCCGCCAACCTGATTGATGTACGCGCTGTCCGCGAGAGCCGCGCCAGTCGATAAAACCAAAGCGAGAGCGGAAGCAGTCAATAAACGTTGTAGAGACATGAGGAAGTCCTTTCCGTGTTTGTTAAAGATTAAGAATAGGTGAAGGAGTAGTGCGCCTAAAAAGTGTTTCTGTCTAGATGCATTCAACCGAATCTATTCAACCGAGTCAGAAAAAATGTTTTTATACTAACCAATTAACCAAACTTTGTGGGATTCTCCCTCCGACTCCGCGCATCCCATTTGCTTTCGGTTCCATTTGATCTGTGTTTGGTATTAGTTTCCAATCTGGATACTGGCTATAGAGAGTCCTTTTTCTTCCTGCCTCCTTAGGAACCACCCCATGCGTATCGCCATCGCCGGTCTCGGAAATATCGGTTCCGCCGTTTTGCGGTTGCTGCGCGGTCATGCGGATTTGCTGAAAGCGCGGGGGCAAGAGATGATTGTGACGGCGGTCAGCGCGCGCGATCGGAACAGGAAGCGCGATTGCGATGTAACGGGGATCGCGTGGGTTGACGATCCCTTGGCGCTGGCTGCGCGGCGCGATGTCGATGTGGTGGTCGAACTGATCGGTGGGGCGGAAGGGGTGGCGCAGGAACTGGCTTTGGCCGCCATCGCCAACCGCAAGCATCTGGTCACGGCGAACAAGGCTTTGATCGCGGCGCACGGCGTTTCTTTGGCGCGGCGCGCTGAGCTTTCGGGCTTGCAAATGTCGTTCGACGCGGCGGTTTGCGGTGGGCTTCCTGTATTGAAGACGTTGCGCGAGGGATTGGCGGCCAATTGCCTTTCTTCCGTTCGCGGGATTTTGAACGGCACCTGCAATTATATTTTGACACGGATGCTGGACGAGGGAATGTCGTTCGCCGCGGCTTTGGCTGAGGCGCAGGGGCTGGGCTATGCCGAGGCCGATCCTTCCTCCGATATTGACGGGATTGATACGGCGCAAAAGCTGGTTCTGATCTCGGCGCTGGCTTTCGGCGCGCCGCCGGATCTGGCGGCGGTTTCCGTTGAAGGCATTCGCGCGATTAAGCTGGCCGATTTGCAAGACGCCGCCGCGCGCGGCGGGCGGATCAAATTACTAGGGACGGCGCATGTCACGGAATCGGGCATCGTTCAGCGCGTGCAGCCGGTTTTCGTTCCGCTGGACGAGCCTTTGGCGCGTGTCGGCGGCGCTGCAAACGGCGTCGAGATCACGGGCGATTTCGTCGGCAACGTCTACCTGCAAGGGCAGGGCGCGGGCGGAGACGCCACAGCCAGCGCCGTCGTCTCCGACCTGCTCGACATCGCGCGGGAGCACCGCAGTTTCGCGTTCGGGGTGGCGGCGAAGAAGTTATACCATCATAGTAGTCGCGGATTAAGTCACCAGCGACAGGAAAGTTCAAAGGAAAGTAAGGTGTGCCCTTCCGCAATCACACAGAAGGGGCACGACATGGAGTATTACATTGGATTGGACATATCGCAAAAACAAACTT
>JARLJD010000166.1 GCA_031291395.1 Alphaproteobacteria bacterium | reverse complement strand
ACAGCTCAATATGATTTGATACCGCCTTGGATAAGGCCTTGAAGAATACTGTTTGCATCGGTCGCTCCATTTTTTGCAAGAAAACGAAGCGCCTTTATGAATCAATTCAGGGCTTTATCCAACTAGCGTCCAGTACTGTGGTCAATTTCTTAATTACGACGGGCAAATCCTTCATGGTAGAAGTTTCTTCTTCCCTTTAATATCCAAGGATAACGTACGCGCGCAACAAACACACGAAAGGAAAAAGGACATGATCGTTTACTCGCAACTTGCCCTTGCCACCCTGTTCAATCTGGGAACGGTTTTCTTCCTGAAAAAGGCGCACGGATTCACTGTTTTCTGGCCTACCGTCTGGGCTATCGTGACGGTCAGCCTGACCCAATGGTTGATTAGCCGCGCGATGGAAGGCGGCATGGATATGGGGCTTGCGGTCGCAACCGTCGTTGTAAACGTCATAATCGGATCCGCTATCATGGGCGTATTTCTGTTTCAGGAAAATTTGCCGACGCAAAAAATCATCGGTTTTGGCATCGCCATCGCTGGCATTGTCATAGCCTCCCTCGCAAAAGCCCCAGCCTAGGCGAATGCCCCACTTGTTTTTGGTAAGGTTCACTTCTTTATGATTGCAACATCTCCCTCCCTTCGCCGCCTTTGGCAGCGCGGCTGCGACTTTCTTGGCGCCGATCTTGCGATTATGGGCGGGGCGATGAGCTGGGTGTCGGAGCGGCATCTGGTGTCGGCTTTGTCGAACAACGGGGGCTTTGGCACGATTGCCTGCGGGTCGATGACGCCCGATTTGCTGCGCGCGGAAATTCAGGCGACCAAGGCACTGACGCAAAAAAACTTCGGCGTGAATCTGATCACGATGCATCCGCAACTCGACGCGTTGATCGACGTTTGCTTGACGGAAAAAGTCTCGCATATCGTTTTGGCGGGGGGCTTGCCCACGGCGCTTGCGATCAGAAAGATCAAGGACGGCGGCGCGAAAGTTCTCTGCTTCGCCCCCACCTCCGCGATGGGGAAAAAACTCGTGCGCTATGGCGCGGACGCTTTGATTATCGAGGGGATGGAAGCGGGCGGGCATATCGGCCCCGTCAGCACGTCCGTTCTGGCGCAGGAAATTCTGCCCGAAATACGCGACGTGCCTATTTTCGTCGCGGGCGGCATCGGGCGCGGCGAAGCGATTGTGTCCTATCTGGAAATGGGCGCGGCGGGCGCGCAACTGGGCACGCGTTTCGTCTGTTCGCGCGAATCCATAGCGCATCCGAAATTCAAGCATTGTTTCCTTCATGCCGCCGCGCGCGACGCCGTTCCCTCGGTGCAGCTCGACGCCCGCTTTCCGGTTATTCCGGTGCGCGCGATTGTCAATAATGGCAGCAGGAATTTCATGCTGAAACAGCGCGACACGATCGCGCGTTTCGACAGCGGAACCTTGACCCGCGAAGAAGCGCAACTGGAGATCGAACATTACTGGGCCGGAGCCTTGCGCCGCGCCGTGATCGACGGCGACGTCGAAACCGGATCGCTGATGGCAGGGCAAAGCGTCGGCATGGTCAAGCGCGAGCAACCCATCGCCGAAATTCTGGCCGAACTTGTGGAACAGGCAGAGGGCGCGTTGGCGCAGCGCAAAGTCGGTTAGGCTCATCAGACTTCTCGTACAAGGCGCGGGCTTTTTTCGGCGACAGCCAGAAATAATCGCCTTTGCCATAAGCGGCGTTGCCGGATACGACCTCGATCTCGACATAAGCGCTGCCGTTCCCGTCAGGAGAGGGGACGAAGCGAACGATCCGGCCCTGTTTAGGAAACTGGCAATAGATTCTGCCGTTTCCCGCCCCCCTGCCCTGCCTCAGGCGCAACAGGTCTTCGCTATGCCACGCCGCTTCGTCTTGGGTTTCCTCATCAAATAAAGAGGCTGGCGCGACGAAGGACATATTTTATTTCCCGCAAAAGATATCCTGAAAGAATGCCGAACGGGCATTTCTTACCCATAGATAAAACCAGAAGATATATATAATCCAATGGATATTCTTTATCGTATGATGCAGGATATGCATGATGTTGAGACAAAGAATCGTTTGATCCCAAGCCGTAGCGAGGCTTTCCCCCAAGAAGGGGTTTTGAAAGAAGAACACAACGCTGAGAGCGGCGGTGTGCAGCGACAACCGTTTTTTCTTATCGCTGCCTACGGAGAGGCGTGAAGAGGGCGACGGCGGAAGAAGCAGTCAAAATGCACGTCATCCCCACGAAGGCGGAGATGACGCATAGGATTGATTCACTTATGAACTGCTGCTCGAATACGCTACGGCGCAAGCAGTGTAACTATGCCGATGGGCTTTCGATTACCGTGCCTGCCTGCTTCGGAATAGAATACTTCGCTCGTATCGCCAATCTTTGTCGGGAAACCGTAGGTAATTTTGCCATCTTTCCCGAAGACTTCGCCCAGTGCTTCTTTGGCTAAGTCAAGAACACTTTTCCCTTCATATGTCTTCGGCTTTTCATCACCATTGTGTCCCACTTGAAGTCTAAACTTCGCCATTTTATCCCTCCTTGATATTTAAAACAGCAGCCCGATAGCGGCAATCTATACTGCGACACGCCACAAATTGCGCTTTCTCGTAGGAGCGGCTTCCAGCCGCGACCCTTTGTTTCGACGGCAAAAGTCGCGGCTGGAACCCGCTCCTACGAAAAGATAATTTGTGACGTTGCGAAGTATAACGAGCGCAAAATGTTTTCAGAAGAAAAATTTATGGTTAATGCGCCTCGACAACGCCTTACCGCTCTTCCCCCTCAAACCGTTTCTCCAGATCCGTAAACCTTGTGAACTGGCCGTCGAAGTGCAACTTGACCGTGCCGATGGGGCCGTGGCGTTGTTTGGCGATGACGACGTCGGCTATATTGTTGACTTCCTCGCCGCGCTGCATCCAGCGGCTGTAGCGGTCGTTGAATTTGCCTTCGTCTTCGTCTTGGCGGCGGGTCGGTTCGCTGCGGGCGTGGTAATATTCTTCGCGGTACACGAACATGACCACGTCGGCATCCTGTTCGATGGAGCCGGATTCGCGCAAGTCGGACAACATCGGCGTTTTGTCCTCACGATTTTCGACAGCGCGGGAAAGCTGTGACAAAGCCAGAACCGGAACATCAAGTTCCTTGGCCAACGCCTTCAAATTTCTTGTGATTTCCGAAACTTCCTGCACGCGGTTTTCGTCGCGCTTGCCGCCGCTGCCGTGCAGCAATTGCAGATAGTCGATGACGACCAGCCCCAGAGACGGCACCATACGCTTCAACCGCCGCGCGCGCGTGCGCAAGCCCGCGACTGTCAGGCCGGGCGTGTCGTCGATGTAAAGCGGCACGCGCGAGAGGGTTTGCGAGGCTTCGACGAATTTGGTGAAATCCTCGGTTCTGATTTCGCCGCGGCGGATTTTGTCGGACGGCACACTGGAGAAATCGCCGAGCAAACGGGTCGCCAGCTGTTCGCTCGACATTTCGAGCGAGAAAAACGCCACACCCGATCCTTCGCGCCCGTCGCTTTTGAAATAAGCGTGCGCGGCGTTGAACGCCATATTGGTCGCCAGCGCGGTTTTACCCATCGAGGGGCGTCCCGCCAGAATGACCAGATCCGACCGCTGCAACCCGCCCATTTTGCGGTCGATGTCGTGCAAGCCGGTCGTAACGCCTGTGATGTGGCTGTCGCGCTTGTGCGCTTCTTCGGCCATTTTGATCGAGACTTTAAGCGCGTTTTCCAGTTTGACAAAACCGCGATCGGTTTCGCCCGTGCGCGCGAGTTCGAACAGTTTGGATTCCGTCGCTTCGATCTGCATCGTCGCCGGTTTGTCGAGATCGTGCTGAAACGCCTCGTTCACGACGTCGGTGCCGAGCGCGATCAACTGGCGGCGCAGATGCAAATCGTGGATCAGATGCGCGTAATCCTCGACATTGAAAATGGTGACGATGTTGGCGGCGAGATCGACGAGATAATTTGCGCCGCCGACCGCCGTCAAAGCCGGATCGTTATCGAACACGCCGCGCAGGGTTTTGGGATCTGCGATCTGCCCGCGGTTGATCAACGTCGCAATCGCGCCATAGATGCGCCCGTGAACGGGGTCGTAAAAGTGATCCGGCTGCAACAGCTCGCCGACTTTTTCATAGACGACGTTATTGACCAGCAAAGCCCCCAGCAAAGCCTGTTCGGCCTCAATGTTATGGGGCGGCGTGCGGACAGCGCCAACGGCGTCGATTGAGCCGGAGGCGCGCAGGGCGGGGAGGGTGATGAGTTCGGGCATGAGGGGAGCGTAGCAGATTAAAGGCGAAATTATTACTTTAATTGAAGGGGGTAGACTGTGGATAACGGGGATAAACAGGCGCAAGCGCGTCGCCGGGGACACAATACGGTGACACGATAAAAATGCGCATCCCCGAAACAGGCGCCATCCTCGCTTTCAGCTTGGGCGCATTTTTATCATGTCCCCTTTATTGTGTCCCCTCGCCTAAATAATCGGCGTCCCCACGTCGCTGACGAGCCACCTGCTGCGTAAATCTGTGTGGTGGGTGGCGAACCATTGGAGGGCGATGAGGGCGTGGGCGTCGTTAATTTTGTTGGCGTAGAGGAGGCTTATCGCGCGGGCTGCATCAAGAACATGAACTTGGATATCCTCGTTTTCGCTTTCGAGGCCGAAGACGCCGCCTTGCGTTGGGGCGGTGATGCGTCCCGCGAATAAATGGATATATTCCGATGTGCCGCCCGGGCTGCTGAAATAGCTGGCGATGGGCAATAAATCCTGCACGTCGCAGCCGGTTTCCTCTTTCACTTCGCGCCGGGCAGCTTGTTCGGGGACTTCGCCCGCGTCTACCATTCCCATGACGATTTCCGTCAGCCACGGATAATGTCCCGATGCCGCCGCTCCGGCGCGGAATTGCTCGACGAGGACGACTTTGTCATGTTGCGGGTCGAAGAGCAGGACGCCGACCGATTGGGGGCTGCGGTGGAATACTTCGCGCGTGAAGATGGGGCTGGGCGCGCCGTCGAAACGGTCGTGTTGCACATGCAGGCGGTCGACGCGGAAAAAGCCCTGAAAAAGGACTTCGCGGAGAAGGATTTCGTATTTCTTGTCGGACATGGTTTTTCGGATGTGGTGCGAGGGGGGAAAGTATCATTAGTTGGTGGAAAAGGGAAATTTTCGTCGCCGGAAACGAGCGGGTGGAAAAAAGTTTCGGGGGCGTTATAATATTGCCGTCTTGTATAACGATTTTAAGGATTCTCATGATTCAAACGGCGATTGTTCCCTCTCGGCAAAGCAGGCTGAGCGAATTGAACTTTATGGATATTTATGTGCGGCTGGACGCCGACGCGGTGGCGCATTACCGCGCGGGGCGCGGGGGCGTGATCGATTTGCCCGATGCCGATTTGCCGCCGGAATACAGCGCGGACGCCGAGGCGCTGGTCGATCATTTGCGCGAACATTTCGACGGAGTCGAAGCTGCTGTCGATTTTGGCGGCATGCGGATGCGCGCCACGCGATTGGAATCGGCGCGGGGCGACGTTTGGGCCGCTTTGCGCCGCCTGCCCGATCGGCCGTTGCCTTTGGAGAAGCTTGGCCTTATTCCGCAATTGCCGCAGGTGCTGGAAGATTTGGGGCGGCGCAGCGGGTTGATTTTGGTTTGCGGCGCGTCGGGGCAAGGGAAAACGTCGACGGTTTCTTCGCTTTTGTCGCGTTATCTGGAAATTTACGGCGGGATCGGCTTTACGCTGGAAGACCCTGTTGAATATGATTTGGAGGGGCGCTGCGGCAAAAACGGCTATTGCTATCAAACCGAAATCAAGCAGGAAAGCGATTGGGGCGCGATGCTGAAACGCGCTTTGCGTTGGCATCCGCATTACATCGCCGTCGGGGAAATCCGCACGCGCGATTGCGCCAATCAGGCGCTGCGCGCTGCGACTTCGGGGCATACCGTTCTGGCCACTATGCATGCGGGCAGTATGGAGGAGGCTTTGGAGGGGTTGTTGCAGCTGGCGGAGCAGGATTTGGGGGGACGCGCGGCGTTGTTGCTGGCGGCGGGGTTGACCGGCGTTCTTTATCAGGCGTTTTCGCAGTCGGGCTTGTTCGCGCAATTCATGCTAACGGAATGCGACAATCCCGGCTCGGCCGTGCGCGCGATGATCCGCGACAAACGCATCGGCATGACTCGCACGATCGCAGATCAGCAAATGGCGAGGCTGATTCAAAATGGAAGGGTGTTTTGACGCAGCGGGGACACAATAAAAATGCGCCTCCGGAGATATGCTATCTCAAAAACGTCGGTTCTAGCGCATTTTTATTATGTCCCCTTCTCTCTCCGAGACGTTGAACGATTGCGCCTCGTTATCACCCTCCACAAAGAGGCTAAAACAATGCACCCAAACGCAAAATATTATGATAAACTGGCATCGGTTTATGACCGTGCAACTGAAGCTCCCGGAGCTTGGGAACCACCCAACTTTATTGCTAGTATCATCAAGTCCAGTAACATCGCTAAAGGTGCCGTTCTTGACGTAGGAATTGGAACTGGCCGCGCAGTCTCCACACTTTATGAGGATGGAATCCGTAATATAGTAGGAGTGGACTGTTCTACAAAAATGCTTGCAGAATGCCGACTAAAATATCCGGATATCACTCTGATTGAAGGACGATTTGAAGAAACAGACCTTACAGGGTTAGCTCCATTTGATCTGATTATTTCATCTGGGGTATTCGAGTTTATTGAAGACTTGCCTTCCGCCTTAAGAAAAACAATGCTTCTTCTTAAAGAAGGCGGTGTGATTTTGTTTACCTACGAACCAATAATCGTAGGCCATGAAGTCCAAAGAGAGGATAAATCTCTCGTCGTTACAAATGAAACTTCAGATTTTTTTGTACCCGACTTTTTCACTTATAGGTATCATCCATCAACGATTACTGATTACGTTCATTCAGTAGGTCTAACGATACAACTCGATAAAGAGTTTGTCTCTTACAGGAAGCTTGGCAACCTCATTGTTTACCATTGTATCCAAGCCAAGAAGTTCTAACTGAGACACGTGGCACATTACAACAAAACAGCCCAGATTTCACCATGCAACTGGACGCTTCGCAGGGGTCTGTCCAGTTTCTTTCAAAATGGAGGGTTCAAGGGGTTCGGCTGAAATTTATCTCCATCACCTTAAACAAACTCCCCATCTGCGCGTCGTCCGTCAAACGGCACAGGGCGGTTGCGATTTCGGCGGATTGGGCGGGGGTTGCGTGGCGTTTGAGGGTTTCGGCGCGGAGGTCGATACCGAGGTTTTTCAGAAATTCGCCTTGTCCGATGATCGGCGAGGCGCGCAGACCGGCGTTGAGGGAGATGTCGCGGAGGGCGGCGAAATCGACGTGCGCGGTGAGGTCGACTTCGCCCGGGCGGTCGAAGATGTTGGCGAAAGCGTGGTTGGACACGGCTTGAACCGTGGGGGCATGGGGCGGCGCGGTGTAGCCGTAGTCGATGATCAGCATCGCGCCGGTTTGCGCGGCGAGGCGGCGGGACAGATCGCGCATGAGGGATTGCGCTTGCGGGGAAAATTCGATGACGGTTCCGGGGAGCGCGTCATGTTCGGTCGGGGGGATGAGGGCGTGTTCCGCTTCTTCCAAAGGGCGCAAGGCCAGAGTCAGCGCGTCGTTTTCGATCGTCACCATATGTTCTGCCCAGCCGCGGAAGGTTTTTGCGAACGCGCGCGTGGGCAAGGCGTCGAAAAATTCATTGGCGAGGATGAGCGAGGGCATTGGCGGGATTTGCGCGAGGTCGTCGAAATGGTTTGGCGCGTGGGCGCGTAATTTGGCGGATTGTTCTTCGCGCAGGAGTTGGTTGCTGTCGATCAGGCATAGGTTTTTTGCGGCGTGGAAGCCTTCGACGTGGGCTGTGGCGCGCAGGATGTCCTGCATCATCGCGCCGCGGCCCGGGCCGAGTTCGATCAGGGCGAACGGCGTCGGTTTGCCGAGAATGCGCCAAGTTTCGGCGCACCAGACGCCGATCATTTCGCCGAACATCTGGCTGATTTCCGGCGCGGTGATGAAATCGCCCGCGCGGCCTACGGGGTTGCGCACACGGTAATAGCCGTGGTCGGGATGTTGCAGGGCGAGTTCCATATAGGCGGCGAGGGAGATCGCGCCTTGGGTTGAAATGAGGGTGCGGATGAGGCGGTCGAGGGGGGGCATGAGGTGCGCGGTGACTTCTAGAAATAAATTGGCGTCAGGAAACAAGTGAAGCGATAACGGCAGGATTCCATCCCTCTCTCGCGGGGAAGGGCAGGGAGGGAGGGAGGGAGGGAGGGAGGGGGAGCGCGCCTTGAATCACGATTGGGGATTATGAACAGCTTCGCGGCAGAGTTCATTCATAATCACAAGCTTGATCTTTTGCGGAACTCCCCCCTCCCTAACCCTCCCCACGAGGGGGAGGGGATTCCGCCGCTTTTGCTTCACTGCTTTTGATAGCCCACACAAGAATAAAAATCCCTGCCACGATCATGGGGATGCATAGGAGTTGGCCCATTGTGGCGCCGTCGTATAAAAAACCTAGTTGCGGGTCGGGTTCGCGGAAGAATTCCATTGTGAAGCGGAAGATGCCGTAGAGGGTCAGGAAGGCGCCTGATAAAATTCCGGCTCGGGCGCGGATTTTGGGTTGGCGCGAGAGGACGTACATAATGATGAGGAGAAGCAGGCCTTCCGTCAGGGCTTCGTAAAGCTGGCTGGGGTGGCGCGGGATGTCGCCGCCGCGCGGGAAGATCATCGCCCACGGGACGTTGGAGGGACGGCCGAAAAGTTCGCCGTTGATGAAGTTGGCGCATCGACCAAGTCCCAAGCCGATCGGAGTCACGCAGGCCAACAAATCGGTGAAGGCGAAAAACGGGACTTTCTTGCGGCGCGTGAAAATCCACGCGGCGAGGATGACGCCCAGCATGCCGCCGTGAAAGGACATGCCGCCGTGCCAGACTTTCAACGCTTCGAGCGGATGCGCGAGATATTCGTCGAGATTGTAGAAAAGGATATAGGCGATGCGGCCGCCGAGAAGGACTCCGAGGACGGCCCATGTCAGAAATTCGTCGTAGAGTTCCGGCGCGGGCGTGTTTGGGTCATGCCGCGCCATTGCCATGCACCAGCGCCAGCCGATCACAAGGCCCGCGACGTAGGACAGCGCGTACCAACGAATGACGATGAAGCCGAAGGAAAAGAGAACGGGGTCAATGTGGGGGAAGGGCATATAGGAGTCAGGGGTCAGATGTCGGATGTTGGGAAGGATAACTGCAAATGGAATTTCTTTGTATAAAAATTTATGCTATAGCCCACTTCCTTGAGAACCCGAAAAAAGCAAGAAAGCAAACAAATGGGATTCCGGATAAATTTTGCGCCCCAACGGTTAGTTTCTAGCCACAAAGTTGGTTAGGGCGCAAAATTTTCCGGAATGACGATCTCTCTTTTTTCGGATT
>JARLJD010000165.1 GCA_031291395.1 Alphaproteobacteria bacterium | reverse complement strand
GGCCTCCATGGTTTGCGAAAAATCTTTGCTACGGCCAATCTTGACCGGCTATTCGCTTTTCTCCACCAGCTTTTTTCTCCACGCTTGCCTTTGAAACCCCTGCTAAATATGGGGCTTTAAATGCGAGTCGAGTACTATGAACCAAAGCTGCACAGACTGTCGCTCAAACTTTTGAAACCCCCGAAGCACTGGTTGCCGACCGGCGAATCGAGGCATGGCGCAAGGCGTACGGAACCATTGGAGCCAAACCGTCGAAATTTCGTTCAAGTATCGAGGCTCTGGCAAGGCGTGCCGTTAAAGGCGCGGCGCTATCGACCGGCATTGCTTTGGTCGATCTCTACAACGCCGTTTCGCTGGAATTTTTGGCGCCGCTTGGGGTTTACGATGCGGCTTTGTTGCCGTGCAACGGCCTTGCTATGCGTCATGCAGATCCCGTCCAAGATCAATTCAAGCCGCTTGGCGCTACGGCGAATGATTTCCCTCTGCACAAAGAGTTGGTTGTTTATGCCACCGGCAATAAGGTGTTGTGTTGGGGTTTTAATTGCCGTGACAGTCAAGACACTTGTTTGTCGGAAACGACCGATGAAGCCGTCTTTTTTGGCGAAGCGGCGTTTTCGGTACAGCATGAAGCTTTGCAACTAGCCCTCAATCGATTGCATGCGCTGTTTGCAGAAATGGGCGCCCAATGCAGCGGCATCGAAACGGCGGGCTATGAGCGTCCGGATTTTGCGGTTTAGGAGAGGGCGCGGGGGTGGAACCCCGCGCTACCAATCTGCGTTGTTATTTCATGACGGACGTTTACTTCCCCGCCAGCCACTCGATCTCCTTGGCGTTTTTGCCCAAATAAACCTCCAACGCCGTAATCACCTGCGGATCGAAGGCTTTGCCTTTATCCTCCGCCAGACGCTGCAGGGCGATCGCGACGTCAAGGCCCGGGCGATAGGCACGCGGGCTGACCAAGGCGACGAAAGCGTTGGCGACGGCGACGATCCGCGCCGTGACAAGGATCGCATCGCCTTTCAGGCGCTGGGGCAAGCCTCTGCCGTCGAAGCGTTCGAGAACCTGACGCAAAGTCGGCACAACGGGCGCGCCGAAATCGATCAGCGACAGAATATCCGCCGACGTCGCGATACCGTCGCGGATGCGCTGCAATTCTTCGGGAGTCAGCGTGGCGGTCTTGGTCAAAATCGAACGCGACACCAGAACCTTGCCGAAATTCATCAGCGAACCGGCGATCTCGGCCGCTTCGATCTCGCACGACTGCAAATTCATTTCTGCCGCCAGCGCGCGCGACAAAAAGCCGACATGCGCCGAATGCCCCGTCGCATAAGGATCGCGGCGATCGACGACGGCGACAAGCGTGGAAATGACCTGCCGCAGCATCGCCTCGCGGCGTTCGCGCTCAATCGCTGTCGAGGTTATGTCGTCCCCGCGCGCCATAATGCCGCCGGGAAACATGCCGAAGGGAGCCAGAAACTGATAGCGGGTCTGTATGTGGCGAACCGTCCCTTTTTCGTCCGCATAAGAATCGAGCGTCTCGCGCGGCTTGCCGCTTTCCCGCACGTCCTTGAGGATTTTGGCAATCGCGCGACCCCGCTCGGGTCCCAGAATCTCTGTCGGCTTTTTCCCTAAAAGCTTGTTTTCGGAAAAGCCGAGTTCCCGCGCAGCGCTGGCGTTGACAAACCAATAGGCGTTCCGGTTGTCGTAGATCGTCAGCGTCGTCGGCATATTGCTGTTGATCGAACAATAGAAATCGTCTTGCGCGTTCAGACGTTTTTGCAATTCGTCGATGCGATGCTGAAATCCCGACAATGCCCCCATTCGCGCTGCGGCAACCGCTTCGCGAATAGCGATAAAAACAAAAAGCGTCAGCGGCAAAACGCCGAACAAAACCAGAAAGACTAAAGGACGGCGATCCGCCGCATCGACCACAAAAAGATCATGCGCGCCCCAAAACAGGCCAAAGGCACTGACAGCCAAAAGTGCAGCCTCGACCGGATAAAGCCAAAGCGCCTTTCTAGAGAGGAAAATCGAACGAAAAGAAATCGGCATGTAAACGCGCCCTTACCCGGAAAGGGTCTTCAGTCTAGCCGCAAATTGGTGAATGGAGGGTTAAAACCCGCCGCAGAGCACCCTGTTTAACACAAATCCGCCTCAATTCCCCTCCATAAATACGCAGCGTTGCCGCGTGTCTTTCTGACGTCTATACTCCCCTTATGAGCGAACCAACCGACAAGCCAGCTGTTACCGTCAAACCGCCCTCGCCTGAGAATTTGTGGGCGGAGATTTCTGTCGCGATCAATTATCTGACTCGGGTCAGCCTGCCGTTCAAGGACGAAATCAAATCGAGATTAATCCGCCGGTCAATGGTCTGGTTCCCGATTATCGGCGCTTTGATCGGCTTTATCGGCGCGGGCATCGATTGGCTGACGACCGAGATGCGCATGCCGGGCGCGATTACGGCGACTGCGGCGGTCGTCGGCATGCTGTTCGTCACCCGCGCGTTGCACGAAGAAGAATTCGCTTCTCTGGTCGATACTTACGGCAAGCAATTCGACCGCAGCGCCAATGTCGGCTGGCTGAAAGAGGAACGCTCGGTGCGTTACGGCACGCTTGCCACCATTATGATCATCATTCTGAAAATCGGCGCGATTGCCAGTCTGGCCGACAATGCGCTGGTTTTCCAGACCCTTATCGTCGCGTCGTGCTGGTCGCGCGTTCTTATGGTCGTCGCGGCGGCGTGGCTGCGCCCGATCGAAGGCGACCCCGTGGCGGATCATTTCCAGCAACCCCCTGCCCTGCGCGTCGTTCTGGCCGTCGGCATCGGCGCGTTGATCTCGTGGTCAGCACTGGGCACAGACGCAGCGACCGTTCTGACCGCCGGAACCATCGCGGGACTTGTTGTGGCCCTGATCGGAGCCAACCACCTGCGCGGCTATAGCGGCGCTTTGCTCGGAACCTTGCAGCAGGTCGTGGAGATAACGGTGTTGGGGATTGTGTTGGCGTTGCAGTAAATCCAAACACGATAGACTCTCTCTTTTTCCCTCTTGGGGAAGCGGGTCGGGGTCAAGGGGTGGGATATAATCCCCGAGTCCCCCCTCCCCCCAACCCATACCCCCCTAGAGGGGGGAGAGGGAATCTTTGTTGCAGCATAAATGCCTTTAATTTGACATCAAAATAGGGCATGTTCGGCTTGAAACGGAAGGGAAGTTTTGCATGCGTTCGTTCAAAGGTCGTCTTATTCTTGTGCTTGCCGCGTTTCTGGCGCTGGCGAGTTGTCGCAGTTCCGGCGAATTCGGCAGCGAGCCGGAGCAACTGGTCGATCAATCGCGCATCACGTTTCAAAGCATGATGAGCGATAACCAGTATCCCGGTCTGGTCGATCTCGCCACGCGCGCCAAAGCCATTATTATCGTCCCGAATCTGATCCGCGCGGCCTTCTTCTTTGGCGGGCGCGGTGGCAACGGCGTCATGCTGGTGCGCGGCGCGGACGGCAGGTGGAGTGATCCCGCTTTCTATACGCTGGGCGGCATTAGCTGGGGCTTGCAAATCGGCGGGCAATCGTCCGAGCTTGTCGTTGCCGTCATGACTGATAAAGGACTGAACGCGATCATGAATCGCGAAGTGACTCTGGGAGGCGATGCCGGTCTTGCCGTCGGGGAACTGGGCAAGGGCGTTAACGCCTCGACCGGCCTCGGCCTGAAATCCGATTTGTATGCCTTTGCCCGCTCCGAAGGCTTGTTCGTCGGTGTTTCGCTGGAAGGCTCTGTTGTGGCTCCGCGCGAAACATGGAATCAACAGTTGTACGGGCAAGACGCGACGCCGCGCAGCATTCTGGTCGACCGTACCTCGACATCGACATCGAATGTTGTGAAAGGCTTGGTCGCGGCGATGCCGTAAAGCAGCGTGGTCTGGCGCGATTGCTTTCTTCGCCTTCGTTTTTTATCCTTCGTTCATCCTATCCAACCCTACCTCATAAAAGAGAAGCGCGCTTCCCGTTGACCTCGACGCTGCGAGGGGCGGCATGCTACCTGTTCGTTCCGGCTCCGGCGATACCCCACAATCGGCCGCTTGTGGGCACGGAGGAGAAACGAACGCGTTCTTTCGAACGTGGGGGTGTTGTAGACGAAGATGCGGAGGGAGTCAAGGGAAAAATCATACTATTTTAAAAAATTATGGGATTTGTCTTTGTTGGTTGACGATTTTCTTTGTTGTCCCAACCGTCGAACAATTTTTTTCTTAAGGCCTTGGTGTCTTTTTGTCCAATTATGAACCATTGGGATCTTGAGCAACCTATTGTAAAATCATGATTTTGTTCCTTGAATCGGAACAAATACGGTCGTTAATTCAGTTCTGTGTTGTAAGGCGCTAATTAAGCAGTTGTTAATACAAAAGGATTAAGATGCAATATGGATTCTTTAACAGGAGGGTTTCTCATGCGCGCCCGTTTTTTCCTCGCGGCTCTTGCGAGCCTGCTGCTGGGGTTCCAGCCCCATGCTTTCGCTCAAAGCAATAGTTCCGCTTCCTTTTGCACACCGACGAGTGGCAGTGCATCCTGTCTGGGACAGAGCTGCAAAAATCTCGGCTCGACAGTCATGGACGGAGACGGGAATAGCATTATCGCTTGTGTAGGAGCTTCAAGCGGAACGCGTACGACAGACTGCTCATTGCAGCCCTGTCAGTGGAAACCCATGACGCCCGTCTATGAGACTCAGAATGGCGGTGCCGTATCCGTCGGGGTCGAGACAACAGCGCCACAAGCGCGACTTGATGTTAATGGAGAAATCAAGGTAGGAAACAGCGGCTTGGCTTGCTCGGACTCGACTGCAGGGACGATACGCTATGACAGTTCAGCAAGTTCCATGGAGTTCTGCGACGGTATATCATGGAATTATTTTGGTGACACCGGCTTCACTTGCGACGTTGGCGTTGGCCACGCAACCATTGTCCAGATGTATTATCGCCGCACAACCTCTACGGGAATTATAGTATACGCAAACGGTGGGGGACAGCGCGTGATAAAGTTCAACAGCGATGGATCATATAGAAACTGCACTGGCTGTGGCAGCTGTGCGGGGCAAAGTCTGGACACTCTCATACCTGATGCTACACCATAAAAGACTTTGACGCGTTCCCTGTTGCTGTTCCGCAGATGCGCAATGCGCGGAATATGGAGTATGTTGTCCCAGTTCTACTGCGTCATCCCCGTGTATGCGGGGATGATGCATATTATTTGCACATACAGTAAACAGATTGATAATGCTGAAAAAGTCGTCATTCTCGCGAAAGCGGGAATCCATCGCGAGCGATAGCGAGCATATAAGGCAAGCGGCGGTTCAGATTAAAATGCCTCTTGATTCTTATGCCGCGCAGACGCGCGGCGATGGATTCCCGCTTTCGCGGGAATGATGGCTGCTTTGTAATGAAATCAATCTATTATACTGCGGGGTCGTTTACACATGCGCGCTCATTGACCGCCATGCGCTGGCGGTTCGACGCGGTAGATGATGTCGACTTGCACTTTACGATCCGACTGCAGACATTGGATCATCTGGGCACGAGGTAAATTTTTCGCGCAGTTCGCTTTCGGCTCCGACTTGCCGAACCAGCGGGTTTTGGTCACGTTCGTATTGACGACCTTTTGCGCGATTAAATAATCGCGCACGGTTTTCGCGCGCGCTTCGGAGAGTTTTTCGTTATACGAAACCGTGCCGATGCGATCCGCATAACCGGCGACATCCGCGCCTTGAACATCGTTGGCCGATTTGATCTTCTCGGCCAGCGCATCGAGTTTGGCTTTGGCTTCCGGCGTCAAACCGGCCTTGTCAAATTCAAAGTAAACCGTGCGGTCTTCCTTCGCGATAACCGTATAATGCACAGGCGGCGTCCATGTGACCTCCACAGAAACGGGCGACGGAGCGCAAGGATCGCTGGTGGCCGAATTCTCGCGCACGCAGGTTCCTGAAGAAAAAACATGAACGATCTGGCCCTCGGTATCGCGCCAGACTTGCCGGTTGTCCTGCGCCCGCGCCGTTAACGGCATAAATCCCGCGATTAAGACCGAAGCTAGGATAAGCGATTTCCTGAATGCCATGATGATCCTCCCATTTGATTGGATGCGGTTTCTACCGCTTCTCAGCCGGATGTTTCCTGAAACTCGCCGGATTTGAAACATTATATCGAAAATTTTCCATTTTGTCGCGCGATTTTCTTAGCACTGTCGGCGTTCAACGAATTGTCCGATTAGATAGCCAATGAAATGTCCGATAGTTCCCGTTTTGTACATGGGGGCTGAGATGAAAATCGAACGGGCAATTCAGGAGGGCTTGAGGATGTTGAAGTTTGACGAGGTGAACAG
>JARLJD010000164.1 GCA_031291395.1 Alphaproteobacteria bacterium | reverse complement strand
TAACTGCCCTCGATTAAAGGCAAAATCGTTGCCGCAAAATACTCTTCTGTGATGGGGTAAAGCCGTTGATCCATGAGAGCCTCCGTTGTGAGGCCTCCAGCGAATCACGTAAAGGTAAAACCTTTGTTAACGGTGTCTAACGCAAATGGACGAGAATCATCAGCAATCCCACTTTTAAAATTGTCGTGCGGGAAATCTCCGACTAGACATTTGGGGGAAAGTTAGGGAAGTATTGATTCCGCGCCCGCTTGCCTTTTTGTAGTATCACATCATACCAGCCGCCGGTCGCAAAAGCCGCTGAACTTTTTGCCTAAGTTGTAGAGATGGATTTTCTAAACAAAGCGTTGGAGTCTCTTTCGCCTCTTGCGAAAACGGCTGGCCCTGTCGTTGCTGTTATCCAAACGGGGGCTGAAGTCTGTAGCGTCATAAGAAATTGCAAGGCTCCAGAAAGTAGAACTGCAGAAATTATCACTACTATCGGGAAAGCTGGCATTGAATGTATTGTAGGCGAAGCGCTTATTGGCGTTATTGCTGCAACTGAAGCAGCGCCATTGGTTACCGCAGGCTTAGTCGTGGCAAGCGGCTTTATCTGTGGCTTGGCCGGAAAACGCCTGATAAGTGCAAGTTGGAAATGGCTGGAAGAAATTATAGCAGAATGCAAAAGTGAACTCATCGCAGAGTCGATAGCAGCAGAGGCTTCCAAAGCCGCCCCTCCGAAAAAACAAAGCCCAGCCGCGCAGAAAAAAACCGCCCAAGAATTGCCGAACAAAAAACAGGCCGCCCTCATCCCGTTCCCTTTCGGCCGTACCCACCCCCAAAGGAACGAACCACCTCCTCGCCAATGTGGGCAGGCAGCCAATTTGTAAGTGGGGTAACCGCGCCGTCAAACCCAAACTTGCCTCTATTGCTCCGTAACCTCCAAACGATACGGAACCTCGATCACATATTTGGTTCCTCTCCCTGCTTGCGTTTCGATCGTCAAATTGCCGCCCAGTTTGACAACTTCGGCAGAAACGGCGCCCATGCCGGTGCCGCGGCCTGAATAGAGGCTGACCTCGTCGCGCGCGCTGATGTTTTGCGTTAAAAGCGCGCCAAGGATATCCTGTTCGCTCGCCGCTCCCCATTTTCCGTTCGGTTTTTTGGCAATCAGCTTTGCGCGCAAGGAACTTGTGTCGATTCCCGTCCCGTCATCGCTTATTTCCAGACGCAGCCATCTGTTGCCGGAATCCAGCACGCGCAGGGACAAGGCGATTTCAATCTGCCCCGCTTCATCTTTTCCGCGCTCCAGCCGGTTTTCCGGCGTCTCGATCCCATGATCGACCATATTACGAAAAAGATGAACGAAGGAGGCGAACAAACCGCCGTAGGGCGCGATGATAAAGGGGATGTCCTGTCCGGTAAAACGGATGGGGCGGATTTTTTTGTTCAGAAGCGACGCCAGATCGCCAAGCGCCACGTCGAAATGCTTCAAATAACCGATCAGGGACTCAGCGCACACCCGCTCGACATAGGCGTCCCTGACCTCCGCCAGCCCCAGAGAATCAAGATACTGCGCGAAAGCGTAAAGCCTGCGTTTATCAAAATGCGCCTCATCGTCGGCGCGCGTGATGTCAATCCCCAGCAGCCGGTTCAGGCTTTTGGCAAGAGCGTCAATTTCTTCCTGCAGAATCTTTTGATGCTTCAATAAAGTTTGAAAGCCAGCATTCCCCGCGGCATCAAGGACGGTCGCGCTGCGATTGGGAAAAGGCTGAAACGCCGTTTCAAGCTCATGGAATTTCTTTACAAGGCTATTAAGGCGGAACATGCCCGCGCCGCCCTTGAGCGTATGGATTTCACGCAGCAGAACTTCCAGCGTCATATATTGGCCGGACAAGCCCAGCTCTTTCACGCAATCCGACGTGCGGCGCATATAGGAGCAAAAAGTCTGGCGGTCGTGCGAAATGCGTTCGATGGCTTCAAAAAACCCTTTTCTGGCGTCGGCAAGTTCTTTCGCGCGAACCTGTTCCGTTATATCCGTCGCGACGACCACGACCCGATCGACCTTCCCGCCCCGCGTCAAATCGGGTTTATAGGAAATATCAATGTGCGCGCCGCCGGAATGCGGGAAAGACTTCGGCGCGAAACGCATGATTTCGTCGAACGACATCGCATGCGAGTCCGAGAAAATCAGGCGCAGCAGGGAATCCAGCCTGTTCTTCGCTTCCTCGTCGAGGCGCAAAACGGCAGAGATAGGCTTGCCTGCCGGAACCGTCTCCAGCAACGTCTCGCAAGCTTTGGAATAGACCTGCGAGCAAATGCCTGTGCCGTCAAACATCAAAAAGCCTTGTCCCAGCGAATTGACCATTGACTTGATCGACCGGCTGGCCTGAACCAGTTCTTCGGAACTGACAGTGATATTGCGTTCCGCGATCGCGATGTTTTCTTCGTATTTCTGATAGGAAGCTTCGACGACATCAAGAAACGCAGGCAGCTTTTCAAGCGTTTCAAGAACCCGCTGGGGCACGGAATCGCTTTTGCCGTCGCGCAGGGCAGCCAGCAAACAAGCCAGATCCGCCTCCGCCGTCTCCGACCCAAGATAGCGGGACATCTGGTGGGAAAGTTTTCTGCTACGCGTCATGGGTTTTGCGCAAGATCAATCCCCCCGCTCCATGCGCGTCACCGTCATCGTCTGGTTATGCAGGCAGGGCTTGCGGTCCATTTGATCGAAAGCGCAAATTTCGCCATAGGAATAGAAACCCGTAATCACGGATTTCGGTCCGAAAGTTTCCTTGACGGCGGCCACTTCGTCGTCGACGTCAAGCCCCATCACCACCTTGCGTCCGACGCAACTGATTAAAATACCAAGATTGTCGCCGCCCTGAACGGTCGCCGTCGCCTCTGCGCTGGCCAAAGCCGCGCCTTTGACAAGGCCGTTCGATTTTGCGTGCATCAGGCGCACCATGCAGCCTTCCTCGATGTCTCCCGCCAATATCAAGCTGCCCTCTTTTTCATCAATGCAGAGAGTCGAGCGCACCAGACCATTCGACGCCGGATCGCCTTTCGATGGATCGACATTATCCCGCAGGACAGAGAAAGGATAAAGCAAACCGGAAGCGGGCAAGTCTTTCGCCTTCTCGCCCAGATATTCCTTGTAAAGCTGAAGCGCAGACTTTCCATCCAGTTCGTAAAGGACGTTGCTGACGGCCCTTGTGACCTTGCGTTCAGGGCCGAAAGGCTCCCAGCCCCCAGCCGATCCATAAGTCACTTTCAACGCCTCGCCCTTGAAACCGACGGCAACGACAGTATCGCTGGAAACGGTTTCGTTAAAAAGCGTATAGGTTTTTTGAAACCGCGTGCCGTCTCCGGCAAGGCCGCCGGTCACGACGACATCCGTGTCCACGACCGAAGCGAATCCGCCTGCCAGATCGCTTCCGTTCACGCCGAGGCCGGGCGCCAGAACGAAAACCGACGCCACGCCGCGCGCCGTCAGATCCTTGCCCAGATTCTGCCCTGCGGCATAAGAATCCGCCGCGGTTCCAATAGGCGCCGTCGCAAGAAAAGCCTGCATCCCCAGATCCGCCAAAGCCGTTACGACAAGCGTATCGTCATAAACCGCCGCATCGTCCACGATCTCGCCCGCGCTTGAACAGCCAATGACGGTGGCCTGTGGGAATTTCTGCCTGAGCGTCTTTCCAAGCTGTCCGTCTTCGAAAAACTTCACGCCGCCGAAGGCAAGAACAAAGTTCGGCTGTATCTGGCCCAACACGTCCAGAGCGCCCATATCCTGATCGTTTTTTACATGAGCTTGCAGTATTTTCATGTTCTTCCTCTATCCGGAAATTCAGGAATCTTTATGATCCTGAGTGATGATAACGCGGCAGCTGAACCCATCGGCGCGAAAAGGCAGGATCATTTTTTCAGCGCCTTCGTACTGTGTGATCGCCTCGATCTCCCCGCTTAAACTTAAAGGCAGATTCATGGACAAACGATATCCCGTTTTATTCATGCCCGTCTTGAACGCGCCATAGATCATGTTGGCGATTTCGCCGACTGCGTCCTCGATGATCTTCGGATCTTCTGTCGCATCGGGATCGCATTGCCGCAAAACCTTCAGAACGATGTCGCGGCTGAACGCGGCGATAAAAGCGCCGCACAGCACGTCTTCCTGCTTCACATCGATCTTGCAGGCGTCGAGGGAGTCGAGCGCCAAAGGCATTTTCTTCCCGACGCGCCACGATTCCGGTTTGATGGAAATCTGGAAAACATCCATAAGAGTCGAACTGACGGCCTGACGCAACGCCTCGGCCATATGTTCGTCAAACGGCCAATGAACCTTTTGACTCATAAAAATCACCCCGCCCTTCTTGCGTTCCATTCCATAACATCCAGAACTTTCTTGCAAATATCTTCCGGCTTGAACGGTTTGGCGATGTAGGCGGTCGCCCCGGCTTCCAAGGCCTTGACGAGGTTTGCCTCTTCCGATTCCGACGTCAGCATAATAATGGGCATGTCTTTCAACGCCGCATGGGCGCGACAGGCCGTTAAAACCGAAAACCCGTCCAGCTTTGGCATGGTCCAGTCGAGAAAAACCATCTGATAGGGCTTGCCGCCCGCGCTTGCTTCATTGATTTTCTGAAGAGCGCTCTCGCCGTCGGCAGCCTCGTCGATTTCCGGATTGCCGAGTTTCCGCAACTCGGCCGCAACCATTCGCCGCATCAACGAGTGATCGTCCACAATCAAAATCCTGCGCCCCGTTATGTCCATACGCCCCTCCGTATCCCGCGCCACGCGAGCCATCTGCCGGATGCGTTTTATACGCGCTAAACCTTGCAAAACGATTAACGAAATCCGCAAGATTCTATCTTTTGGACGCTCACAACCTGAATTCTTTCTTAAAATATGCTTTGGCATATTTTTCCGGATCGGCCTCATCGGCAGGCACGATTATTTCTTTGATGTCGCGAAGAATATAAGGCGGCATGAATCTGCCGGAATGCAGATCGGCGCCCATCATATCCGGAACCGAAAGATAGAATTTGGCGCGAAGAAACTGGTCTTCCGGCAGCATCACAATATCGAAAACGAGATTAAGATCGTTTTCCTTTTTGATGAACCTGCACCCGATAATCGCCTGCAATGGCAAGTAGCCAAGGCGCGCCGCGCGAATAGAGCGCGGAATGGACGCCGCCATGTATATTTTCGACGAGGCGGAACGCGAACGGGATTTTGTTTTTTCTTTGGCTCTTTCAGCCTCGGCAGGACGCGTGGTTTGAGACGCCGCCTGAGTGTATTTCTTTTCTTTCCCCGCCGGTCTTTCGCGCTGCGTCGCCTTGCGCGCCTGCAATTCACTGTCGCGCCGCGCGTCTTCATTTTGCCTGTAATACGCCTTTGCCTGCCGATGGACAGCGTCGACCAGCGCATAGGCCGCGTTGATGCCTTTCAGTTGCTCGCCGCTGGCGGCATCCCCCCAGTTTCTGTCGGGATGCAAGGCCATAGCCTTTTGGCGATAGGCTTTTTTGATCTCGGCGAAAGAAGCGTCAAGCCCCCCCAATTGAGCGCGGGCAAGAAAAAATTCCACCAATTGCCGAATGTGTTCGACACGCTCTGCGGTGGAAAATCGATAAGCGACGGCAAGAGCCAAAACTTCCCTGATCTCGTCCAGAGAAGCCCCCTCGGCAAGCCCCAGCTGCGCGTAAGCATAGGCAAGGTCGATAGAGTATTGAGCCATATGTTCCCCAGATCTGCGCACATCATTCGGTAAATGGCGCAGCGGATCGAAGTTATACCCCGTTTCCTTGAAAATCAGAAAAGCTCGTCACCATGCGGACGGTCTTGCGTGTACCTATACGCTATCCCCCGCTTTCGAAAAGGCTGGCTCCAACCCCCAAAAGCGCGATTTGATTTCAACAGACGATAGCGCAAGAGGACTCTGACGCGCCGCCACGGCCCCGGCATGACCGGAGGAGCGGATTCCCGCGATCATAGCTTCAGGAGGTAAATGTGGGCAAATTGTGCGAACTAGAAACAGGAGCCTTTTTATTGTCCGCTTTTCCATTTTGCGCACGAGAAGCGCCTCGATTATGGCTCGCACCCACTTTAGAGTGACTCTTCATTTTATTCAGAGCAGCCCGCAAATTTTTCGGCTCTTGGTTCGCTTCGCGCGATACCGCAACTGTTGGCACCTCCTGCGCTGCAAGCTCCGCTGCCAAAGTCGGAGAAGTATTCGCCAAGTCTTCCGTCACTCCATTATCAGAGCCATGCTTCGATTCCGGCCTTACGAATGAACGAGCTACTTTTGCGCAATTGCCTGCATCTCTAACGGCTTCCACACCTAATCTGCCAAGCCCCCCCGCACAGAATCCCAACATGCCAAGCGACAACCCCATGCCGTGAACGTCGGAATAAAGTCCGACAACGGCTAACGGCACGCCACACAGTTCAGCCGTTTCCAACGCAGGGCCAAATTTTTTCCCCGCACCAGCCAACACATGACCGACAGTGCGTTTTAATCCAGCTAACGTCTCCGTTGCACGCGTTTGCGCTTCAAGTCCCATTGGCATCTCATCCTCCTCTATCACCTGCCTCATAATGTCTAATCTTAGAAGACAAAGGTGAATAAATGGATAATTTGCGCCTTACGATCCGCGGGGCGCGGTTGAAATTCCGGTTAAGGCGAGGCAAATGGGCGGCGTAGCGAACGCGAAAATACACCCTCAAACGCCAAAACATTGAGAAAAATCATCAAATTCCACCCCCAAAAGCCCCGGCAAGCAGAAAAGTGAACGCGCGCCCAACATCGCCCTTGATTCGCAAGCCAACCTCGTCTAACAGTTGCCCCCTCGCGGCCCAATAAACGTGGCGGAAAAAACTCCGCCCCAACCGACGTCCCCTTCGTCTAGAGGCCTAGGACATTACCCTTTCACGGTAGTAACACGGGTTCGAATCCCGTAGGGGACGCCATTCAGGATTGTTGGGCAGTTGAGTGAATATGTCGAAGGGTTTTCTTAATGTATATCTGAGGGTTGCACCCTCTAATTGCAAGTTCGAAAACACGAATCCGAGTAGGCTGCGCTTTTCTTCTGTATTCGAACTTCCAAACAAATCGTAGGTTTTTGCCACCAATCTTATAACGTTGGACAGCGCGTCCTTGAACTTGTCGTCGGCGGTGTGATTGTCGCTAAGGATGCAGGTCAGTTCCCTTTGGCGCAGAAGCATTTCCTGATGCTTGAGATCGTAAACTTTCGGGTCGATATGGCCTTCGATGAGTAAATCGGTCAGCCGGTTCAGCTTGATCGTCAGGGCGTTGCTTTCGGTGCGCAGTTCACGAAGGCTGTCCAGATGCAGTTCTTTTTCGGCTTCGTGGCTGCGCTTGATATAATCCAGAACCTCGGCCAGCAAGTCGTCGGGCAGCGCAAAGGAATGCAGAACATCCCTGATTTGCTGCATAACGACGTCCTCCTTGACCCACAAGATATTGTCTTTATTGGCGGGGTCGCGAGGCATCAGATAGACATAACGTCCCTTTTGCAGCGAACAGGTGACTTTCCGCCCCGATGTGGCGCAGGTTATCAGACCGCGCAGGACGAACGGATAGCGGGTCTTTCTGATGGCCTGTTGCGGCATATTGGTGCTGCGTTTGCGCTTCTCGCATGCCCTGAAAACATTGTGCTCGACAAGCTGCGGATAGGCATGAGGGTAGAGATGCCCTTTAATCCTCATCAGGCCGCAATAGAATGGATTGCTGAGAATATTCGCTACCGTTTGCAAACCCAGCGGCTTGTTCTTGCGGCTCAACAAGCCCCATTCCTCCGTCTTGCTGCGGAGTTCGGTCATAGAGGACACGCCAGCCCCGTATTCGTAGAAAAGCCGTTGGACTAAAGCGGCGCGTTGGGGATCGAGAATAACCGTGTTGCGCCCTGTCGTCTGGTCGGCGACGTTGAGATAGCCAAGCGGGGCTTGGGCGATCCATTCGCCTTTTTCCAGTTTGTGCTTGATGCTACGGCGGACGTTATCGGTAAGCTGGTCGGTGTAGGATTGCGCCATAACCGTGCCCATGTTCCACATCAGCTTTTGCATGCTGTTGGCGTCTTTGTCGATGACGTTGCCTTCGCGGACAAAGTGGATTTCGAGCAAGTTCTTTTCCATCAGCGCGTTCAAGACGGGCGTATGGGTAAAACTGCGTTGCAATCGGTCAACGCAATCGACGATCAGGGCGATGCGCTGTTTTTGCTTGCCGATAAATTCGATCAAACGTTCGAATTCGGGGCGATGGCCTTTGGTTGAGCTTTCGATGATGCGATAGACCTGAATTACTTCCAAGTCTCGCCGCGCCGCATATTCCTGAAGATTGGAAAGCTGCGCTTCGAGCGAATGTCCGGCTTCCTGTTCGGCGCTGGATACACGGGCGAGAATAACGGCTGGACGCATGACGACACCTCTTTCTTGAAAACGGATAAAAGCATGAATGAGGCAGAAAAAGAGTCAAGATACCCCTACGGGATATAGTTCGAAAAACGATGCTTTCCGTACGAAAAGCCTCAGTTTTTCTGTTTATTATATGGCACAAGACCGACGCGATCATTGATCTGCATAAGCAAACCGACGAAGCCGACAAGGTTATGAAACGCCTCGGCAGCTTCGGCCTCCGTTACGGGGTGATCGGGATAATGTTTGTTCAACAATTCCTGAAAATGTTTGTAATCGACATCGACGATCATCTGACCTCCTTAAAATAAAAAGTCCCGTTCACGCGTAGAAGCTTGCGCATGTTCAGGACGGTTGAATGGGATTGGAAAAATTACGGAGCGTGGTTCGTTACGCTTTTAGTGCGCTTTTCGGGTTTGCCATTGAAGGGGGAGATGAACGGCTAATTTGCTTTTATGACAGGCAAGTATAGTATTAATGGCCATAAAAACTGACCTGTGGTAAGTTCAGCCAATTTCTGGAAGCGATGGATTTTATTTTGCCTGAGGTGGCGATGAGTGCGTTCCAAGCGGCGCAACAGCCATCGACGATGTCATCGTAAGTGTCAAAGACTTTTCCAGCCAGATAATTGGGGCGGAGATATTCCCAGATATTTTCCTGCGCATTAAGTTCTGGGCTGTACGCAGGCAAGCGTATGAGTGTGATGTTCTTCGGCACACATAGTTTGCCGCCTTCTTTATGCCGGTCCGCGCCATCAATAATGATCGCCGCATGGGAATCTTTTTCGACATGTGCGCTGATGGCCTCAAGATGCAGGTTCCTCACGGGGATGTCGGCATCGGGAAGGACGACGCCACGCTTGCATCACGCGCCGGACATACGGCTCCGAAAACATAGGCGCATTCATAGCGCAGATCATGCGGCATGCGCGGTCGCGATCTCGTCTTGGCTCAGATATAGGTCAGAGTACCTTTTTGCCCAACACGCGCCTCATCCTGAAACCAAAGTTCAATCTTTTTGTTTTTTTGCGTGTTTGGGAATTGCGTTTTGCACGGTCTCTGCAAAGTTTTTTTAAAAGCCTCCAACGCTTCCGGATCATTCTCCGGATGGATGGGGCGCGTTGACACATGGCTGTAACCGAGGCGTTTTAAAAGTTTTCCAATGCTGCGTTCGTGGTAGGTTTATAGCGCGTTCCGACTCCAGCCACGCTTGCAAACCCACGCGCCGCCAGCGCACAAGCTTGTCGGTCTCGGAATCGGGGGCTGTGTCAACGCGCTCGCAAAATGCTTTCTCTATCCCTTAATGCATACGCCGTGGCCGCCTCTTATGCAGACGATCCTCTAAGCCAGCCACACCTTCCGCGTTAAACCGATGCATCCAATTCCGCAGACTTTGCCGCTCCATGCCACGGCGTACCGGCAAGGCTCGTGTGCATGATCCCGATGTTCGCGGCATCGGAAAGACACAGATCGACGAGGCATATCGGTTGCTGATAACCGATATGGGGATGTCTGTTGCCCCACCAGTAAAGCGATAGCGTTTAGATTTTGACGTCGACACCAGTCTCGGCAGTTGCTTGCGGTGATTGCGATGAGGCGGAAGTTTCACTGACGCCCCCTTTTTTATACACGCCGGGAGGGAGGAGGGTATCCTTTGGGCCGTAGGTTCCGTTGGGATTTTTAGTGGCCTTGGACTCGACGGCGACCGCAGCGGTTGGCGTGGTATTCGTCTGTTGTGCCGTAAGGCTCGCCGTTGCCGCTTTCGTGCTTGTTGCGCCAGCTTTGGTTGACGCTTGAGTTGCCTGGAAGTATTGCGGCTGTTGGGTAGCGCTTGAGATGGACGATGACATGAGGGAATTCCTTTCGTTCGGCTAAAGTGGGGTGCAAACTGTAGGTGAAATTATGCCCCAAGTTATTAACGATAAGATAACAAATTCACCAATCCAGCCAATTATTTGACTGACTTTTCCTAGTCTTAGGGGAATCTAATTTTAACCTCATTTTCGGCTAAGACTTGACCCATGCTTCCTAAGCCTCAACTAAGTTTCCGGACATACTATGCTGGCCGGAACCCAATCGAATAACCGGACGAATCGATGCGGCTGCTTTTAATCGAAGACGACCTGATGATCTCGGAAGGATTGACGACGGCTCTTCGTCAAAGCGGTTATGCTGTCGATGCCGTTGCAGATGTACAAACCGCCAAACTGAGCCTGACCAATGAAAAATACGACCTCATCATTCTTGATCTTGGGTTGCCCGATGGTTCCGGACTGGACATTCTGAAAAAATTGCGCTCGCACCATGATCCCGTGCCGGTTCTTATCGTGACGGCAAAGGACACGCTTAAAGACGTTGTAGCCGGCCTTGATAGCGGCGCCGATGATTACATGATTAAGCCGTTCGAGCTTGAAGAACTCGAAGCGCGCATCCGTGTCTTGCTTCGCCGTAGCGAAGGCAGGGCATCGCCCGTCCTGACTTTGGGAAATATACAGCTTAATCCGGCAACGCATGGTTTTAGCATCGACGGCAGGCAAATCATTCTCTCCGCGCGTGAGTTTGCCATCATTTACGCGCTCATGGAAAACCCTAACAGCGTCCTGTCGCGCCAGCAGATTGAAGAAAAAATCTATGGCTGGAACGAGGAAGTCGAAAGCAACGCAATCGAATATCATATTTCTCAGCTCCGTAAAAAAATCGGCCGCGACATCATCCGCAACATTCGCGGGGTTGGTTATGTGTTGGAGAAAAAGGCATGACCTCCATCCGTCGCAGACTGCTTCTTTCCTTGCTGATCGGCCTTGTCGGCTGCACCGCTATCATGATCGGGTTTGCTTATCACGACACCACCCAGGAACTGCACGGTTTATTCACCGATAATTTGCGGCGCATGGCGGTTGTCATCAGGGGACAGGCTTTTCCTCAAAGCCAGCTTGTTAACGGCGCGCCTGAACTCTCTCATGAAGAGCTGGAAGAAAGCTACGTCATTCAAATTTGGAATAGCAAAGGCGCTTTGATCCGGTCATCGACACAAGAAATCAACCTGCCATTACAACACAATGAAGGTCTCGGCACCCAGAAGATCGGCGATAGTATTTGGCAGATATATACTTTGAAAGTCCCCAATGCGGGCTTTATTCAAATCGCCCAGCCCAAAGAAATCGTCGCAACGATGGTGGGCGAAAGCGCTTTCCGCACCCTGACGCCGTTCATCGTTCTTCTTCTCATGTTATCGGCGGGCGCTTGGTATGTGGTGGGCCGAAGCCTTTCTCCGCTTTCTACCCTTTCGCAAACTATTGCCCGTTGGGAAGCAACTCAAATGCGCCCGCTTCCAATTTTTGATGCGCCGCAAGAGGTTCAACCCGTTGTAACCGCCCTGAACAGTCTTTTGGCAAAACTGGGAAAAGCCATGAATTTGCAGCGTCAATTCACAGCCGATGCGGCGCATGAATTGCGCACGCCTCTTACGGCCATCAAAGTGCAACTCGATTTATTGAAGCGGGCGCAATCGGATCGTGAACGAGACGAGGCTCTCAACAGGCTTTCGGAAGGCATTGACCGCAGCATTCATCTGGCCAGCCAATTGCTGAGCGCTTCGCGCAGCATGGCGGTCAAAACGATGCCTGATTTCCAGCCGGTCAAGCTTAATGAAATTATCCGTTCGTGCATGGCGACCTTCGTTGCTCTGGCCTCCGGTAAAAATATCGAAATTGCCTTCGAGGCCGCACAGGAATGCCGGATCAAGGGGGACGAAGAGAGTTTGCGCGTGCTTGTCAATAACCTCATGGACAACGCCGTGCGCTATACGCCAGCAAATGGTAAGATCGACGTCCGCTTATTCAGGGAAGACCAAAAGGCCATTCTTGAAGTCAGCGATAACGGCCCCGGCATACCGGAGGTTGAAAAGAACAGGATTTTTCAACGTTTTTATAGGGTTCCCGGGACGGCTTCAACAGGCTCGGGTCTTGGCCTTTCCATTGTCAAAAACATAGCGGAAAGTCATGGAGCCGGTTTGCAGCTATCAAATGGGATTCAAAACAAAGGCGCAACCTTTCGTGTTGCGTTCAATCTCCCAAATTCTGACAACGCGATTTCGGGAGCAGCCGATGCCTAAAATTTCTCCGCCTTTGTCTGGGATCGTTTTTTTTCTGCTTCTCTCCGGCTGCGCAAGCTATAAGCCCTTGCCGCTTGCGCGCGATCCAAACCTTGCCCAAAGTCTTGCCGGTCTTAAGACCGAGTTGCCATCAGAAAGCGCAAAACAAAACCCGCGAAAAATAGACATTGGCAAGCCGCTAAGCATTGATGATGTCGGATTGATCGCCGTTCTCAACGATCCCGATATTCGGTCTGAGCAAGGCGAAATGGGCGTTGCGAACGCGGATTTGGTGCAAGCGTCGCTTTTGCCAAACCCGTCCGTAAGTCTCGGTTATGCCGCGCTTCTTGGCGGGCCCGGAACGACGGCGGCCTATGCCGCTTCTTTGTCGCAGGATGTTGCCTCGCTTGTGACCTACGGCGCGCGCAACGAAGCGGCGAAAACCCATGTCGGTGAAGTCAATGCCGATCTGTTGTGGAAGGAATGGCAGGTCGCGCAAAAGGCGCGTTTGCTGGCGCTGGATATTTATTGGGGCGAGCAATCGATTGCCCTTAACAAACACCAACTTGATCTTTTATCGGATGAAATCACAAAGGTGCAAAAGGCCGTCGCAGCAGACAATCTCGATCTTAAAGATTTATCGCCTTTGCTGGCCTCCAAGGCTTCGGCGGAGCAATCTCTTGCCACGCTCAACCTCGACACATTGAAGAACTGGCAGGAACTTGATGCGTTGCTGGGCCTTGTTCCTGATGCGCGATTTTCGATTGCCGTGCCTGAGCCATTCCAAATACCTGCCGATACAGAGTCTTTAGTCGCCGGTCTGCCAGAGCGCCGTCCCGATTTGGTAGCGCTTCAGCTTGGTTACCAATCTTCGGACGAGGATGTGCGCGCCGCAATTTTAGGGCAGTTTCCAGCCTTCGCTCTCGGCGGCCAGTGGGGATCGGACACATCGGCAGTTCGATCCGCTGGACCGACTGTCACGTTCGAGCTGCCGATTTTCAATCGTAATCAAGGACAGATCGCCAAGGCTCGCGCGACGCGGGCGATGCTGCATGAGCAATATCAGGCTCGCCTTGACAGCGCAGCCGGGGACGTTCGCGGCCTTATGGCTCAAATGGAAAGGTTATCCGCCGATCTCGCTCATGCTCGCAAAGCGGCGGACGCAGCCAAAGCCGAGGCGGCAACGGCCAAAGCGGCCTATGCCCAAGGCAACATCGATCAGCGCGCCTTGACCGATTATGAGACCACGGCTCTTCAGCGCGAGACGGAAGTCATTAGTCTTGAGAAGAGCCTTGGGGAAGACCGGATCATGTTCACGATCGAACTGGGACTGGGGCTGCCGATGACAAGAATTGTTCCCGCTGTTCAGGAGGTAGCGTCATGAAACAACGCAGTGTTCTTGCCCTCGTTTATTGCGCGTTGTTGCTGGCCGCTGCAACGCCAGCCCGAAGCGAGCCAAGTGTTCTCGTGCAAACGGCACCGCTGCAAAAAGGCAGCTTGCCGAGGATCGTCACAGCTTATGGCAGCGTGCAGGGAAGTTCGTCTTCGCGTCAGACGATCATGGCGCCGCTTGCAGCTACTGTTAGCGAAGTCTATGTGCGTCAGGGCGAGGCCGTAGCCAAGGATGCGCCGCTGGTACAGCTAATGCCCAGCCCGAAGGCTGCTTCGGATTATGCCCAAGCCCAGTCAGCCTTGCACAACGCTACAGATCTCAAGGAACGCACGCAGAAAATGCTCAAGCAGCATTTGGCGACGGCGCAACAACTGGCTGATGCCAAGAAAAGCGAAGCCGACGCGAAGGCGACCCTGACCGCTTTGCAAACGCAAGGCGCGGGCGGGCCGAATGTCCTGAAAGCTCCAGCATCTGCCATTGTGACCGCCCTTTCGACAAATCCCGGCGCCATTGTCGCCGAAGGCGCGCCATTGCTCGAACTTGCTCAGACGCACGCGCTCGTTCTCACCGTTGGCGTGGTTCCGGCGAAAGCGGCAGACCTAGCACCGGGGAACGAGGCAACAATCACGCCGATTGGCGAGAAACAATCCGCCACCGGCAAGGTTCTGTTGCGCGGTTCCGTGGTCGATGCGGCGACAGGTCTTGTGCCGGTTGAAATTGCGCTGCCGGACGAAAACTTTTTCCCCGGAGAAATGGCCGAAGCGGCGATCACGACAGGCGAACTGCAAGGCTATATCGTCCCTCATGCTGCCCTTCTGGTCGATGACAAGGGAGCGCCGTATGTCGTGCAGGATATAGGCGGGACGGCAAAAAAAGTCGACGTTCAGGTGCTAGGGGGGCGTGGGGATCAAAACATCATTGACGGACAGCTCGACCCGTCAGCGCCGCTGGTGGTCAGCGGAAACTATCAGCTTGAAGATGGAATGAAAGTGCGGACGGTCGATCCGGACGGAAAGGCCGCGCCATGAACTTTGTTGCCTTCACGGAACGCCATCGCCGTTCCTTTCTCTTCCTCGCTTTCGCTTTGGCATTAGCGGGACTTTTTGCCGTGATCGTGTTGCCGGTCGGTCTTTTTCCTGTGACGAGTTTTCCCCGCATCCGGATCAATGTCGATGCCGGAAGCCGTCCGGCCAAGCAAATGCTCATTGACGTGACGGAACCTATGGAAAAAGCGGCGCGCGCCGTGCCGGGCGCCGTGGACGTAACCTCGACGACCTCTCGCGGCTCGGCGCAGCTTTTCGTCGATTTCCCGTGGGGCACGAACATGACGCAGGCGCTTTTGAGCGTGAACGCCGCGTTCGCGCAGGCGATGCCCGATTTGCCGACGGGCACGGGCTATGAGGCTCTTCAGATGAGCCCGACAGCCGTTTTTCCTTTCATCTCCTACGCGTTGACCTCGGACAAGATTTCGCCAGATGAACTCAAACAACTGGCCCAGTACCAGATTGCGCCGTTGCTGACGGGGGTTTCGGGCATTCGCAAGGTGGGAGTCCTCGGCGGCCAGACGCCCGAAGTGCAGGTTCATATCAACCCCCAAAAGCTTCGCGCCCACGGATTGACGCTGGACGACATCACGAAGGCGCTTTCCGAAACGAATACCATCACGGCTGTGGGAAGGCTTGAAGATAACGATCTGCTGTATTTGGCTGTTGCCAATAACGCGTTTACGTCCGTCGATTCCGTCCGCAACGTGGCGCTGAGCGCAGGCAAGGACGGTATCATACGGCTTTCCGATATCGCCGATATCGGCCTCGGTCAGGTTCCGCAGTGGCTTCTGGTCGATAACAACGGTCAGCCTGCTGTCACCTTCGACGTCTTCCAGCAGGATAATGCGAGTTCGCTGGATTTGGCGAAGGAAGTCGACAAGCGGCTTTCAGATTTCATGAAGACCCAGCCCAAATCGATCCAACTCCACAAATGGTACGATCAAACCGAACTTGTCCGTTCGTCGATCTCAGCCCTTGAGGAAGCCATTCTGATCGGCCTTGTTTTCGCGGCGCTGGTTCTGCTCGCCTTCCTGAGAAATTGGCGCGCAACGCTGGTCGCCATCATGGTCGTGCCGTTGTCGGTGCTGATCACCGTACTTTTGCTTTCCGCGCTCGGCATGACGTTCAACATCATGACGCTGGGAGGCATCGCCGCAGCGATTGGTTTATTGATCGACGATGTCATCGTGATGATCGAACAGATTGCCCGTCGCGCCGGAGTTCCCGGCGTCGAGCACCCACGCGAAACGGTGCTGGCGGCGACAAAAGAATTTCTGGCCCCGCTTATTGGCTCCAGCCTCGCCACCATCATCATCTTTGTTCCACTGGCCTTTTTGTCCGGCGTTACCGGCGCGTTTTTCAAGTTTTTGTCCCTGACGATGGCTTCGGCTCTCATTATTTCCTGGCTATTGACGGCTTTCGTCGTGCCCTTGCTTTCGCGCGGCATTATTGATTTCAGCAAATGGCACGATCCCGAACATGGGCGGGAAACGTGGCTCAGGCGTACGCATGGCCAAATATTACGGACGCTCTTTGCCTATCCCCTTATCATCGCATTTGGAGCCGTTATCCTAATCGGAGCCGGTTATTTGTCTTACAGCCCATAGTACTCGACTCGCATTTAAAGCCCCATATTTAGCAGGGGTTTCAAAGGCAAGCGTGGAGAAAAAAGCTGGTGGAGAAAAGCGAATAGCCGGTCAAGATTGGCCGTAGCAAAGATTTTTCGCAAACCATGGAGGCC
>JARLJD010000163.1 GCA_031291395.1 Alphaproteobacteria bacterium | reverse complement strand
TATGCGACAAGAAGAACAGACCTAGCGGGAAACTGCCATCCAATAGCCGCCTTCAACTCCGGTTTTGTGACCGGATAACTGTCGGAACGGTGGCCGGATAATGATTGGAATAGGTGGCCGGAACGATCGGAATCCGCACGATGGATTCCCGCTTTCGCGGAAATGATGATTTTTTAGCATTATCAATCAGTTATACTGTAGGGTCATAGGGCGCTGTTGTTTATACCCCGTTTCCTTGAGAAACCGAAAAAAGCAAGAAAGCAAACAAATGGGATTCCGGATAAATTTTGCGCCCCAACGGTCAGTTTTTAGCCACAGAGTTGGTTGGGGGCGCAAAATTTTCCGGAATGACATCCCTCTTTTTTCGGATTTTCAATGAGACGGGGTTGTGGTCTCTTTGTGATGCAGGAGGGCTGTTTCTTTTTTCTTGCGACGAACCGGTTTTAAGGTTGTTGCCCGAAGGAGGGCGCAACGTGATTATTTCGCTTGTCTGCGTGACTGGTGTTGCCAAGACGGGTCTGGGTGGATTTAGCCTGTGTATTCCGGACGGCGGCGCAGTTTTTTAAATCGCCGTAATTTTGATGCGCGGCGGTCGTTGGGGTTGGCTCTGCATATCTCTTCTTTAATTGCTCGCGCTTCTTGTCTGCGGCTTGTCCCGCTTTCTTAAGCTGTTGTTGGGTTTCCCGTTCTTCCGTTCCGACTTTCAGTCCCCCTTTATAGGCTGATTTTAGTATTTCGCTGTTACCCGGAGCGTAATGCGACTTGTCCTGTGGATGGTATCCTTTGATTTCGCCCATGGTTTCTGCGATGATGAGACGCTGTTCTTCAGAAAAACGCGGACCCGCGCGGTGATGTCTTCTGTGGCTCCCTTGCGGGGAAAGAAGTTTTTTCTTGCCGGTTTGGGATTCGGCGGAAGGGCTTTGGGGCTCCTCCCGCTTTGGGGGTTGCGCTTGGGGCGTTGTTTCAGTCTTTTGCACAGAGGGAGTCTGCGCTGCTGTAGGTTGGGGCTTGGCATTATGCAACATGTCTGCCGCCTTTTCCCCCTCTTCCGTATAATAGCTTGCAAAAGAATCGGAACCCAATGCTCCATTTTTGTTAGCTGTGCCATTCACAAGATCCTTTTTCAAAGCTGCCACAGCTTCATACATTCTAAGCTGGTCGGGCGTTGCGCTTTGTCTGATCTTGTCGTGCCCATCAAAAACTGCCTGTTTAAGCGCAGAGGCTATGCGCCCAACCAAAGTGACTCTGACATGACCACTTTCGAAGACGTCTTCGTATGCAAAGGCGAGCAAAGCATGAACGGCGGCCACTCGACGGTGATGTTCATTGGTGACCATCGCTTGTCCGTCGGAGCCTTGTTTGCATGCGGCATCGAAAGCTTTATGGAAATGACGCAGATGCTCTTCGCTGATTTTAGACAACTTGGCCACGGGCGTCTTTTCCTGCCCTTCGCCAAAACCTAAACTGCTCCATACTGCAGCTTCTAAAGCTCCGCGCGGAGATACAGTTCCAAACTCAAAATCGGCAGGAGGCGTGCCTTGGAGTGGTTCTTCCCGCGTGGAAATGATTGAATTTGTACCCATTGTCTCCTCCGCCTGTTGAAATAAAAAATTTTCCCGCTATCCATTTGCAGTGTATCCAAGAATAATTAATATTTCATGATTTTAGGAACGGGCGGAGGGTCTAGGGTGTTGATTTATTTGATGTATTAACTTTGATCTGGTCAAAGACGGGGCGAATTTTTCACTACGTCTTTTGATGTCATTGAAGAATTTATTCTGATGCCTTAAGGATCGCGGATCGTTGCGGATTCGTGTCTATTGATGAAAGGGAACGCGATATACGGTATTATGCTTGCCGGTTTGTCGCTATATGTTGTTGTTCTTGCCTTACGAAGGCGGAAGGCGGAGGGGCTTGCGATGTTCAATATGATTCAAGTCGAACGCGGGCAAAAAGTCATCGTGGATTATGGCCGCGATGAATTGTTGACGCGGTTTGGCAAGGCGACGTTGCAGGATCGCTATTTGCTTCCGGACGAGGCGCCGCAGGATATGTTTGCGCGGGTGGCCTCGGCTTATGCCGACGATGCGGCGCATGCGCAGAGGCTTTACGACTATATCAGCCATTTGTGGTTCATGCCTGCGACTCCGGTTCTTAGCAACGGGGGCGCCAATCGCGGCTTGCCGATTTCGTGTTTTTTGAACGAATGCAGCGACAGTCTGGAGGGCATCGTCAATTTGTGGAACGAGAATGTCTGGCTGGCGGCTTTGGGCGGAGGGATCGGGTCTTACTGGGGGAATTTGCGCTCCATCGGCGAATCTGTGGGGCGCAACGGCAAGACGTCGGGGATCGTGCCGTTTATTCGGGTGCAGGACAGTTTGACTCTGGCCATTAGTCAGGGGAGTTTGCGGCGCGGCTCGGCGGCTTGTTATTTGCCGGTCAATCATCCAGAGATCGAGGAATTTATCGAGATGCGGCGACCTACGGGCGGCGACGCCAATCGCAAGGCGCTTAATCTGCATCACGGCGTGGTCATTTCCGACGCCTTTATGCGCGCGGTGGAAAACGACGAAGAATGGGCTTTGACCAGCCCCAAGGATCATGCGGTGATGGGGCGCGTCGGCGCGCGGGCTTTGTGGATCAGGCTGCTGACGGCGCGGATCGAAACCGGAGAACCTTATTTGCTGTTCATCGACACCGTCAACCGCGCCCTTCCCCAGCATCACAAACTGGCGGGGCTGGAGGTCAAAATGTCGAATCTGTGCAGCGAGATCACGCTGCCGACCGGCATCGACAAGGACGGAAAGCACAGGACGGCGGTGTGCTGTTTGTCCTCGCTTAATCTGGAGAAATATCTGGAATGGGAAAAGCATCCGACTTTTATCGAGGATTGCCTGCGTTTTCTCGACAATGTTCTGAGCGACTTCATCGCCCGCGCGCCTGATAGCATGAACCGCGCAAAATACGCGGCCGCGCGCGAACGGTCGGTGGGGCTGGGCGTCATGGGGCTGCATTCGTTTTTGCAAAGTCAGAATGTGCCGTTTGAAGGCGTGATGGCCAAAGTCTGGAACAAGCGCATGTTCGGGCATATCAAGGCGCAGGCCGATCTGGCCTCGGTGGCGTTGGCGCAGGAGCGCGGGGCTTGCCCCGACGCGGCTGAATATGGGGTTATGGAACGCTTCTCGAATAAAATTGCGATTGCGCCGACGGCATCGATTTCGATCATTTGCGGCGGAGCCAGCCCCGGGATTGAGCCGATCGCGGCCAACGCCTATTTGCACAAAACTTTGTCGGGAAGTTTCGCCGTGCGCAACGGGTATCTGGCCAAAGTTCTGGAGAAATACGGCAAAAACGACGAAGACACTTGGAGCGACATCACGCAGCACGAAGGCTCTGTCCAGCATCTTGATTTTCTTTCTCCGCTGGAACGCGAAGTGTTCAAAACGGCGTTCGAGCTTGACCAGCGCTGGCTGATCGAACTGGCGGCGGAACGCGCGCCGTTTGTGTGTCAGGCGCAAAGCCTGAACGTGTTTTTGCCTGCCAACGCGCATAAACGCGATCTGCATGGGATTCATTATCTGGCGTGGAAGAAAGGCGTGAAGAGCCTTTATTATTGCCGGTCGAAATCGATGCAACGGGCGGAATCGGCGGTTCAGGCGGCGGAGGGGAACGGGACAGCTAGCAAATATGATGAGTGTTTGTCGTGCCAGTAGAATATGGGGGAATCGCCATCCTCGTTTTTCAACGAGGTAAGCTTGGCCGCAAGAAAGCAAGGAAGATGGATCCCCGCATGCGCGGGGATGACGTTGGTTTTTACCGAATCATTCGATGAGCACTGCGTTTCTTTTTCGCCTTTCATAATAAAATTTGTTAGACTTAATCTCTTCGATTCACGGGGGTTCCTTCCATGTTCACAGACGACATATCCCAACTCTCTCCCCCGCTCGTGCAGGCGATTGAGGATGCGATTTTGCTTGGGGGGGCGAAGGAGGTTGGGGAAGTTCTGGAGCTTGTCCGCGAAGACGAAGATTTTCCGGACGAGCTTCGTTACGGGCTTGAGGCTTTGCATTATTTCCGCCTGCATTACGGCAAAGGCGGCGTTTTGGCGCCTGTCGGCGAGAATGAGAGAAGAGAGATGCTGAAGGCGGAATCTTACTGGGGCCGTGAATTGCTGGAAGTGATCGCGCGGTGTCCGGAATTGGGGGAGGCGCGGTCGGCGTAGACAATCCGTTATTTCGCGGATGCCGACCGCTTTGTTCCTACGGCTTGCTCGATAGCCATGCGGATATAACGTTGGGTGGGAATGCCTACGCGTTTTGCGCGGGCACGCACCGAGTTCAGCAAAGATTCCGGCAAACGCAGGCTGATTGATTTATCCTTGCGCCTCAATTCGAAACGCATCGGCGTCATGTCGGAAAAATCGTATGCGCTGAGATCGGCTGTCTCGACAAAAATTTCCGCTTCGGCGTCAGTTTTGAATTTTGGAAATTTCTTTTTCATGGGCTGCGATCTCCCTCTTGTGCATGTAGCGCGCGCTGATCGGTCTGATAAAAGCGTTTCGCCTTTTCGTCTCAACGTAAAAACGATAAACAAGGGGCGGCCTTTGGCTGTGACGCCCACGGCGCGGAATCTTTCTTCCTTGTCCGAATGTCGCATGTCAGGGCCGACAAGGGGTTGTCCGTCAAACAAGCTTTCGATCTCGGCAAGGGATGCGCCGTGTTTTTGGCACTTGTCGCGATTGCCCTTATCCCAATCGAAACCGTCGAAATCCATCAGTCCCCTCTCGTTAAAATGTATACCTTATTGCATATGCAAATGTCAATCTTGCAATCAATTAATCCAATCCGCCGTCTTTGTGAATTTTCTTGGCTTCCTGATTTTCTTTGATCAAAAAGACGATTACGCAGCTGGCGATAAACAACACGCCGTCTGTGATCATGATTTTGGAGAAGGTGATGGAATCCCAAGCTTCGAACCACAGCTGAATCAAAAACAGCGCGACGCCGAGAATGAAGAAGCCGAGACAGACCAAAGTCGATTTTTTCATGACGAAACCTCCTCGACAACCACGGCGGTGCCGTAGCACAAGACCTCGGTGACGCCCCGCATTATTTCTGTCGTGTCGTAGCGCGCCATGATAATGGCATTCGCGCCGTGTTTCTCGGCGTGCTCGCACATGATGTCGTAGGCGTCTTGCCGCGCGCGCTCGCACATGTTCGTGTAAACGGTGATATTTCCGCCGAAAACCGTTTGCAATCCACCCAGCATCTGGCCAAAGACCGATCTTGATCGAACGACGATGCCGCGGACAACGCCGATATTACGGACTATTTTAGCGCCGGAAATTTCAAGTCCGGTCGTAATCCTATCGGGCTTCATGCGCGTCATCCATTTTAAAGCGGTTTCGGAAAAGTGCTGGTGTTTACAGATGGGGTTTGCCAAAGTCTTTTTACGTTTCGCTGGTTAAGATCAGATTAAAGGAGGCTTTCATGTCCGGTCTTCTGACCCCTAATCCCGTCTACAAACCCTTCCGCTATCCGTGGGCTTATGAATGCTGGCAGAAGCAGCAGCAGTTGCACTGGCTGCCGGAAGAAGTGCCTATGGCCGACGACATCAAGGACTGGCGGCAGAAATTGACGGCGGCGGAGCGCAATTTGCTGACGCAGATTTTCCGCTTCTTCACGCAAGCCGACGTCGAAGTGAACAACTGCTATATGAAGAAATACGCCAACGTGTTCCAGCCGACCGAGATTCAGATGATGCTGGCGGCGTTTTCGAATATGGAAACGATCCATATCGCCGCTTATGCGCATTTGCTGGACACGATCGGCATGCCGGAAATCGAATATTCCGCCTTCCTGCATTACAAGGAAATGAAGGCCAAATATGATTATTGCCAAGCGTTCAATTGCAGCACGCCGGTGGAAACGGCGCGCACGCTAGCGGTTTTCGGGGCGTTCACCGAAGGGCTGCAACTGTTCGCGTCTTTCGCGATTTTGATGAACTTCCCGCGCTTCAACAAGATGAAAGGCATGGGACAGATCGTGACATGGTCGGTGCGCGACGAAACTTTGCACACGCTGTCGATCATCCGTTTGTTCCGCACGTTTATCGACGAAAACCAATATATCTGGACGGAGGATTTCCAGCGCGAGCTGTGCGCCGCCTGCGACACGATCGTCAATCACGAAGACGCGTTTATCGATCTGGCTTTCGAGTTGGGGCCGGTCGAGGGATTGACGCCCGACGAAGTCAAATCCTATATCCGCTATATCGCCGATCGGCGTTTGGTTCAGCTCGGCCTGCAACCTCTTTATAAGGTCGCCAAAAATCCATTGCCGTGGATGGACGAGATGATGAATAGCGCCGAACACGCGAATTTCTTTGAAGCCCGCGCGACCGAGTACAGCCGCGCGGCGACGCAAGGGACGTGGGAGGAGGCGTTTTCGTCGACCTTTATGACAGAAGAATTTTAATCTTACTGCATCACAAAGTGATCAAACAACATTGTTCGGGACAAGAGCCGTTGAATCCCTCCCCCTCTATGGGGGAGGGATTACGCCGCGCCCGCCATTGACGCCGGTCTTTGATACAAGGCCATGTCGAGATAGTCTTCGACATATTGAGTCAATTGCGGCAAGTTTGACGTGAAGAAATGGGTCGCGTCGGGGATGACGCGATAGTCGATTGTGACCCCGCGCTGGCTCGACAATTTGTTGACCAGTTTGGCGACAAAGGGTTCGGGCACGATTTCGTCCGCGCCGCCATGGATGATCTGGCCGGAAGCAGGGCAAGGGGCAAGGAAGTTGAAGTCGAGCATATTGGCGGGCGGAGCCACCGAAATGAAAGATTCGATTTCGGGGCGGCGCATTAGCAATTGCATCCCGATCCACGCGCCGAACGAAAATCCCGCCACCCAAACGCTGCGCGCGTTGGGGTTGATCGTCTGCAACCAGTCGAGCGCACCGGCGGCGTCGCTGAGTTCGCCTTCGCCCCTGTCGTAGGCTCCTTGGCTGCGGCCTACGCCGCGAAAGTTAAAGCGCATCGTCGCAAAATCGCGCTCGGCAAAAGCGCTGAAAAGCCCATAGACAACTTTGTTGTTCATCGTTCCGCCATGTTGCGGATGCGGATGCAGGATTAGCGCGATCGGAGCGGTGGGAGATTTGCCGGGGCTATAGCGGCCTTCCAAACGTCCGGCGGGACCGGCAAATAGGACTTCGGGCATATTATTTCACCTAAGTTGCTGCAAAAGGTCGAAGAATCTGCTACACTGTTGCCTGTTTCAAGTTTCAGGGGGCGGCAGCGCATTCTAGCACAATCCCAAAGGTTAATTTCAAGTAAGGAATCAAATCCTTGGGAAACAAAGTTTCTGCGCGCAGTATAAAGATCTTTCTAAGGAAAATCAATAAATTAAATGGTTTTGTTGATTTGGTGCGGCAAAAAAGAAGGTTAACAAAGGTTTCTGGCCATACAAAAGGATGCGAACGTAACGAATGATTCATTTCGGCATAAAAACAAAGGCTCCCGAATTTGGCGCGGCCTTAAGCGGTGCTTTTTGTGCGCCTAATGCAAACCACACACAACACGGGAGCGGAGAAATCGATGTCTAACGTCGTTGGCATGAATGAATTTGTCGGCATGGCGAACGGGGACGCCTATTGTTGGCTCTGTCAAAAGCCGGTTTCGACCCGCGCCTTGTTTTGTCACCAGTGCGGCACGATCCAGCCGGTGCGCAATATCGACCATTTCGCCCGTCTGGGCCTTGAGCGCCGCATCGACATCGACGCCGAAGCGCTGGAGCGGCAATATCAAGCGCTGAGCCGCACGCTTGATCCCCAACGCTTTCTGGCGCGCGGCCTCGGCGAGCGCGGCAATGCGGCCAAACAGCTTGAAGCGCTGAACGAAGCCTATAACACGTTGCGCGAGCCTTTGCGGCGCGGGCGTTACTGGCTGCGGTTGAACGAGAAAAATTTCAAGCAAGGGATTGAGATCGACCCCTTGGTCAGCGAATTGCGCCGCGAACTGATCGACGCCGCCGAGCCAAGCCATTGCGACCGCGTCGCGCAGAAAGCGGGACAGGCGCTGCAACAAAGCGTGATGTCGCTGATGCAAGCCTTGCGCGGGGAGGACTGGCAGCAAGCCAATTCGACGCTGGTTCAGATCGACGGGGTCGAGACCATTCTCGACGAAGCCCGCGAACGGCGCGAGGGATTGGTGCCGGAACGGGGATAACACTGTTTCTGGCCGTCAAACAGGGGCATTTCTTTCCCCGTTAATTAGATTTTAATCAGATTTCGCAAATCTTGAAAAGAAGCGTTTTACAGGAAAATCCATGCGCCGCATCCCGATTGCCGTTTTCGGCTTTTTTGTCGCGGTTCTGCTTGCGCCGCAATCGTTGCATGCCACAGGAAATGTTTTGCTGCCTTCCGATTTGTCGTCTTCGGAAAACTCTGCGTCTTTGCCTAATCTTGGCCTTTCAGCTTCCGACAATACGCAAAACAGCCCTGCAGTCTCAAGCCTGCCCGTTCCGAAGCCCGCCCCCTCCGATGCCGCTCCCGCATTGCCGCCGCAAAGCGCGCCTGACGCCGCCAAAGCGCCGCAAACAGGAACACTGGAACAAACGCCCCCTCCTCCCGCCCCCGACGCAACGCAAGAACCTGTCTCTCCTGCCGATCTTCGGAAAGCCCAAGATCTGCCCAAGGGAGTCATGCCAACGATCGTCATGCATGTGAACGACACGTCGGATACGAATGCCCAGATTTTTAATGCTCTGCCCCATAAATTGACCGTATCGTTTGGCCCAAGCTCCTATTTGGGCGCAAGAGATATGCAAGTCATCGGCGATAAACTGGGGCTTGACCCAAGCGGCGTTTCTTCCGCCTGCTCTCTTTCCCTGTTCGGCTTGCTGCAAACGAACAAAGGTTCCTATATTCTCGACGCGGGACTTGGCGCGCAGGCCATTGTTCATTACGACGGCATTATCAAAAACAATATGATAACGGCGCGGGCCATGTGCGCCCTTAATCACGCCCCGCCTCAAGGAAAGGGCATTCTGACCGAAATGAAGGATCGTTATATCGTTAACTTGCAGCAGATCCAATGCGCATCGCCGCTGCGCCAGACTTCCACCCTTACCGTCACCTATGACGGCAGCGGCAGATCGCTGTGCGTTTATCAATAAGGGATATTTGGAAGAGAGGCGGCGGTTACGGCTGCTTGGCGTTACATTTATTCAAAAGCGGATCCGTCGGCAGCTTCGACAGAAAGCTCAGCACGATCTCTTGCACCTTCAAATTATAAACATTGTTATGCCCGGCGTCCGGCAAGAATACGGCTTGCTTGGGTTCGCCTGCGGCAGCGAAAAGCTCTTTGCCGAAATTGATCGGCACAACCTGATCTTTCTCGCCGTGCAGCAAAAGCAACGGCGCATGCACTTCCTTGATCTTGCCGAGCGTATCGAAACGATCGCGCAAAAGCCAATTCACCGGCACTAAAGGATATTGGTGCGCGCCGACGTCGGCAATCGACGTATAGGGCGCTTCAAGGATAAGGCCGGCTGCGTCATATTCGGTCGCCATCTGCGCGGCCACGCCCGTGCCCAAGGATTCGCCATAGAACACCAGCCCGCATTCCGGCGCGCCTTGAGCGATGATCGCGTCGATGGCGGCTTGCGAGTCCCTATAAAGCCCTTCCTCAGACGGCGCGCCCGGGTTTCCGTCGAAACCGCGATAACCGATCATCAACACGCCATATCCCGCGTCCAGCCAAGGCCGCACTTTGTAAACGCGCGTACCCAGTTGCCCGGAATTGCCCTGAAAAAACACGACCGTCAATTTATCGCGCGCTCGCGCAGGGCTGTACCAGCTGGTGATTTTAAGCCCGTCTTCGGTCGTGACCTGCAAAGGCTGCAATTCCTTCGCCCCCCATTCCTGCGGCACAAAGCGCCCGCCGGACGGGAAATACAGTAGATGCCGCTGCATCAGCCCTATCGAGGCAATGAAAACCGCATAGATAAGCGCAAGCGTCAGAATCCATCCGCCGAAGCGGCGATAGAAATGCTTTTTTGACAGGGGTGTAATCATGTCGCGCCTCCCGCCTGCATCCCGTAAAGCTTCGCATAAATTCCGCCCAAAGCCAAAAGCTCGGCATGCGAACCCTGTTCGATCCCGCGGCCTTTATCCAGAACGACTATGACATCGGCATCGACAATCGTCGAGAGCCGATGCGCGACGACGATTGTCGTGCGCCCCTCTTGCAGCCGCTTCAACGCCGCCTGAACCGCGCGTTCGGATTCGTTGTCGAGAGCAGAGGTCGCCTCGTCCAAAAGCAAAATCGGCGCATTGCGCAGCATCGCGCGGGCAATCGCGATGCGCTGCCGCTGACCGCCGGAAAGCTTAACGCCAAGCTCGCCCACTTGCGTGTCATAACCGAAAGGCAAATCGCGAATAAATCCGTCGGCAAAAGCGGACGCCGCAGCTTGTTCGATCTCCGCGACGGACGCATCAGGCTTGCCGTAAGCGATATTGGCGCGGATCGTGTCGTCGAACAACGCCGTTTCCTGACTGACCAAAGCGATGCAGCGGCGCAAGCTGGCAAGCGTCACCGCGCATGTATCGACACCGCCGATCGCGATGCGCCCCGATTGCACGTCATAGAAACGCGGAATAAGATTGATGATCGTCGATTTCCCCGCGCCCGACGCCCCGACGATCGCGACGGTTTTTCCGTGCGGCACCGTGATCGTTAAATGATCGAGCGCTTGCGTGCCGTCGTCATAGGAAAAACAAATATCCTCAAGGCTGACGGTATAATCCGAAACATGCAGCTCTTTGGCGCCCCTTGCGTCGACAATCGTCGGCTGCACGTCGAGCAGCGTAAACACGCGATCCGCCGCGGCCAACCCCGCCTGAAACTGCGCATTGACGCGCCCCATGCGCTTCATCGGATCATAGGCCAGAACGAAAGAGGTGATAAAGGCGATCAAACCGCCCGTCGTGTTCGTGCCGTGCGCGACCTGCAGATAACCGCAGATCACGACCCCTGAAATCGCTGCGCTGCTTAAAACCTCCATAAAGGGGCCGGTCAAAGCGCCGACGCGCACGCCTTTCAGAGAGAATTTGAAAATCATTTCGGTCAACCCGCGCACGCGCTCGGCCTCCAAAGCCTCGTTGCCATAGGCTTTGACGTGGCGGATGCCCTGAAAAGTCTGGTTCAGCAGAGCCGACAAATCCCCGATCGCGTTTTGCGTATTGGACGAAATCGAGCGGATTTTCTTGCCAATCCGCGCGACGAAAAAAGCCGAGAGCGGGAAAATCACGAACACGATGCACGACAAGCGCCAATCCTGATAAAGCATCACGCCGATCAGCGACAGCAATTCCAACCCGCCGCGGAACGAATTCAGCAAACATTCGTTGACCGCCTGCCGCATGATCATAACATCATTGGTCACTCGCGATACCAAAGTGCCCGAAGCGTTGGCGTGAAAGAAAGCCAGATCGCCTTTCAACAAATGCTCGCACATGCCCTGCTGCACGTCGGCGACGATGCGCTGGCCGACGCGGTTCATCAGGATCGTGTGCAGATAGACCATAGCGCCGCGCAGCCAAAAACTGCCGCTAATCAAAGCGCAAACCCCGCATATATACCAAAAACCGCGCAGCTGGTTCGTGCCGTCAACGACAAATTTCAACATTTGGGTAAATACGCCGCGCTGCACAGCCGCCACAGCCATAAAAGTCATCGCCGCAAAAAATTGCCCCCGATACGGGCGCAAATAAGTGCGAACGAGCCGCTTCAAAAGATCCAGCGAACTGCGCGATTTATCGCCTTGCAGGGCCGTCAGATTGGAACATGTCGAGTTTTGCTGTGTCACGCGAAGAATTTTCCGGATAATTGCAACAAGATCAGCGGCATCATAGAGCTTATGGAGCAATTTGGAAGCGCGAAGACATTTCGTCCGGTCAATTCGGTAAAATAAAGCCTCAGCACCTAATTGACGGAGCCATCAGCCCCCTGTAAGCGCCTTAAGCAACTCTGCCGCAAAGGTTGAAAGCGTGTCGTCGCGCGCGCCCATAATCACGATCCGGTCGCCGGAGCGCGCCTGAGACAAGAGATAGTTGCCGCAGGCTGCTCTATCGGGGATATAGACGGCTTCGCGCCCCTTTTCCTTGATCGCCGCGACGACATCGGAACTGCTAACGCTGCGGTCGGTCGTGCCGCCGAAATAGACGGGGTCGGGCATGACCAGAATATCGGCGTCCTTCAAATGACAGGCAAAAGCGTCGATATATTCCGCCCGCATCAGCCGCAACGGGCCATAGCCGTGCGGCTGGAAAAAGATCAGCAATCGGCCGGGAAAATCATGCAACGCCGCAAGCGTCGCCGCGATTTTGTCGGGATTGTGGGCGAAATCGTCAATGACCGTGACGTTGTTTCGCGCGCCGACAATCTCCAGCCGTCTTTTGATGCCCGTGAATTTTTCCAGCGCCGCCACGGCGAAGGAAGCATCGACGCCAACGGCCTGTGACGCCGCCAAAGCCGCAAGCGCGTTCGCCACGTTATGGCGTCCAGGAACGCCGAGCCGCACGGGATATGTTTGCCCTTTTACGAGCAGCGTGAACGACATGCCGTCCGGCGCAGGGCGCAGATCTGTCGCAAAAAAGTCTGCCGCGCCGTCTTTCAGGGAATAGGTCAAACGCCGCGGCGGCGGCAGTGCAGCGGCAAGATTTTTCACCTCGGCATTATCGAGGTTCAGAACAGCGATTTTCGCCCTTTGAATGAAGCCCCCGAAAAGATCGCGCAATTCCTCCATCGATTTGTGGTCGTGCGCGACATTGTTTAACACGGCCACATGCGGCGTGTAATGTGCGATGGAGCCGTCGCTTTCGTCAACTTCCGCAACGAAGAGCCTGTCCGCGCCGACAACAGCACTGGCAAAAGGCATGTCGGGCGTGGCGAAGTTTTTCATCACCGCGCCGTTGACTAGGGTCGGCGTTTGGCCGGTTTGGGATAATATCCACCCGATCATGCCCGTGGTCGTCGATTTGCCGCTTGTCCCCGCGATGCCTATCGATTGCGGGGAAGCATTAAAAAATTGCGACAGCAATTCCGCGCGCGTCACGCTTTTCAAACCCAAGGCGCGGGCGGCGCGCACATCGGGCACATCATCTTCAACCGCGGCGGAGGTGACGAATATCGCGTCGGGGTCGGTCACACCGCTGCCGTCTTGGGGAAACAAAGCGATGCCGCGTCGCCGCAAGAAATCGAATTTGTCTGCTGTTCGCCCTTGATCCAGAGATCGGTCGGAGCCAGCGATTGTTGCGCCTGTTTGTTGCGCGATCAACGCCAAAGGCAACATGCCGCTGCCGCCGATGCCGCAGAAGAAGTAAGATGAGGCCATAGGTATATACACAAGTTGGCGAGAGGGGGACGGGACGTTCTTTCTCGCCCCCCGTCCCTCTCTCGCATGATTGCTTATACTGCGGAACGGCACAAGGTGCGCTTTTTCGTAGGAGCGGCTTCCAGCCGCGACCGCTTGTTTTTACGGCAACAGTCGCGGCTG
>JARLJD010000021.1 GCA_031291395.1 Alphaproteobacteria bacterium | reverse complement strand
TGCCGACCGCGTTCTCCCAACCGCCTTCGACGGTATTGCCCAACGTCGCGCCCATCATGCCCTTCAGGCACGAGGCCACGATTTTACCCAAGTTCGCCGCCTCGTCGCCGGACTTTTCCAAAGCCGGAATCAGCACCACCAGAATGCGGCGGTTCAGCACCACGTCCAGCACGTCGATGTCGGCCAATTGCGCCTTGAAGATATAGCCGTATTCGTCGGCCAAAGACTGCATCGAACGCGTGAACTGCATCGACAGATAGCCGTGCTGTTGACGCGCGACTTGCAAATCATACATCGGCTGGTCGGGCGAGGGCGGACGTTCGTTGCCGTCGTCGTCGAACGCCGCGGCGACAAAGCCCGGCAGCGTGTTCAAATAACCTTCAAGCCCATGCACGATCCGCGCGGGCAACGTCTGGTCGCGCGACAGGCGAATGATAGGCTGCAACTCCAAATGATCGCGCACGACGCCGACGTCGAGCAGCATGCCCTGCTTGTCGCGCTTGTAAGTCAGCGCAGGCATCAAAGCGAACATCAAGGCGACGGCGCGTTCTTTCCACATCGCGTTGTCGCCGCCCGCATCCGGCATCAAATTGACGACGAGGTTGGCGAGATACGAGGCCGAACCGTTCGAGAACGGATTCATCGAATTGGACGTCGATCCGTCGTCGGAGTTTCCGGTCATGTAGTTCAAAACCAGAATATCGTCGTCACGCCCGAACCGGCGTGTGACCGAATAAAGCGAAGCCCACAAATCGGTGTCGGCCTTGCCGTCGGTGTAGGAAAAGCCGGAACCCCACGCCAAGGCATTGGTTACCAAAGATTTCAGCCCTTCGGTTTTCCCCGAACCCGTGGTGCCGAGATAAAGGATATGCGTGCGCGCGTCGATATTGGTCAGCCAAACCTCGCGGCCAAAGTTATCGTCGTCCTTGTCTGACACGTTGCCCAAATACAAAATGCCGTCGGATTTGCCGCTGCCGCCTTTGCCGGGCGGAGGATTATGGGGATCCTTCATATTGGCGTAGCGCGGAAGCTTGAAAGGCAACGAGAAGGGTGTGCGCAAAGCCCAGCGGAAATAGAAATACAAAGGCACTGCTATAATGTCGGCCAAAGCGCGAAGCGTCGGTGGCCCCGCAAACAGAAAGGCGATCGAGCCGAATGCCATTGCCGTGATAATGGTGCCGGTCGACATATAGGCGGCGAGGCGCACGGACACGGGGCGCACATCGCGCAAGATGTCGCGCTGCGTCGCTTGATGTTTAGGTAGAATAATAGGCATCGTCGTTCGCCCTAGTTTTTCTATCGATCCGGATTAATCGGGTTCGTCCGGTGTCCCCTGCGCCTTAAAGGGAAATCAGATAAGGTGCAGCCCACAGTAATCGCGAAGCGAAGTCTACCCGAAAGTAATCAATAAGTCATGACCGTTTAACGTTAGTTTTTGGTTAATTTTGTGGCAATAAAATCGGGAATCAAGGTAAATCTTCTTGATTGAGAGAATTGCGCTGCGCCTCTATGGCGCAGACGTATTCCCTATTTTCTAGATAACCATTACGCGGGGATGTATACGGCTGCCCGGATTTTCGATTACGCTGAAGGTTGGTGTTTTTGCAAAAATGCCGCCACTGCCCGCTCTAAAGGTTTCTGGGGATTAGCCAAAGCACCAGCGGTGTAGTACTCCGTATTACTAGCTAGCGTTTTGGCGGCAGCGAATCCTGCATTCCAAGCAGTACAAAGGGCAGTACCAGCCACCTCCTCTGCCATAGCTCTCAAGGGTTGAGCAATTACAGGATGTTCTGTTACCAGTGGAGTTAGTTGTTGGGTAATATACGCAAGAGCATCACGATTTCCCCACTCCTTAATGGCTTTCCCTAATAAGTCCACGATAAATTCCGTTGGCATATCGGCTGGAATTCCTCCCGACTGCCTATTCAAAAGTTTGGACACAATGTGTCTCCTTAAAATGTTAACCTCTTTAGTCTTCATACAATACTATAGGCAAAATTCAACCCCAAAGAGGTGTTAATATACTTTCGTCCATTTTTTAGATTCCGATAACAAAAATCCCTTTTTCATCCGCCAACTGCCGGACGCGGTCGCGGTCGATCAACAGGCTGCGGTCGGTTTCGGCGGCTATCCCGCGCAGCCCCGCTTGCGCCGCTGCAGTTAGGGTGTCGGGGCCGATCGTGGGCAGATCGTAACGGTCGTCTTGCTGCGGCTTGGCCAGTTTGACCAAAACGCCGCCCGCGCCGTCGCGCCGTAAATCCTTGCATCGGGCGATCAGGGCGTCCGTTCCTTCGATCGCTTCGACGCCCAGAACGAGGCCTTGTTGCACGATGACCGATTGGCCGACATCGGCTTCTCCCAACAGTCTAGCGACTTTGACGCCTCGCGCGATGTCCTGCCGCGCCTGCGCGTCGGGAGAAACAGCGCCGAGAATGCCCTCGCGCATCAAGACGCCGCCCAGAATATCCTGCGCTGCGATCACGCGCACGCCGCATTCCTGCTCGATCGCTTGCCCCACGGCGCGCAAAAGGGCGTCGTCGCCGAGCAGATGCATGCCGATTTTGGCCAAGGCCTTCACCGCCAGCCAGTCGGGCTTCAGCTCGCGCAGGGAAGGACGCCGCACACGGCCGATCATGACGATCTCGACGATATTCTCGGCTTTCGCCAGATCGCGCAATTTGCCGAACGCGCCCAAGGACAGCCACGCGTGCGGCACATCACATGCCGTGGCCTGATCCGCCTGACCTTCAAGGCAAACGACGAAAAACGCGCGGCCTTGCGCGCGGCAAGCTTCGATCACGCGCGTCGGTGCCGCTCCGCCGCCTGCGATGATGCCGAGTTTAGGGAGAGGACTCATTTTTTTGCGCCAGCAAAGTTAAGGGGACATGCAGATAAATTCCGGCAATTTCCGCGCCCGGATTGTTATCGACCAGATGCGCGTTCGAGATATGGCTGATAAAGCCGGTCATGCGCAAGTCGTTATCGAAACGCCAGCCCAATTCAAGTTGCGAGCGAAATTCCAGAACTGATCCCACGGATCGCGCATCGTTCCCGCGCGCGAACGCGCCCGCCGCTTCGCCCCAAGTAAAAATGCCGTGGCGAAGGAAGGGGATATCGAAATTAATCCCACCGTTGGCATAGATCGCCCCATGCGTATTGCCTTCAAAGCCGAGCGTCGGATGCGCCTGAAGGAACGGTTCGACGCTGTTGAAACTTTTCGTGATCAACGGCAGCAGCGAAACGCCGCTTTCGTATTCAAGCCGGTAATCGACGGATTTTCTGTCCGCGTCGCCCTTGTCGAAATCATACGCGCCGAGGCCAAAGGAGAGATAATCGGGCGTGGCCGCGGCGGCGGCGGGCAGGGGGGATAGGACGCCGAAAAGGGCGAGAGCAAGGAGAGCTTTCGGTAATAATTTCCGTTTGTTTTCCTTCACCAAACGGCCAGCTTGATGAACGATTTCCATTGCTACGCCCTCGGCGTTTTGCACAACATCGTCATTAGCAAATCTTAGAACGACAAATCCCATTTCCTTCAATTTTTTATCTCGCGATCGATCGTAACTTTCGCTGTTCGCATGGGAATCTCCGTCCTGTTCCACGAGCAATCTTGCCTTCATGCATGCAAAAGCGGCGATGAAGGGATGAACGGCTTGTTGCCTTCTGAATTTTAGTCCCGATGCTTTCGCCGCTTCTCTTAAAACAACCCAAAGTTTATTTTCCACAGGCGATGCGATGTTCCTCATCTCGCGCGCGCGACGATAGTCTTGAGAAGTGTTGTCGTGAGTATCGAGCCGCATGTTTGCCCTTTTTCGTATAAAGGGATTGTAGACAAAAGGAAGGGGAGGTTGGCGTAAAGGAAAGAGAACACGTTTTTGCGAGTCAAAAACAGCAGTGCCGCAAAAGCGATAGAATCCTCTCCCCCTCGCGGGGAGGGTTAGGGAGGGGGGAGTGACGCAAAAGACCAAGTTCAGGGTTGTAAACAAACCTTGTCGCAATGTTATTTATAACCCCCAATCGCCTTTCCAAGCCTCTCTCCCCCCTCCCTAACCCTCCCCGCGAGGGGGAGGGGATTCCGCCGCTTTTGCTTCGCCACGGCTCTAAACGCGCAAAATTTTGCGTATCCTACCCCTTCAAACTTTTCTCGACAACCTCCGCCGTGTTCGCGGAAAGATTTTTCTGTTTCGATAGGCGTTTTAGTTCGGCCAACATCAGTTTTTGCCGCGCGGGGTCGTAATCGCGCCAGCGGGTAAAGGCTTTGGCGATGCCTCCGGCGCGGTGCGCGTTGATCGGGTCGATTTGCAAGATCATGTCGGCGATGAAGCGATATCCGGAGCCGTCTTTGGCGTGGAAGCCGAGGCCGTTGCTCGCGAAAACGCCGATCAAAGCCCCCACGCGGTTCGGATTGTTCAGCGTGAAAGCGGGATGCCGCATCAGCTTGCGCACGGTTTTCAGAACGTCGCCACGCCGCGCGTTGGCTTGCACGGCCAGCCATTTGTCCATAATTGTCGGGACTTTTTTCCATTTCTTCTCAAACGCGGCAAAGGCTCTGTCGCGCAGAGGGGATTTCGTTTCCGACAGGATATTCAGCGCGGCGATTTGGTCGGTCATGTTTTTCGATTTCGTCGCCTGATGGAAAACCTGCTTCAGGGTTTTCGCGTCTCCCGTCGCCGCCAGATAGGACAGGCACAGATTTTTTAATCCGCGCTGTCCTCTGGCCGCGCCGTCGGCGGCGCTGTCCTTGACGCTTTTGGCCAGACGCGCATGTTCCGCCGCGAAATCGTCTTGCAACAAGACGGCGATGCGCTTGACTAAGGCTTTACGCGCGGCATAGAGGGCGTCGACGTCGATTAATTTCCTTTGCGCTTGCAAGGCCAGCCCCAACTCGCTTTCCGCGGGCAGGGACAAGACCATTGACTTGAAGGCGGGATCGAGTTTTTTGTCGCGCAGGACGTTGCCAAGTGCCGCGATAAAGGCTTTCTCATTCCGCGCGCCGTCCTCATCCAGCAAACATTGCGTCGCCAGTTTGAATCCCGCTTCCCATCGGCTGAACGGATCGCTGTCGTGGGCGAGGAGGAACAGGAGTTCTTCGTTTGTGTACGGATAATTCAGCCTCACCGGCGCCGAGAAATCGCGCAGCAGGGACAGAACCGGCTTTTCCTTGATGTTGTCGAATGTAAAAACCTCACGCGGTTTTTTCAAAGACAGCACCTTCGTGCCGATGATGTCCTTGCCGTTGTGATCCAGCAAACCAACCGCAAATGGAATATGCAAAGGCAGTTTCTTCGGCTGCCCGGGCGTCGGTTTGCAGGATTGCCGGATTGTCAGCGAAAGCGTTTTTGCATTCGCGTCATAGCGGCTTGAAACATCCAGCACCGGCGTGCCAGCCTGATTGTACCAGCGCATGAACTGCGTCGGGTCTAGCTTATTCGCGTCGCTTATCGCCTTGACAAAATCGTCGCAGGTGACGGCTTGGCCGTCGTGCCGCTTGACGTACAGGGCCATGCCCTTGTCAAAACCTTCGCGGCCGACAAGGGTCTGAATCATGCGCACTACTTCCGCGCCTTTGTTGTAAACCGTCCGTGTATAGAAATTGTCGATCGCCTGATAACGGTCGGGACGAATGGCGTGAGCCATAGCGCTCGCGTCCTCGGCGAACTGGCCGCTGCGCAAATTGCGCACATTGTCCAGACGCTCGACCGGAACCGAATTGGCGGCGCCGCAATATTCCTGCTCACGGAAAACGGTCAGCCCTTCCTTAAGGCTGATCTGGAACCAGTCGCGGCAGGTGATGCGGTCGCCCGTCCAGTTGTGGAAATATTCATGCGCCACGACGCGTTCGATAAAGGCGATCGTCGCATCCGTCGCCGTTTCAGGGCGGCCAAGGACGCACGAGTCGTTGAAAATATTAAGCCCCTTGTTTTCCATCGCGCCCATATTGAAAAACGGCGTCGCGACCATCATGAAGCGGTCGAGATCATATTCGAGGCCGAAGCGTTGTTCGTCCCACTTCATCGCCTTCTTGATCGCGGTCAGCGCGAAATCGGTTTCCTTAAGCTTGCCGGGTTCGACAAAAATCTCGATCAAAACCTTGCGCCCTGATTTGGTTTTGAAACTGTCCGCGCGCCGGTCGAGCTTGCCAGCGACCATCGCGAACAGATAGCAGGGTTTGAAAAACGGGTCTTCCCAAGTCGCGAAATGGCGCGATTTTCCTTCATCTCCGTTTGCGATCAGATTGCCGTTCGCCAGCAAAATGGGATATTTTTTCTTGTCGGCGTGGATCGTGACGCGGAATTTCGCCATCACGTCGGGGCGGTCGGGATAATAGGCGATGCGGCGAAAACCCTCGGACTCGCATTGCGTGGACAGCATCGGGCCGGAAGCATAAAGGCCGAAAAGTTCGGTATTATGATAAGGATCGTTCGTGCTGACGATCTCGACCGTGGCTCTGTCGGGCGTTTTCAGAGTCAAACCCTGCGGCGTCAATTTATATTCGCTTTTTTTCAAAACGCGCCCGTCGACGGAAACACTAACCAGTTTTTGCGCCTCGCCGTTCAGGAACAAAGGCGCTTTTTTATCTTTGGATTTTGGATTACGCGCGACGACAAGGCGCGAGGAAACCATGGCGTGATCGGGCTGAATATCAATGTCGAGATCGACTTTTTTGACCAGAAAAGCGGGAACTTCGTAATCGGAGAGAAGGATTTCTTTGGCGGGCATGGGGAATACAGGGGGTTAGAGGTTTTAAACCGGACGTCATCCCCGCGAAAGCGGGGATCCATCTTGGTCACAAGAAAGCAAGGAAGATGGATCCCCGCATGCGCGGGGATGACGCTCTTTGTTACAGAAAATGTCTTAAAATTCCATTGCTAAAACAAATCCAACTGCATACGCGCCTCGTCCGACATCATAGATTTGTCCCACGGCGGGTCCCAGACGAGATTGACGGCAATGTCGTCCACGCCTTCGGCGCTGCCGACGGCCTGTCTTACCATAAGGGGGATTTGATCGGCGATGGGGCAGTTGGGGGTGGTCAGGGTCATGTCGATCGTGACGTTGAAGCGCTCGCCGTCTTTGGGGTCGATATCGACTTTATAGATCAGCCCGAGGTCGAAGATGTTGACGGGAATTTCAGGGTCAAAGACGGTTTTAAGCCGCGCAATCACGCGTTCGCCAAAGATGGCGACGGATTCGGCCAAGGATTCGGGGGATGTTGCGGGTATGTCGGTCATTCCTGATTTCCAAACTTTTTGACACAAGCAACGGCGCCGATAACCCCTCTCCGCCCGCCCTTGCGGGGGGAGAGGGGAGGGACAGAACGTCGAACTTAAGCCGTAGAACGAAAGGGGTGAGGTGGGCGGTTGAAGGCGTGAATAATCTTCACCACCCACCTCACCCCTTTCCACGTTTTGCTCTTGCGGGAATTTCGGTATCCCCCCTCTCCCCCCGCAAGGGCGGGCGGAGAGGGGTTATCGGCGTCGGTTGTTTGTCAGCAGGTCGGGGCGTTTCTCATTCCGTCGAAACCTTCTTATCGTTCTTCAACGCCGCTTGCAACGTGTGCCACGCCAGAGTCGCGCATTTGACGCGGATGGGATAGTCGCGGACGCCGGACAGGGCGTTGATACGATCAACAGCGTCTTCATCCAATCCGGCTTTGTCCGCGGATTTCCCTGTGCAGGCATCATGCAAATACGCGAACAGCCGCGCGGCTTCCTCGGCGGTTTTGCCTTTCAGCATTTCGGTCATCATCGACGCCGAGGCCATTGAAATCGCGCAGCCGCTGCCTTGAAAGGCGACATCCTGAATGACGTTTTGGGCGTCAACCGTGACGTACAAATTGATCTTGTCGCCGCACAAAGGATTATGCCCCAAAGCCTCGTGGTTGGCGTTCGGCAAAGCATGAAAATTACGCGGATGCTTGCCGTGGTCGAGGATGAGGTCTTGATAGAGGTCGCGAAGGTCGTTATCCATTAGAAGAACCTTGTAAGGGGTCGAGATAAGGCGACCACTCTGAGTCTATTTCGTGAAAGCGTTTATCATACACCTTGAAGGCCTCAAGAATATTAGATTTGGGGCCATAGCGATTCACAATATCAGCTAACCTTTCATCGAGCGAAAATCTTTGTCCCAGCGGCCCTGTGTGGAGATCGCAAAAACTAACGGCGCGATTCAATGGCGTTTTCATCATGCGGCACTCGGCATCGTAATAATCTTTAAGATCGAGACGCAAAAGGCGCATGTCTATCCATGACCCCGTGTGATATAAAACGGCTTCCGCAATATCTTCGCCGATCCCATGTTTGCGCGCGGCAAGCGCCCCATCGACGGAATGAAAGTTCGTGACGCGGTATGGTTCAGCATAACCAATATCGTGATAGATCGCCGCGCGGATGAGTTTGCCGTCAAATTTTCCGTAATTCTTCTCTATGTTTTCAGCTAGTCCGACAACGCCCGCAATGTGCGTATAGCGAGGTATGTTATCGTGAAAAGCTGCGCGTACGCCTTCAAGCGTCAGGGCGTTCTCGTTCATCCGAATATCTCCTCCACCTTTTCTACCGCCGCGACCAAAGCGTCTATATCCTCGCGCGAGGTGTAGAGGCCGAAGGAGGCGCGGGCCGTGGCCACCAATCCCAAATGTTCCATCAAAGGCTGGGCGCAATGATGCCCTGCGCGGATCGCGACGCCGTGGCGATCCAGAATGGTGCCGATGTCATGCGGATGCGCTTGTTCCATGATGAAAGAAATAATGCCGGATTTGTTTTTGGCTTGGCCAACGATGCGCATGCCGTCGACGCGCGAAAGTTTTTCCGTGGCATAGGCGAGGATGTCTTTTTCGTGTTGCGCGATGTTGTTCATGCCGATCGCCGAGACATAATCAATCGCCGCGCCCAAACCGATGACTTCGGTGATAGGCGGCGTTCCGGCTTCGAAGCGGTGCGGCGGTTCTTTATAGGTCGTTTCGGCGAAGGTAACGCTGGCGATCATGTCGCCGCCGCCTTGCCAAGGCGGCATGCGGGACAGAATCTCGCGCTTGCCGTACAAAACGCCGATGCCGGTGGGGCCATAGAGTTTGTGGCCGGAGAAAACGAAAAAATCCGCATCCATGTCGCGCACATCGACCGGCATGTGGCTTATGGATTGGCAGCCGTCGACAAGCGCCAATGCGCCCGCCTCATGCGCCAGCGCGACGATTTCCTTCGCCGGTAAAACGGTTCCCAGCACATTCGACACATGCGCGAAGGCGACCAATTTCGTTTTTGGCGACAGGGCTGCTTTGACGTCTTCTACCCGCACTTCGCCTTCGGGCGTGATGGGGACGACGCGCAGATCGATGCCGAACGCCTCGCGCAGCATTTGCCACGGGACGATATTGGCGTGGTGTTCCAAAGCCGTGATGACGATCTCGTCGCCCGCTTTCAGAAATGTGCGCCCCCATGTTTGCGCGACGAGATTTATGGCATCGGTCGCGCCGTGCGTAAAGACGATTTCGTCGTCATGTTCCGCCTTGATGAAGTTTTGAACGACCGAGCGCACGGCTTCGTATTTGTCCGTGGCGCGCTGGCTCAATTCATGCACGCCGCGGTGGATGTTGGCATAGTCGTTTTCCATGAAGCGCGTCATCGCCTCGATCACAGCGCGCGGTTTCTGCGCGCTCGCGCCGGTGTCGAGATAGGCCAAGGGATGCCCGTGGATTTGCTGCGCGAGGATAGGAAAATCCTCGCGATAACGTTCGACGGGGAAAGGGAGGGAAGTCATGCTGTCGTTTCCGTTTCTTGCCGCAGAAGCTTGCGGAATATAAGCTGCTCATGTCCATTATTATATTGAGGCATTGTGGCGGCAAGGCGGTAGCCCGATTTGCGATAAAAATCCGGCGCTTGGAAAGATTCCGTAGCGACGCAAATCTGGCGACATCCTTGGCGGCGCAGTTCTTTTTTGCGTTTTTGCAGACGGCGTTTGCAAAACGCTGAGGGCGGATTTTCTGCGTCTTTCCCCTTCTGCCCCCAGTCGGGCAGGGAGCAGGAAAACGCTTTCGGACAACGCAGAGCCATAATAGCCTTTATTTACGCCGTTTTCTATAAGTTTCAGGATTTTGGGGGACGTTCTAAAATCACTAAATGGAGCGGGTGAAGGGAATCGAACCCTCGTCGTAAGCTTGGGAAGCTTCTGCTCTACCATTGAGCTACACCCGCGAGGCGCTGAACCGACAGCGCGCGCAGAATAGCGCGGCAAGTTTATTTCTGCCAAGCTTTTTCTGGATTATTTCCAGAGTGGCGGGGGAATCGCCCCTCTGTCTATTGGAAATCTGATTAACCCGATCCTTGCACCCGTTTTGGTTGATTAATGCCGGAAGAGCGCCTCGCCCTCTATCTTCTCCCCACAATCGCTTCTATATTACGGAATCATCAGCTTGAGGATTCTTTGAATGCCAACCACCCATACCACTAAAACTCTGATTATCGGCGCTGGCCCTGCGGGGTATACGGCGGGGATTTATGCGGCGCGGGCTAATTTGAAGCCGGTTCTGGTTCAGGGGATGCAGCCCGGGGGGCAGCTTACGATTACCTCGGACGTCGAAAATTACCCGGGCTTTGCCGATGCCGTGCAGGGGCCGTGGCTGATGGAACAAATGGCGGCGCAAGCGGCGCGCGTGGGGACGGAGATTGTTTTCGATGTGATCACCGAGGTCGATTTCACTCGCCGCCCGTTTGTATGCAAGGCGGATTCGGGCGATGTTTTCGTCGCCGACACCGTCATCATCGCCACGGGCGCTCAAGCGCGCTGGCTGGGCATTCCCAGCGAGAAAAAATTCCAGGGCTTTGGCGTTTCCGGCTGCGCGACCTGCGACGGGTTTTTCTTCCGCGGCAAGGAAGTCTGCATCGTCGGCGGCGGCAATACCGCGCTGGAGGAAGCGTTGTATCTTGCCAATCTCGCCAGCAAAGTCACGTTGATCCATCGCCGCGACGCGTTCCGCGGCGAGAAGATCATGCAAGAGCGCGTGCTGGCGCATCCGAAAATCGCCGTGGAATGGGACAGCGTGATCGAAGAGGTTATCGGCGAGGAAAAGCCCGTGCTCGCCGTCACCGGCGTGCGCGTGCGCAATGTGAAAACCGGTTTGGAGCGGGTGATACCGGCTTCGGGATTGTTCATCGCGATAGGGCATACGCCAGCGACGAAAATTTTTCAGGGCAAATTGAAGATGGACGCCGAAGGTTATCTGATCACCAAACCCGACAGCACAGCGACGGATGTTGCAGGAGTCTTTGCCGCGGGCGACGTTAAGGATAAAGTGTATCGTCAGGCTGTGACAGCCGCAGGTATGGGATGCATGGCGGCGCTGGAGGCGGAGAGATTTTTGAGCGAGGAGAATCTTGCGCAGTAAGGCGGCGTGAGAAAATAAATGCCACTGTTTGACAGTTGAGAATAACAGTGAAGCGATAACGGCAGGATTCCCTCCCCCTCGCGGGGAGGGTTAGGGAGGGGGGAGAGCGACTGGGAAAGGCGGTTGGGGATTAGGAACCGTCATGTGGCGCAATTGTTTATAATCCCAAACGTGATCTCTTGCAGAACTCCCCCCTTCCTAACCCTCCCCGCGAGGGGGGGGGGGGGGGATTCTGCCGCTCCTTCTTCGCTGTGAGTTTTAACCGTCAAACAAATTTGCTTGCTTGCGCTACCCTATCAACCCCAACGCGGAAACTCTCTTATGTCCTATCTGAATAAACTGCTGCTTCCCGATGAACGGCTTGTTCATATCGCGACGCTGCATTGGATCATTTTTATTCCCGGGATGATCATGACCGTCGTCGGCGGGCTTGTCGGATTTTTAAGTTATCGTGTCGTCGGCCTTGCGTTGGGCGCGGTCGCCGTTCCTTTGGGGGGGCGGGTTGTCGCGGGGGCTGGTTTTATCGTCGCTCTGCTGGGGCTTGGACTTTTAATCGGCGCGATCATACGCCAATCCGCGACGGAGCTTGCCATTACCAACCGAAGGCTGATCGCCAAATACGGCTTCATCTCGCGCTCGACGTTCGAGATCATGATCAACCGCGTCACCGGCGTCAATTTCGATCAGACAATCACGGGGCGCATCCTTGGCTATGGCACGATTCTCGTGCACGGCGCAGGGGGCGATATTTCGCCCTTCGATGTTGTTTCAAATCCTCAAGCGTTCCAGCACGCCTTGATGAATGTGCTGGAGCATGACGATAAACCGCCGGTGATTTAGGACTGTGCTTCTATACTGCGACACACCGAAAATTGCGCTTTCTCGTAGGAGCGGCTTCCAGCCGCGACCTCTTGTTATTATGTCAACAGTCGCGGCTGGAAGCCGCTCCTACGAAAAGCATAATCCTGCTGACCCACAATATAACCAAGAAATGTGCGGCTTTGTCTCTCACTCCCCCTCGACCGCTCTTCGTTCAATTTCTCCCTGCGCGTCGAACAAATGCGTGACGAGGACGTAGCGGTTGCCTTTGAGAACCGGCGTGATTTCGTGCATCAGGGCGACGGAGAAGATGATGCCGCCGCCGGTCGGGATGCGGTAATGGTTTTGGCTGAATTCGGGAAGCATCAAAAAGCCGCCCTCGTAGCCTTCCTCGGCCACGGTCAGGTTGATCGACAGCGCGAAGCGGCGGAAGGCGACGGCTTTAGGGCGATTGTCGCGGTGCCGACTGAAATGCCCGCCGCCGCCCGGATAGCAGGCGACAAGGAAAATATCGGTATGCGTCATCTCGGCCTGAAACGCGCGTTTGATTTCAGGAAAGCAACGCTGCCTCAGGATTTCCATGATCCGCGAATGCATGGGATGGTCGCGCTTGATAAGAAAATCCTGACGTATCTTGGCTTCGGGCTTGACCTTGATGCGCGTCTTGCCGTCGCCGCCGAGGATGACGGTAGAGCTTTCCGCGGTGGGGCCTGTTGTATGAAGGGCGATCAACTCGCGGCACATGTCGCGGTCGATCAGGTTGGGCAGAACCAGAACGGGCGCAGGAAGGATCACGTCGCGCGCAGGCTCATTCGGCAGGTTTTTGATCGCAGCCAAAGCCGCGCCGACGATTTGCTCCGGCTCGCCTGAGTCGAAACGTCCGGCAAGGCGCATGTTGCGGTCGGCTACGAAAACTACCGGCGTTTCGCTGTCGAAGCTGACATGTTCCGGAAAATTGAAATGGTTCAAAGAGCCGACCAACGGAACGCGCCCGGGATGCGCCATACTGAATTCAAAAACATTTTCCGCCGTGTCGCCGATCAAGGCCGCCACATCGGCTCCCAGCGCCGCAAAAGCATCGACATGCGCCGAGAAAGCGGCCAGCAGCGGCGTGAGTTCCGCCGAGCCCATATTCTTCGCCAGAATCAATACGACCGTTCGTCCGGTCTGATCCTCGGAAGTGTAAAGCGAACCCTTGTCCGTAAAACCGAGATAAGGCGGAAGCCGATCTCCGATAGACAAACGGCGCTGGGGATGGTCGCTCATGGGGAATCTCCTTGGGAAGACTTGGGGGCAGGGGACACAAGCATAGGATCAAGGATCGACTTTACACAGAAAATAATCACGGAATCCACTTCAATCGGCATTTGTCAGGCCGTATAGGAAAAACAAGTTGGAAGAAGATCGTGTTTTGTTTGGTGTCCCCAACCATTTATCTTGCGGTTTAGGGGGAGGGAGGAAGGAAAATCAATGTAGCCGTTTTTACAGAATCGTTTTGCAAATAAAGCAGCTAAATTGAATAACCGCGGAAAATGGTGTAGCCATAAAATTGCTTACTGCGTCGTTTTTTGTTCCCTAAGGGGCTTCGTGTGAAAATCTTCATCAAACAGCTATGGCTTAAACTCGTTGCGATCTTTCTACACGAAAACTGGATGATCGGCATCGTCGATCAGCCGATTGCCAATGCGCTTGATTGGACGGTGTGCCCTCCTGTCCGGTGGTTGTCTTCGAGATTCAAAGTGCGGTATCTGGCCGATCCCTTTCCTTGGCCCGGGCGCTCCGATATTATCTTGTGTGAAAATTATGACTTTGCCACCTCTGTTGGCTCCATCCACAGGCTCGGGATTAAAAACGGGCGCATTATCTCTGAAGCTGAGCAAAATTTCTCATTTTCCTGTCACCTTTCCTTTCCTTTCCTGTTTATGCATGAAGGCGAAGTCTACGCCATGCCGGAATCCGCCGCCGCACAGGAACTTTCCATTTTCTGTTGGAAAGAGACAGAGCAGCGCTGGAAAAAGATTGCCACGCCTTTATCAGGCGTTGCCGCGGCAGACAGCGTTATTTTTGAAGAAGGCGGATATTTCTGGATCGCCTATACCGATGCGAACCTTGGCGCTTGGGATAACCTTAATTTGATTTATGCCTCAAGCCTTACAGGGTCGTGGCGTCCGCACGCAGCCAATCCCGTCATACGCGGGCTTCAGCACTCACGTTGCGGGGGAACGCCCTTTCGTAAGGATGGGAAACTTTATCGCCCCGCGCAGGATTGCACCAAACGCTACGGCGGCGCGCTTCGCATTATGCGCATCACAGAGTGCTCGATTGAATCCTTCCGGGAAGAAGAGGCAACCCAAATACAACCCGCGCATGGAAAGAACCCTCACGGCTTCCACCACCTGTCGGCATGGGGCGACAAATGCCTTGTTGACGGCAAACGCATGATGTTTTCCCCGACAATGGTTTTGGATAAGGCCATGCGAAGGCTGTTACGAACAATGGATTTTTTCAGCCCTCCGGCAAGCAAATAGCTGACAGGCATTGCATTATTTGTATGTTTATCAATTAGTTATTCGGTGTTTGTTTTCATTAATCGAAGCGGCGAAAATTTGAAGTTGCGCGCCGTTAAAATAAGATATTTAGTTTCGCCATAATAAACTATACTCTTGTACACAAACGAATGGGTACCCTCATCCGTTTTCGGCAAATATTTTAAACCTGCATTTTGTAATTTTATGCTTCAAATTTATGCTGACACGGCTTCTGTTGCCGCCAGAATTCAACCCGCTTATAAAAAACGCGCGGGGTTACGAAGCGGCGTATCGACAGCGCCTCAGAGCTTTCCGGATTTTGCCAGCCGCATGCGCGCGACGGGTCTTTGGCTTCTGACCGCGGATGTTTTTGCTTTGGTTCTTTCTTTTTTCGGCGGAGCGGCCTTTGTATGGGCGTGGCATGAGTTAATGGATGCTGGCCCCTCTCAGGATTTATTCAGCTTTGTTACGCTGCAACAAGACTTTGTTTTCTGGACGATTAGCCTTTCCGCGATTTTGTGGCTCGATAGCCGCGGTCATTACCGCCAGCGTCTGCCTTATTGGGAATCGGTGGGCAATATCCTTGGCGTCGCAAGCGTCGGTTTTGTTGCCAGCGGATTTATTGAATTTGCGGCGCGCAGCAATAGTTCGCGCCTGTGGGTCGCTTTCGGCTGGATGCTTTTCGCCTTCTTCTCCTTGGCGGGACGCAGCTTCGTTCGCTCTCGATTGGAAAGAACTGGGGCGTGGCGCATTCCCGCCATCATTATCGGCGAAGGGCCGACAGCTGAAGCCGCACTGAGAGCCTTGTCGCGCGACCGTCACGTCGGCTTTGCAATCGTCGATATTTTGCCGCCGACTGTCCTGTCGGACATGACGAAAACCAGCGCATGGAAACAGGTTTTGATGCTGCAGGATGCGCATTATATTTTTCTGGCGCTCGAAGGCAGTGAGATCGAACGCTATCAGGCCGCGCTGAAATCCCTCCCGCGCGCGCGCGTTCCGTGCTCAATTATTCCGCCGTGGCAGGGACTGCCCTCCAGCACGCTCACGCCGCATCACTTTATGATGCAGGACGTCATGATGTTGCACGACACCAACAGGTTAAAACTTCCTTTGCCGCGCTTCATCAAGCGTTTGGTCGATATCGTTCTGGCGGGCATGGCGCTGCTTGTTCTGTCGCCGCTTTTTGTCATCGTTGCCCTTGCCGTTCGCCGCGACGGCGGCACGGCTTTCTTCAATCAAGAGCGGGTCGGGCAGAACGGACGCTTCTTTAAATGCTATAAATTCCGTTCGATGCGCGCCGACGCCGAGCAGGTTCTAGATCGCTATCTGCAAGAAAATCCTGACGCGGCCGAAGAATGGAATAAGTATCAGAAGCTGAAAAACGATGTGCGCGTGACGCCGTTTGGCCACTTTATCCGCCGCACGAGCATCGACGAATTGCCGCAGCTGATCAACGTACTGAAAGGCGATATGAGCCTCGTCGGCCCGCGCCCCTGCATGCCGGGACAGGAAAGTCTTTATGCCGATGATTTCAGCTTCTATGAATCCGTGCGTCCCGGCATCACCGGCCCGTGGCAGGTCAGCGGACGCAATCATCTGACGTTTAAGGAACGCGTCAATCTCGAAGCGTGGTACGCGCGCAATTGGAGCCTGTGGCTAGACATCGTCATCATGCTTAAAACGGTGCCGACGCTTTTAAAACGCGAACACGCATTCTAGCAGAAGGCACCGTATAGCATGGCCGCAAAGATTCTGCATATTATCAACGGAGAATTCTACGCCGGAGCCGAGCGTGTGCAGGATTTGCTCGCCGCACGATTGCCTGAACTCGGCTACGATCTCGGTTTCGCCTGCCTGAAGGAGGGGGCTTTTTCCGCAAAGCGCCACAACCGCGCAACGCCGCTGGAGATCGTGCCGATGGGATCGCGCATGGACATAAGCATCGGCAGACGTCTTGCCGCCTTAATCGAGGCCGGACGATATGACGCCATCCATACGCATACGCCGCGATCGGCGCTGGCAGGGCGTTTGGCGGCGCGACTGACCAAGCGCCCTGTCATCTGTCACATCCACAGCCCGGCATCTCAGGATACCTCCGGCATCATACGCAATATCGTCAATGCTCAGGTCGAGCATTCCTGCGTTAAGCGTGCCCAGAAACTGATTGCCGTATCGCAAAGCCTGCAAAACAAATTGCTGGAGTCGGGGCATCCCGAACACAAGGTTGCTTTGGTTCCGAACGGCGTTCCTGTCGTCAGCGACGTCTGCACATGGCAACCGCCGCGAGGCATTTGGACGTTAGGAATTGCCGCCCTGTTCCGTCCGCGTAAAGGCATCGAAATCCTTCTGCAAGCGCTCGCCAATCTGCGCCATCAAGGCTTGGGGACACGGTTGCGCGCAGTCGGAAAATTCGAAGACCCCGTCTATGAACATCAGGTCAAAACGCAGGCCGATCGGTTGGGGCTGAACGAAGCCATCGACTGGACTGGCTTCGCGAGCGACATGAAGGCAGAATTTGCGGCAATGGATATGCTGGTGGTGCCAAGCCTGTGTGGCGAAGGACTGCCGATGGTCATGATTGAGGCGATGGCGTCCGGCCTGCCGGTTATCGGCACAAGGGTTGAGGGCATTCCAGAAGTTCTGGAGCCTGTCGCTGCCGAAGCCGTCGTCCCGGCAGGCGATATCCCTGCGCTAACTCATGCGCTCGCCACCGTCATCACGGGCAACATTGATATGCGCGCATGGGCAGAGCGCTGCCATGCGCGCCAACGCGATTTCTATTCTGATTACATAATGGCGGCAGGCGTCGCGAAAGCCTATCGATCGATCGGCATTTAGTGGGGGCCGGACTCAAATAATAGTCAGCGGTGCAAAAGCCGGTATTTGACGCCGTCCCAAAGCGCATAGAGAAGAAAGAGCAGACTCTCGGCGGTGTAGCGTCCCCACAAACGCCGCGGCTCGCAACACAGGCGGAACAGCCATTCGCACCGCAGCCTTTGCAGCAACCGCGGCGCGCGCGGCATGCGTCCGGCAAAGAAATCGAACAAGGCGCCGACACACATCGCCATGACGGCGTCGGTTTTCTCAAAATTTTCTGCCACCCATAATTCCTGCAGAGGATTGCCCATAGCGACGAGAATAAGGTCGGCTTCCGTATGGCGGATACGCTCCGGCAGCGTTTCGTCGCAATGCGAATAACCATCGCAAAAACCGACCACTCGATGCTGCGGATAGGTTTCGGTCAGATATTGCGCGGCTTTCTCGACCACTTCGGCGCGGGCTCCCAACAAAAAAATACGGAAGCGGTTGGTTGATTTGGCAAGGTAAAGCGGCGTGAAATCCGTGCCGTTCAAATTATCGGAAAAGGCGGTGCCGTATTTCAACCAACTTGCGATATCGATGCCAAGGCCATCATTGAAGATGGTGAATCTTTGTAAAACAGAGGAAACATCTTTGCTTTTAGCCGCAATGAACGCCGTGTGCGCATTCAGGAAACCGACCATAGTTTTTTGGCCTTCCTGCACTTTCTGGTTAAGCAGACGGATGCCTTCGCCAGTCGTCACCGAGAGAGTCGGGATTCCTAAGATGATCTTTTTATCAAGGCTCATATTTTATAAAAATTCCCCTGTTATAATCAGGATATAGCCACCGGACAGAAGCTCATATGAATATAAAAGCGACCGTTATTACAATACCAGCGTATGGCGCGTACAAGCTATGGAAATAAATACTTGCAAGTATTTATTTTGCTGGCACTAGGCGGTAAATTATGGTTTTATTGCGTAATTCGTTGACATTTAATAATTTGGACTTTGGCTATGTACACATCCCCACTTAAGAAGCGTGAATTTTTGAGTATTGTTTTCAAAGAGCATCGCATTGTGCTCATTACCTTTTTTGGTTTGTTTGCGCTTGTGCTGGGGCTGTCTTTCCTGTCGCCGCCGAAATATGAAGCGAATGCCGAGCTTTTGATTAAAAGCGGCCGCGAATTCCAAAGCCGTCCCGACCCCGGCCAATCCGCTGCGGTCGAGCCGTACCTCACCAAACAGGAAATCATGAATTCGGAACTGGAAATCCTGTCCAGCAACGACCTAATCGAGGAGACCATCGGTCGCGTTGGTTTGAACAAGCTTTACCCCGCGCTCGCCAATCAAGGCGCATCCGGCCCGCGCCCGATCGACGAGGCCATTCAACAGTTCAAAAAGGCGCTGAAAACAGATACCGCTATGATGTCGGAAGTGATCACAGTAAGCTTTTTGAATCAAAACCGCGACGTGGCGATCGAAGCGCTGAATGACCTGCTGCAAATCTATCAGGAAAAACACACAACTTTGTACAGCGACAACCGTCCCGAATTTCTTGAGCAGAAAACCAAGGATTATCAGGATCAATTGGACGCTGTGACGAAGAGGATTACCGCGTTGCGCCAGTCGCAGAAGATTTACGACGTCGCCGCGCAACGCGCGCAGTTAATTCAGGATCGTTCTGTTGTGGCAGAGACCTTGCGTTCCCTTGAAACCCGCGCGCTGGATCAGCATGGTCGTGAGGATTTCTATACGCAACGGCTCAAGGAACTCAGTCCTTTTTCGATTAAGGAAGAAAGCGGCACAGGCGAAAAGAAGCTGAGCGTGGCGACCGTTCATGACTGGAAGAAGCAGGATCCGGCCTATGTCGACCCTGTTTACGACGATGCCGTTTTGAAGTTGCAGACGGCTCAGGCCGATGCCTCGGCTCTCGACCAGCAAATCGCTTTGCAAAAAGCAACGCTCGACAATATGGATGCCCGCCAGAAATCGATGGAAGAGGTAGCCCGCACACTAGAGTCGCTGGAACGCGAGCATGATACGCTCGATGGTCTCGTGCGCACCAGCCGCGCAAGCTATGAGCAAGCCATGACCAATGAACAACTGGATCGCCAGAAGTTTGTCAGCGTCGACGTGTTCGAGAAACCCAACGCCTCGACCATTCCAACCAAGCCGCGCCGTTTGCTGTATGCGCTGGTGGGCATGATTTTGGGAACGCTGGGTTCGGGGGCAATCCTTGTTTATGCGCTGGTGTTTCGCCAGACGCTTATCTCGGCCGAGAGCGTCGAGCGCATGTTAGGCTTGAAGGTTCTGGCTACCCTGCCGGAACGTTCCTGAAAATCATGATCGGCGATCAATCACAAGCGCCTGAAACCGCCCCTTCGCTGGAGGAAGCTGCGCCCGTTATCGCGAGGGAACAAGGGCTGAAAGAACGCGTCCTGAAAGGCGGCGTTTTCCTTGTTGGCCGCGAAATCATTTCCATGGGGCTGAGCCTGATTGGCGTGCTGATGATCACCCGCATCATCGGCCCCGAACGCTACGGAGCCTATGCCGCTGCGCTGGGGATTTATCAGTACATCCAGAATTTGGGACAGGCGGGAATCGGCGTTTATCTGGTGCGCGCGCCGCAGATCACAAAACACGATTATCATATTGCCACGACTTTACTGCTGGCGGGCGCTCTTCTTATGTTGGCCGGGACAGAAATTTCGCTGGATCTTATCGGCAGGTGGGTTCATGTGGAGGGCTTTAAGCCGTTTTTGGCAGTGCTGGGCGGCGCGCTGATTTTCCAGACGGTCGCCGTCGGCGCAACCGCCCAGCTTGAGCGCGCGCTGGATTTCCGCCGCATCGCCATGATAGAGATGAGCGGGCAAATCCTTTATTATCTGATCGCCATTCCGATGGTGTTCATGCATTTCGGCGCGTGGTCGCTGGTGGCAGGCTGGTGCGCACAGCAGGCTTTTTTGTGCATCGCCTCGCATATCGCGGCTGGCTATATGCCGCGTCTCGCATGGAATCTGGCGATTGTTCGCCGCATGCTCGGCTATACGCTCGGCTTTACGGCTGCTAATTGGCTGTGGCAACTGCGCAGCCTTGTGAATCCCTTGATCGTCGGGCATTTTCTGGGCGCCGAGGCCGTTGGGCAGGTCGGCCTTGGCATTCGTTTGCTGGAGATGCTCTCTTTCGTCAAAACCATCACATGGCGGCTGTCTATTGCCGCGCTTGCCAAGGTGCAGAATGAGCCGAAAAAACTGGTGGGAGCCGTCACCCACGGCATGCAGATGCAAATGCTGGCGCTGGGGCCCATTCTTCTTGGTTTCGGCTGGTTCGGAAAAATCATTCTTCCGCTCATCTTCGGGCCGCGGTGGGATCCTGTTATGGAAATCTATCCGTTCCTTGCCCTCAGTTACCTGACCAATGCGCAGTTCAATACGCATTCCTCGGTTCTTTATGTGCTGCGCAAGAATTGGGACGTTGCCCTGTTCCATATCGCCCATGTGACCTTGTTCGCAGTCACGGCGTGGTTTGCTATCGAAAAATTCGGCGTCATCGGCTATGGCTGGGCTGAGGTTGGCGCTCTGGCAAGCTATGTCGTCATTCACTTGTCTATGGCGCGGCTGACCGGATCGCCCGATTATAAGGTGTCCGGCATTTGGTGGGCGGCCGCGACTATTGGGCTTTTCTGGCAACAATTAGGCTTATGGACAGCAGTAGTGCCTTTCCTCGGCCTCTTGTGGCCAGCATCGCTGCGCCAGCTTAAATATTATTTTACGATGCTTCGGGGAGGGACGGCGCGTGCTTGACTCTCCTGAAAAACCTTTCCGTTTCTTCGTTCTGACGTGCCGCGACAGCGCGACCGACTTCCGGCTTCCCCTCGTCACGGCGCTGCGCCGCGATTACGAAACCTATTATATCTGGCTCAAACGGCAGCCTGTGCTCACGTATCCCGATGGCCACACAGCGCTCATCTCGTTCGTCGAGTTGCTGTCTTTCCTGCGCAGATTCAAGCCTGACGGCAAGATTAACGTCTTCTTCAATACGACCAACACCTCGTTCCCATTCATTACCGCGTTTTTGCGCCTGATAGCGCCGCGGGGGATCTGGTGCCTCGATATGCATGACGATCTGCGTTATCATTATACGGGACTCGCGCGTTTGCGCACCGTCATAGGCATTCGCGTCATGCAATGGTTTTCCGACCTTATCGTCCATGCCGCGCCGACTTTGCAGGAATTGTTTCCTGCCTCGCAGCATTTGGGCAATGCCTCGCATATCAGCCCCATGTCGCATGAAGGAATTGACCGGAGCGCGGTGCTGATCCTCGCCAGCCTCGACGACCGCTTCGACTTCGATTTGATGGAACAGGTGGCGGAAGCTTGCCCTGCGAACATTTTTCATATCCACGGGCAAGTCTATGACGCCCATTCCGCCACGCTTGCGCAGGTCGAGGCGCTGACGGCGAACCATGGGAATATTCAGTATCATGGAGCCTACACGTCGGACGATCTGCCCTGCATCCTTGGTCGCTATGCCGTCACTTTTGCTCCCTACCACACGGGCATCGAGCTGACGCGTTACATCGACCCTTTGCGTTATTATCATTGTCTTAATGCAGGGCTGAAAGTGATCACAACGGCTATTCCCCAAGCCCTTCTGATGCAAAAAAGCCTGACCCTTATCGACAGCGCGGAAGAGTGCGCGCATGCGCTGAAAGACGCCGACGCCGCTGCCAAGCCTTATGCCTGCATCACTTGGGAACAACGCGTCGACAAGCTCATCGGCATCTTGAGGGCATTACCAAAGACAATCCGTCTGGCGGCCTAATCTTATTGCGTCATAAAGCAATTTCTAACACGATCCGTCACAAAAAACGGCGGGAATTCCCACCCCCAGAGGGGGAGAGAATCCTGCCGCTACCGCCGCGTTTTTGTTTCTGACTCACAAAAAGAATCATGCTTGTCCTAATCGTTCAAGGGGAGGGCTTTACGCCGCCCCTTCCGCATCGTCCTCGCTTACCGGCGCGCCCATCATCGCGTCGGCGACAAGGCCTGCGTTCGCGCGGACTTTTTGTTCGATGGCTTTTGCCATATCGGGGTTGTCGCGCATGAATTGCTTGGCGTTTTCGCGGCCTTGGCCGATGCGCTGGCCGTCATAGGAAAACCAAGCGCCGGATTTTTCGACCACGCCCGCTTGCGCGCCGAGATCGATCAACTCGCCAATTTTGGAAATGCCTTCGCCGTACATAATATCAAATTCCACGGTGCGGAAGGGCGGCGCGAGTTTGTTCTTCACGACCTTGACGCGGGTCTGGTTGCCCACGATCGCTTCGCGATCCTTGATTGCGCCGATGCGGCGGATGTCGAGGCGGACGGAGGCGTAGAATTTCAGCGCGTTGCCGCCCGTCGTGGTTTCGGGATTGCCGAACATCACGCCGATTTTCATGCGAATCTGGTTGATGAAGATCACCATGCAGCGCGATTTGGAAATCGATCCGGTTAGCTTGCGCAGCGCTTGGCTCATTAGGCGCGCTTGCAGCCCCATATGACTGTCGCCCATCTCGCCTTCCAGCTCGGCGCGCGGTACGAGAGCCGCGACCGAATCGACCACCAGAACGTCAATGGCCCCGGAACGTACGAGAGTGTCCGCGATTTCAAGCGCCTGTTCGCCGGCGTCGGGCTGGGATATGAGAAGTTCATCGATTTTTACTCCTAATTTGCGGGCGTAAATGGGGTCGAGGGCGTGTTCGGCGTCGACAAAGGCGCAGGTGCCGCCGGTTTTTTGCGCTTGCGCGATGACATGCAGCGCGAGCGTGGTTTTGCCTGAGCTTTCCGGCCCATAGATTTCGACGATGCGTCCGCGCGGCAATCCGCCGATGCCAAGCGCGATGTCGAGACCGAGCGAGCCGGTCGAAATGGTTTCGATTTCGGTCGCGGCTTCTTGCGCGCCAAGCTTCATCACCGAGCCTTTGCCGAAGGCGCGTTCGATCTGGCTGAGGGCGGCGTCGAGGGCTTTTTGACGTTCGGGATTCATGGGGGTGCTTTCTTTTTCGACGATATGAAGGTTGGTGTTGCGCGCGGCGCTCATGGGAGGCTCCTTTGGTTAGCAGGAAAGGGAGGGAGGAGGAATGGGGTATCGCTGTTTCTGTTTTGTTCTTTTATACGCCTTTTCCTGTGTGCGCAAGTTCTTTTTTTGTTCTTGTTCGTTTTTTTTGGACAAGCGTCGGAAAACAGAGAAATCGAGTTTGCGTCCTATTCTTTCCTTGCCGATCTTTTTTACCTGTTCTATCCGTTTTAGCCCATTGCCGCGATCCTTTTTCAAATGAGTGACGTATCCCCGGGGGGACGGGTGTCAATCCGTCCGCTCGCTTCCGTCATGACCGGCTGGCGTTGATCTCGCAATCCATGGCTTGGCGAGGTCGCTTCACTGGTCACACATCCTTTTTTTTGAGGATGCAGGAACAGTCATATCCTAAATATGGGAAAAATGCAAGATGTTTTTTCAAGGATCGCATCTTTTTTTAGATGTGCTAGCCTGCCGGACTTTCCGACGAATGAAGAGGGAACTGAGATGAGATATGCTTGTTGTCTTTTGGCTCTGGTTTTGGCCGTGTTTTCCCCGTCTGCTTTTGCCAAGGGCGCGTGCTATGCGCCGACGCAAATGGAGGCGGAGCAATGGCTGCGGCTGCATTCCGAGCTTATGGTTATCACGCTGACGTGCGGTCAGGGGTCGGGAGGGCAGGATTTGCCCACGGCTTATGGGCGGTTCACCCAAAACAACATCGGCGTTTTGCATAACGCCGAACAGACGATGATCGCCTGGTACAAAAAGACGGGGAAGGGCAATCCCGTGGCGCGTCTTGATCATTTGCGTACGCGGCTCGGCAACGAATTTGGGCAAAAAGTCGCCGATATGACGGCTCCGAATTTCTGCGCGGCCTATCGCGACAAAGTATGGCAATTAGCCTCTGCGCCGGTTGATGAGGTCGATCAGCAGGTGCGGGTGATGGATACAGCCGGTGTGTCTTATGTCCCGCTGTGCAGGGAGGGGAGGAGCGTGGTGGCGAGAAAGGGGGGGTAAGTGCGGCGCTTAACTTCATTCTGGTAAAGCAAGCTTGTTTGGTGAACTGCGCGAACAAATTAAGAATCTTCGTTATGTGTGAAAAATTGGATTTCGCTGAATCGCTTTTCCGAAGTTTGATGCAGCAAACTTGACGCCGTAAGCATTTTTCCAAAAAAACCACGCCGCGTAAACCTTTCGCAAACTTATTTTTAAGCCTTTTCCTACCTGTTTGAGGCAGAATAGCGCTGTGAGCGTTTTTTGGAAAAGCTTCCCCGCAATGTTGATCGTTCTTGCCCTTGTCGCGTTTTTGTTTTGGCCCGGCGCAGCTTGCGCCCTTCCGGTCGCGCCTGCTCAATCGCTCACGGTGAATATCGAATCTATTTCTGGCGTTGCTCCCCAAACGAAAGAGGAGTTGAGCCGGTTTTACGCCCTGCGCGATTTTCATCCGGTGTGGGACTTGTCCGATGAGGAAACGCTGAAAAAGGCAGGGGGTTTCATAGACTCTCTCGACCAACTCGCCACATGGCACGGGCTGGACAAAGAGGTTTACCGGTTGGATGACATGCGCGGCCTTTTGGCAAGCACGGCGCAGCCGGACAAGCAAAAGCTGGAATTCATGATCACGGCCAGCCTGTTGCATCTAGCGCACGATCTGCACGGCGACGATCTTAATCTCGATGCCCTCTATCCCGGATGGGATTTTCATCGTAAAGCCGCGGATATTCCGGCCTTGCTGAATGCCGCGATCACAAGCGGAACGATGAACGACTTCTTCCAGCAAATCGCGCCGCAGCAAACCGCCTACCGAGCGCTTGCCGCCGCCTTACAGCGCTATAGCGAAATAGAGGCCAAAAGTGGCTGGCCGACCGTGGCGTCGGGCGCGACGTTGCTGCCGCAGGATCGCGGTGTTCGCGTCGCGCAGCTGCGCGCGCGTTTGGCGGCGGAAGGTTATGTCGCGGTGCCCGCGGAAGGGCAGGGCGATTTCTTTGACGACGCTTTGGAAGAAGCCTTGATCGACTATCAAAATCATAACGGCTTGTTGCCCGACGGCCACGCCGGAGCGGAAACGCTGGCCGCGGTGAATGTTCCCGTCGCGCAGCGCATTCTGCAAATCCGCGCCAATATGGAACGCTGGCGGCATATGACGGAGGAATTTCCGCCCGATCGTTACGTTATGGTCAATATTCCCGATTTCACCGTGACCATCCGCGAAAACGGCGTCGAGGTTTATACAGGCCGCGTCGTTGATGGCCGTACCGATCGTCCCACGCCTTTTGTCGATAGCCGGATCCTGAATATGGTCATCAATCCCGCTTGGCATGTGCCGCTGTCGATCGCGCGCAAGGATATTCTGCCTAAACTGCGCAAAAACCCGTATTATCTGGAAAAACTGGGGGCGGTGATTGTTGGCCGCGACGACGATCCCGCGGGCACGACGATCGACTGGAAAGATGTTTCGCCCAAGGGATTCACCTATCGACTGCGGCAGGATCCGGGCGATATGAACAGCCTCGGACAGTTGAAATTTAATTTCTACAGCCCCTTCGGTGTTTACATGCACGGCACGCCGCATCAGGAATTGTTCGGAAAAGCCACGCGCGATTTCAGCTCCGGCTGCGTGCGTCTGGCCGAGCCGACGCGCGTCGGGGAAATTTTGCTGGAAGACAACAAGGAAAACGGTGGTTGGGATCAACAAAGAATCTCGGACGCAATCGACGCCGGAAACACCCGCACCGTCACCCTCGCCAGCCCGATTTCGGTTTATTTCCTTTATTGGAGCGTCTTTTTCGACAGCGACGGGAAAATAAATTTCCGAAAAGATATATATGGTTACGATTCATCGTTAATGAATAAGGTTAAAAATTGAAGCCTGTTTGCCGACCGAAAGTAATTCCCCCCGTGTTCTTGCTTGCATCTCCGCGCCGATAAATCTAGATTCAGCGCAGATCGTTTGTGGGAACCTTTTGCGCATGGATCGTTTTTTCAACAGTACGCGACGCGGTTTTTTGGGTTGGGGGCTTTTGGCGCTTTCCTGCGGCGTTTCCGCGCCCGCCTTTGCCAAGTGGGCTGCTGTGCCGCCGCGGCCGAAAGCGCAGGGCGCGCGGGTTCTCTCGTTTCATAATCTCCATACTGATGAAAGGTTGCGCACGGCCTATTGGAAAGACGGCGTGTATGACCGTGGCGCGTGGGCGCAAATCAACCACATTCTGCGCGACCATTATTCCGGCGAAACGCATATTATGAGTCTGGGGCTGATGGATTTGCTCCACGATCTGCAAACCAATCTGCGCAGCGATCGCGCGATAGAAGTTATTTCCGGCTATCGCTGCCCTGCCACGAACCGGCATTTGCGCGAGGCCAGCGGCGGCGTCGCCCGAAACAGCTATCACATGCGCGGCATGGCGATCGATGTTCGTTTGGACGGCACCCCTTTACCTTCACTGCACCAAACCGCGCTTACAATGCGCCGCGGCGGCGTCGGCTATTACCCCAAATCCCAATTTGTGCATCTGGATGTGGGGCCGGTAAGGCGGTGGGGTTAACCATTGAAAAGTGCCGGTAGAGCGAAAATGCCTGTTTTCACTGCCCTTTACCTTCGCGCGGATTCCTGTTACCCCTTGCCTGAAAATTGAAACCTGCATCCGAAAGCCCGATAATGGCAAAAGAAGATCCTCTTGAATTTGAAGGCGTCGTTTCCGAAATTCTTCCCAACGCGATGTTTCGCGTGATTTTGGACAACGGGCACGAAGTTCTGGCTCACACGTCCGGCAAGATGCGCAAAAACCGCATCCGCGTTTTGGCTGGCGACAAAGTCAATGTCGAAATGACGCCCTACGATCTCTCTAAAGGACGCATTACGTTCCGACATAAGTGATGGACGGTGGAATCCCCTCCCCCATAGAGGGGGAGGGAAGCCAGCCGTTTCCACGGCACTGTTATTTCTAACCGTCAAAATGCCGCCTTTCTACGCGAGGACTCATGACGCTGACTTCCTCCCCCGCTTGGCAAGCCTTGCTTCGGCATCGCGATTCCCTACGCCAAACAAGAGTCGCGTTCGACGATGTTGCGCGACTCAAGACTTTCGACATCGCTTTCGACGGCTTGCGCCTGAACTACGCGTTTCAGAACGTGAGCGCCGAGACTTTGCCGCTTCTCGTCGCCTTGGCCGCGCAGCAACAAGTCCCCGACTGGCGCGCGCGCATGTTCAAGGGCGACAAAATCAACGCGACCGAAAACCGCGCCGCCTTGCATACCGCTCTGCGCCGCCTTGACGACGCGCCGGTTTTTCTCGACGCGATTGATGTCATGCCGGAAGTGCGCGCCGCGCAAAACCGCATCTCGGCTTTTGTCGACGATGTGCGCACGGGAAAATGGACAGGAGCGACCGGCAAGCCTTTTCGCGCAATCGTCAATATCGGAATCGGCGGCTCTGATCTGGGCCCGCGTCTGGCGGCCAAGGCGCTGCAGCCTTACGCGTCAGGCTTTGAAACGCATTTTGTCGCCAACGCCGACGCTTTCGACATTGCGGACGTTCTGAGGAAAGTCGATCCGGCGCAGACTTTGTTCGTCGTCGTTTCCAAAACCTTCACGACGCAAGAGACGCTGCTCAACGCCCATTCCGCGCGGCGCTGGCTGGTGGAAAAATTGGGCGAAGGCGCGGTCGAGCGGCACTTCGTCGCCGTTTCCGTCAACCGCGACGCGGTCGAAGCCTTTGGCATTCACGCCGAGAACATGTTCCCGATGTGGGACTGGGTGGGAGGACGCTATAGCCTCTGGTCCGCCGTCGGGCTAAGCGTGGGTTTGGCCATAGGCAACGACAATTTTCGCGCCCTGCTGGCGGGCGCAGCTTCTATGGACGCGCATTTCCAAACCGCGCCGCTGGTCTCCAACATGCCGGTTGTTTTGGCTTTGCTCGGCATCTGGAACCGAAATTTTTTGGGCGCGTCGGCTTTGGCGATTTTGCCCTACTGCGAAAGATTGCGCGATCTGCCGCGCTATTTGCAGCAGCTAGAGATGGAAAGCAACGGCAAGTCCGTCACGCGCGGCGGCGAGGCCACAGGTTACGCGACCGCGCCGGTTCTCTTCGGCGATTGCGGCACGATCAGCCAGCACAGTTTCCATCAATGCCTGCATCAAGGCACCGACATCATCCCCGCCGATTTCATCGGCGTGGCCACAGACGACCTGAACCAGCCCGATCATCACCGCGCCTTGCTGTCGAATATGGCGGCGCAAATGGGGGCGCTTGCTTTGGGGCGCAAGCAGGCGGCAAAGCCGCAGGATGTTTACGCCGGAGGCCGCCCCTCGAACTTGATCCTGCTCGACAAGCTCGACCCGTACCGTCTAGGGATGCTGCTGGCTTTATATGAACACAAAACCTTCGTCCAGAGCGTCATCTGGGACATCAACGCTTTCGACCAGCCGGGGGTCGAACTTGGCAAACAAATGGCCAAAAGCCTAGAAAACAGCCATTCGACGGACGGCGCGGGGGATATTATGGGGCAGTTTTTCCGGATGATTTTCCCTTAATAAAATGTCCACGATTTCTTAGTCGCCCCAAGTAAAACGTCACAACCCGAGCGCGCTTTTTACGGGCGCTACGAGATCTTGAACCACTTTACGTCTCTCTTCATCTCTAGCCGTAACCTGCTTCCATCTCTCATTCTTTTGCGATTCAATTTCTTTCAATGCCTTATTGTGCGCGTCATGTGCCGTTGCATCAAAACGAGGATCCTTAAATATCTTGTCTGCAATGTCTGAAAGTTCTTTCAATGCCGGATGTTCAGAATCTCTATATGGCTCAAGCAGTATTGCCACAGTAATGTGGCTGTCGGGTGTGGTTGTGGCATTTATGTCAATATTCGGACTCGCCAAAAGCAAGTCCACACACTCCGTCTGGGGTTGCATCGCCGCCGACATCAGCGGAGTATAGCCATTAAGCTTGTCGTGAAAATTCACATCGACATAAGGAAGCATCGCGCTTACTATGTCGAGATGGCCATGCCTAACCGCAGGGAGAAATGCAGTCGCTAACTGCTCAGGATCAATAGACGCAGAAGCTAGGATAAGCTTCAGAGCCGAAGGCTTCCTCTGCTGGACGGAGTCTTGAAACAACGCGACCTGACCTTCTGCGGGTAGGGCAGCTATGGCTTTTGCCACATCAAATTCTTGAGATACTGTGGGGGTTTGATTGTCAGATGTTTCGCTCATTGAATTGCTCCTTAAAATAGAGGGTGCCTAGAAACCGCAGGTTTGTATAACAAACGCCCCTTTCGTGTGTCCAGTAAATTGGTTAGCGTTCTGGTTTGTCGGCGCCTCGATTTTGACATAGACTTGTGTATCAATTAGACTGTTAGACTGTTCCTTTCAAAGGAGGAGGCTGCCATGCGTCGTGCTCTTCTTGCCGTTATCGTTCTTGCTCTTGGCCTTACTGCCGCGATGCCGGCTTATGCTTGGCGTGGCGGCGGCGGATGGGGCTGGGGACTTGGAACGGGCTTGGCTTTGGGGATTGGTCTTGGTTCTGTGTGTTGCGGCGGCGGTTATTACTCCTATTATGCGCCCGATTACGATTACCCGACTTATTATGTCTCGCCGCCCACCGTCGTTTATCAAACGCCGGCTCCTGTGTATGTCGCGCCGCAAACCGTAACTATCGCTCAACCCGTATCGGTTACGCCGACGTCGCAGACCTTTATCGACAGCGCGGGACGCACCTGCCGCGACTTCCAATCGGTGATCGACGGCGCGCCGGTTAGTGGCACCGCATGCTTGCAACCAGACGGATCCTGGCGTACAACGGGCAGGTAAGTGGATTAATCAAGGTGAAATCATGCATTGGGTCTTTCGATCCGGCATTTGCGCCGTGGGTGTGGTTTTTTGTGCGTCTGTTTTATTTCACTCGCCAGCCAGCGCGAACTCTCTGTCGGGAAGCGAGTCCGGCGTTCAGACGATTCACGATTCAAATAGCTCTATTTGGGTTTCTGCCGGAGAGTCGACGCTTGGCTATAAGGAGGCCGTGTCGCCTATTCCTGACAGCCAGCACGGTTCGCTCCCCTCGGTTGCCGCGGGACTAAATTATATGACCGGCGGCAATTGGTATTTCGCGTTTGAGGGAGCGAGGTCTTTTGGCGACGACACATACACAGGCGCGATTCTTTACAGCGACGGCAGCGAAACGCCGACGCAGTTTACAAGCCACGAAACCATAACGACTGTCGATGGAAAAATTGGTCGCGGCTATGTGCTGGGCAGAAGCGTGATGCTAACGCCTTATGCCGAGATTGGTTACCGTTATTGGGATCGTAATCTCGGCGGTGGTCAGGTGGAGGATTATAGCAATTTTGATTTTCTGGCTGGCCTTATGGGGCAATGGTCGCCCTTCAGGAGGTTGATTCTCTCGGCTTATGCGTCAGCCGGAACCACTTTCGCTGGGAAGATGGAAACCGATCACACCACCTGCGATCTGGATTCCGCGGGCATGTATAAGGTCGGCGGCAAGATCGGCTTCGACTTAACGCGCCGCTGGGAGATTTTTACCGCTCTTGACTATGATCATTTCCACTATGTCGCAAGCCCATGGGTGGCAGATTACGCATTAGGCGCGTATATTATGGAACCCTCCAGCCGCACGAGCGATACAGCTTTGCGCGCCGGGCTTAGCTATCATTTCATGTGATGCCGAAAACGCCTTATCATTCTTTGACGCAGCTGGGGCGCAAAACGCCTGTTCCCGTTTCGCCCGATCGAGCCGTGATCGAGAAAGTGCCGCGGCCTTATCCCGAACATGATTATGTCGTGCGTTTCGTATGTCCGGAATTCACTAGCCTGTGCCCCCTGACGGGACAGCCGGATTTCGCGCATATCGTTGTGGATTATGTGCCCGGCAAATGGCTGGTCGAGAGTAAATCGTTGAAGCTGTTCTTCCAGTCCTTCCGCAACCACGGCGATTTCCACGAAGCCTGCACGGTGGGCATCGGCGACCGGCTGATCAAAACGATCAAGCCGAAATGGCTGCGCGTGTGTGGGTATTGGTACCCGCGCGGCGGGATGCCGATTGATGTGTTTTTTCAAAAAGGGAAGATTCCGGCAGGAGTTGTGGTGCCGGATACGGGCGTTGTGCCTTATCGGGGACGGGGGTAGGGGATTTATTCTCTTGGTCGGTACAAGGTGCGCTTTTTCGTAGGAGCGGCTTCCAGCCGCGACCACATTTCTAACACCAACAGTCGCGGCTGGAAGCCGCCCCTACGAAAAGATAACTTATGACGTTTTACAGTGTACTCATTTGGCTTTGGCTTCATCCGTGATAACGATCCTCACGACTTGAATCGCTTTCGTAATTCCTTTCGAACAGCCCCGATTTCCTGCGTTCGTCCGGCTTTGGAGTCGGCTATGCCGCGCGTGATCGAGGCGTCCAGCGTGGCAAGGCGGCGTTCGCGATCCATCCAGCCGCGCAACGCTTCGCGGATGACCTCGCTGTTCGAGCCGTAAGCGCCCGTGCCGACTTTCTCGCGGATAACGCGAACCATTTCGGCGGGAAGGGTGATGGAAAGTTTTTCGGCGGTTTGCATGCTATTTTGCCCGTTTGACGGTAGTATTATATGCCATAAGATACTACTAAAAGAGAGCTGCATCCATCGGTTTTTTGATCAAAATCAGTAGTGTTTTCGCTTCATGTCGAGTAGGCTTGCTTCAGTATTCGCTGATGCCAGAATCGTCATTCCCGCGAAAGCGGGAATCCATCGCGAGAGATTGCGCACCTATAAATCCAGATGCGGTTCAGATTGAATCGCCGCCGGACTCTTGCCGCGCAGACGCGCGGCGATGGATTCCCGCTTTCGCGGGAATGACGAAACTTGGCGATTAAATAAACAGGAAAAAAGATGAATCAAGTTGTTGCCGAAATTCCCGAAGAACAAGCCTATGGCGCGGATTCCATTACCGTGTTGCACGGCCTTGATGCCGTGCGCAAACGGCCCGGGATGTATATCGGGGATACCGATGACGGATCGGGTTTGCATCATATGGTGTACGAAGTCGTCGATAACGCGGTTGACGAGGCTTTGGCGGGGCATTGCAAGCGCATCGACGTGATTTTGAACGCCGACGGGTCCTGCACCGTGCGTGACGACGGGCGCGGGATTCCGACCGACATTCACACCGAAGAAGGCGTGTCGGCGGCGGAAGTCGTGATGACCCAACTGCATGCGGGCGGCAAGTTCAATCAGAATTCTTATAAAGTTTCCGGCGGCTTGCACGGCGTGGGGGTTTCGGTCGTCAATGCGCTGTCGGATATTCTCGATCTGCGCATCTGGCGTCAGGGCGGCGAATATACGATGCGTTTTCGCGGCGGCGTGGCCGAGGCTCCGCTCAAGCAGGTTGGCGCGTCGGACAAGACCGGCACGGAAATAACCTTTTTGCCGTCGCCTGCGACTTTTACCAAAACCGAATTCGATTTTCACACGCTGGAACATCGTTTGCGCGAATTGGCGTTTTTGAATTCGGGCGTGAATCTGAATTTGACCGATGCGCGGACGGCCGAGCCGAAAACCGTCAATCTGCATTACGAAGGCGGGCTGGCGGCGTTCGTCGCGTGGCTCGATCAGTCCAAGACTTCCGTGCATCAGGCGATCTATGTCTGCAAGGAACAGGATAATATTACGGTCGAATGTTCGATGCAGTGGAACGACAGCTATCACGAAAATATGCTGTGCTTCACCAACAACATTCCGCAGAAAGACGGCGGCACGCATTTGGCGGGCTTTCGCGCGGCGTTGACGCGAACGGTCAATCAATATGCGGAAAACAGCGGCATCGCCAAAAAAGACAAAGTCGCTTTGTCGGGCGAGGATATGCGCGAAGGTTTGACCTGCGTTTTGTCGGTCAAGGTGCCCGATCCGAAATTCTCGGCGCAGACGAAGGAAAAACTGGTGTCGAGCGAGGTCAAGCCGGTCGTCGAATCCGTGATCGGCGAGATGCTAAGCACCTGGTTCGAGGAACATCCCGCCGACGCCAAACGCATTGTCGGCAAGGTAGCCGAAGCCGCCGCGGCGCGCGAAGCGGCGAGAAAAGCGCGGGAATTGACGCGGCGCAAGGGGGCGCTCGATCCGACCTCGTTGCCGGGCAAACTGGCGGATTGTCAGAACCGCGATCCGGCGCAGTCGGAAATCTTTATCGTCGAGGGCGATTCGGCAGGCGGCTCGGCCAAGCAAGGGCGTTCGCGGCAGTTTCAGGCGATTTTGCCGTTGCGCGGAAAAATCCTCAACGTCGAGCGCGCACGGTTCGACAAGATGCTGTCCTCGGCGGAAATCGGCACGCTGATTACGGCGATCGGCTGCGGGATTGGGCGCGAGGAGTTCAATCCCGACAAGGCGCGTTACCACAAAATCATCATCATGACCGATGCCGATGTGGACGGCAGCCATATCCGTACGCTGCTTTTGACTTTCTTTTTCCGCCAGATGCCGGAATTGATCGAACGCGGCTATATCTATATCGCGCAGCCGCCTTTGTTCCGCATCAAGAAAGGCAACGCGAAAGAGCGTTACCTGAAAGACGAAAGCGCGATGGAAGCCTATCTGACCGAAGGGGGTGTTGACGGCGCGGTTCTCGCGCTGCACGGCGGCGCGGTTTTGCAGGGCGACGATTTGCACAAAATGGCTGAAAAATGCCGCGCGATGAAGAATGCGATTAAATCGCTGGCGCATAAAGTCGGGCATCAGGCTTTGGTTGAGCAGGCCGCGATAGCGGGGGCGCTATCCGCCGCGTTGACGACCAGCCCCGAACATGCGGCCGAAGCCGCGGCCTATATCGCCAAACGGCTCGACGCTTTGTTGCCTGCGAAAGAGCGCGGCTGGAAGGGCGTTGCGGCTAAAGGCGGCATGACGCTCAGCCGCGCGCGGCACGGGGTTACGCATCATTACGCGCTGGACAGCGATACGCTGCGCTCGGCGGAAGCGCGGCGGCTCGACCAGATGGCGGAGGATTTGCAGGCGTGGTTCCAGTTCCCGGCCAAATTGACGTACAAGGATAAAACGACATCCCTAACGGGGCCGATTGCCCTGATCGACGCGATATGGGAACACGGCAAGGCGGGATTGACGATGCAGCGGTACAAAGGCTTGGGCGAAATGAATCCTGAACAGTTATGGGAAACGACGCTTGATCCCACGGTGCGCACGCTGCTGCAAGTCAGGGTGCATCAGGCGGAAGTGGCGGAACAGGTCTTTTCGACTCTGATGGGCGACGTGGTTGAGCCAAGGCGCGAATTCATTCAGGAAAACGCGCTGAACGTGACGAATATTGATGCGTAGCCAGAAATTTCTTTGACACAAAAAGCGGTGGTCATTGCCCCTCTCCGCCCGCCCTTGCGGGGGGAGAGGGGGGATACAGAAATTTGAGCAAGAGCAAAAGGTAGGAGGGGGTGAGGTGGGCGGTCGAGGGCGTAAAATAATCTTCGCCACCCACCTCACCCCTTTCATTCTACGGCGAATGTTCGACGTTCTGTTCCTCCCCTCTCCCCCCGCAAGGGCGGGCGGAGAGGGGTTATGAACGCCGCTTTTGGGGTTGCATAAATGCCAAAAGAACGTATCTCCCGCATCGTTGTTTTAACCGGCGCTGGCATTTCCGCCGAATCCGGAATCCCCGTTTTTCGCGGCGCGGACGGTTTGTGGCAGGGGCATCGGGTCGAAGACGTGGCGACGGCAGAGGCGGTCGCTTTCAATCGGCCTGTCGTGAACGATTTTTTCAACAAACGCCGCCGCGAAGTCGAAAAAGTCGCGCCCAATTCCGCGCATCGGGCTTTGGTCGAATGGGAACAAGCCTGCGGGGATGATTTTTTGCTCGTAACGCAGAATATCGACCCGCTGCATGAACGGGCGGGAAGCCACAATCTGATCCATATGCATGGCGAGTTGCAGCGCATCCGCTGCGATTCGTGCGGCGAAAGCGCACCTTTCTTTGCCGACGCTTTGGCGCAAACGCTATGCCCCGTTTGTGGCCGCGCGGGAGGTTTGCGTCCCGATGTGGTTTTGTTCGGCGAAATGCCGATGCGGATGGAGGAGGTTTTCATGGCGCTTAGCGCATGCGATCTTTTCGTCGCGATCGGAACTTCGGGCGCGGTTTATCCCGCCGCAGGTTTTGTTGATCTGGCCAATCAGGCAGGCGCGTATACGGTCGAAATCAACGCAGCGGAAACGGAACGCTCCCCAACCTTCCACGAACGGCTGACGGGCAGGGCAGGGGAGGTTGTTCCTGACTTCGTCGCTTCTTGCTTTAAGCTGTGATGCGCCATAATTTGTGATTTTCCGTAGGAGCGGCTTCCAGCCGCGACCTTCTGTGTTTGCGTCAACAGTCGCGGCTGGAAGCCGCTCCTACGAAAAGATAATTTGTGACGTTGCGACGCATAAACCCAAAGCCTGAATTCTGCGCCTGTTAGTGGGACGGGAAAACGACGGTTGATCCCGGCGGCAGCGGGGCTGCTGGAGAAACGAGCGATTTTTTCTGCGCCGCGATGCGGATTTTCAGATCGTTCGCGCTTTTCAATATGTCGATCGGATTATATTCCCGCTTGGTCAGATTCTTGCGGAACGCCTCGACTTTCTTTCCCAATTTCTTCAGCTTGACGAGGGCGACGTGGGGGTTGCTGGCGTCTATGTGCTGAAGCTCTGCGGCATAGGCGTTGAGCTGCGCATAATCGGCATCGCGCTGGCTTGTCGCCACAGGGGCAGGAGGCGGCGCAGGCGCCGCAACAGGAGCGGGGGGCGATGCAACTTGCGGCGGAACGACGACTTGCGCAGGCGCGGTCGCGGTCACCACATGCTGCCATTGCACGGCGCATTGCGGTACATAAGGGTAATATCCTGCCGGGTTGGCGCAGTAAAAATAGGAGGCTGTTGCGCCCGGAACGGCTGCGACGACAACGCCTGGCGGCGTAAAGGGATCGGGATAGGGATAAATCGGCGCGGGATAATAATACCAGAAACCGCCCGTCACCCACCACCAGCCCGCGCGGCCTTCGTGATAGCCGTTGATCCAACGCCCTGCGCGCCAATAGTCGAAATCATAATCGTGAAAATGATGAATGTCGCCGTGCCAGCGCCAATCCCTGCCGCCCCGATCACCGTGCCATTCGCCATGATGCCCGTGCCGGTCATGATCGTGCCAGTCCTGCGCAAATGCGGGAAAAGTCGCCGTGGAAACGCAGAGGGTTGTTGCCAAAAGCAGCGAGGAAATTTTACGCATAGGGGCGCCCGATCGTTGAATTTTACGCATTCTGTCGGTGTGAGGAAATAGGTGAATCAACCCAGTGCGTCATCCCCGCGATGCGGGGATCCATCTTGGCCGCGCAACGATCGCCTGTAAATGGATCCCCGCATTCGCGGGGATGACGCTCATTTTGAAGCGATTATTTCCTCACGCCGACTCTAGATGCGTCTGAAATATGGCAGGATTATGGGGCTTGGGCAATAATGTCCGGTTTGGATTTTGCGGCCAAAGAATCTACCTCGCTTTAACGCGCATGGCTTTAAGCGAAAGCAGCCCCGCTCCCGCCACAACCAGCCAAAGGGCGAGCGCGAACAGAGCCGTTTGAATCGTTTCGCGGTCGGAGATCCAGCCGATGATGGAGCTGAGGGGGATGAACAGGGAGGCTTGAAAAAGAGACAGGGTCGAAAGCGCGGTCGCGCGTCTTTCTGAACCGACGCTGCGGTTAATGGCCTCGTTCACACGCGGCGCGGTCATACCAAAGATGCAGGAACCGCCAATCATCAATACGGCGACTCCTGAAAAACCGAGATACGCGGCGGCTCCGGCGCTGGCGATAATTGCCGCGCCGAAGGCGAGCGTTAAAGTGGGGAAGATTTTGATTCTACCGTCCAACAGATGCGCCCCGTGGCTCGACAGGCCGCCCAGAAGCCACCCGACCGCCATCAGAACGCCGTAATATTGTTCCGGCAAATGAAGCGCGAGAAAATACGGTTGTTGCGACCACATGACGATTTTTGTGGCGCTGAAAAGAATCGCGGCCGACACTATGACGATGCCGAGTTCCGCGTGGCCGCGCGTGACGAATTTGATCGTTTCCACGATGTCCGAAACGGGATGTTTCGCGCCAAGCTGTTTGTGCCGTTCCGGCTCGCGCATCAAAAGGACGGTCAAAAATCCGCCAAGCTGGGCGGCCATAGACAGATAAATCGGCAGAAAACTATTGGCGGCATAGGTGAACCCGCCGATCGTTCCGGCTAATGCGATGCCGTAGAGCGAGAAAGCCTGCCGCCTGCCTTCCCATCTTCGGTATTCATTTTCGCGATGAAGAACAAGCAGGGAATCGTAAATCATCGCCGTGTGCGTGCCGTTCAAAAGGCTAAAGCCGACGCCCCAAACGATTTGCGCGAGGATGACATGCCAAATGTTCTTGGCAAACAGAATGATGCAAAGCCCCAGACAAATAAAGCCAGACCCAAGGGCAAGGGATTGTTTGCGCCTCCATACGTCCGATATCCAGCTGGTCGGCACATCGAACAGGATGCAGGAAGCGGAAAAGGCGGCCTCGCCCAACAAAAGCCCTTCATACCCGATCCCGACATGATCTTTATAGTAGGGCAGCAAAACGGGGATGAGGAAAAGGCATCCCGTAAGGAAGGAGAACAAACCGATCAGTTTCAGATTCTTTTCAACCGACATGACCTGTTACGACATTAAAAATGCTTCAAACTCGCGCGCCAATAATCCCACGCCGTGATCAGCGTAAACCCTCCCGCGATCCAGATGCCGATATTGCCGATGGTCGTGGCGGGGATAAAATCGGGGGCATAGCGGCCAATGACCAGAAAGCCAAGCGCGACCATTTGGATCATTGTCTTCCATTTGGCGAGGCGGCTGACGGGAACGCTGACGCGTAGTCCCGCCAGAAATTCCCGCAAGCCGGAAACCGCGACTTCGCGCATCAGGATAATAACGGCAGGCAACACGCTGAAACCGCTGATTTGCCTGTTGTAAACCAGAATCAAAATAACGGCGGAAACCAGAAGTTTATCGGCGATGGGATCGAGGAACTGGCCGACCTTGGTGACGTTGTTATCGCGCCGCGCCACATAGCCATCGAGATAATCGGTCGCGCCCGCCGCTATGAACAACACCAGCGCCACCCACGCTGCCCACGCGCGCGGAACGACCAAAAGCGCAAGAATGACCGGAATAATAACGATCCGCGAGACGGTCAGTTTATTGGCGATGGATTGAAACATGGGACGCGCCGTGTTGCGAGGTTTGGCAAGAGAAGAATTAGCACAGAAACAAGGAAAATCACAACTATACTGCGCCACGCCAAAAACTGTGATTTTTCGTAGGAGCGGCTTCTAGCCGCGACCCCCTTGTTCTTACGTCAAAAGTCGCGGCTGGAAGCCGCTCCTACGAAAAGATAATTTGGGACGTTGCGAAGTATATATCAACTCTCTGCCCACAAATCCTACCATCATTCTTGACGCCAGCGCAGCCACTGGAGTATCGAAAATAATCCCCACCGGGTGATGGATGTTACCTTCTACGATGATTTGTCTCGCGTCCGCGACAGAAACCTCGCGCTCAAATTTTTCGTTTTGAAACATGCCGCCTTGAAGATGCTCAAGCGCATCCCGTCAAAGCTCTCCATTAAATCCAAACGCAAAAAATCTTGCTTAAACAACACCTTCCTCGCCCTTTCCCATGTTAACGATTTATGATTCTGCCCTAATCCATATTATCACGGCTTGCTCCACCGCTTAAATCCAGCTAAACCGAGACGCGCTGCCCGCCCTCACAAGCCTTTTCTTATGAATATCCATGAATATCAGGCGAAAAGCCTTCTGAAGAAGTATGGCGTCGCCGTTCAGCGGGGCAGGGTGGCGTTGACTCCGACCGAAGCAGTTGACGTTGCCAAAACTTTGGCCGCTGAAGTCAAAACAACAGGTTGGGTCTTGAAAGCGCAAATCCACGCAGGCGGCAGAGGCAAGGGCGGCGGCATCCGTGTCGTAAAATCTCTAGAGGCCGTCGAAGCCGAGGCCAAACGCATGATCGGCATGACTTTGGTCACGCCTCAAACGGGGCTGAGGGGTCAGAAAGTTCAGAAAATCTTTGTCGAGGAAGTCTGCGACATCAGGCGCGAGCTTTATCTTGGGCTTTCAATCGATCCTGCCGCAGGCTGCGTGACGATTATGGGCTCGACCGAAGGCGGTGCAGAAATTGAGGAAGTCGCCACAAGAAATCCGGAAAAGATCATCAAAGTTTCGATCGATCCCATGACGGGATTGCAGCCTAGGCACGCGCGCCAAATCGCGTTTTCTCTTGGGCTGAAGAATGCGCAGGTCGGCAAATGCGTCAGTTTCCTGCAAGCGCTATACGCCGCTTTTATCGAGCTTGATTGCGAGGCCGTGGAAATCAATCCGCTTGCCGTCACCGGCGCAGACGAGATGATTGCGCTCGATTGTAAAATGTCGTTCGACGATAATGCGTTATTTCGCCACGCGGATATTGCAGCGATGCGCGATGAAGCCGAAGAAGACCCGGCAGAAAGCATCGCGAAGAAAAGCGGCCTCGATTACATCAAGCTTGACGGCAATATCGGCTGTATTGTCAAAGGAGCCGGTCTTGCACTGGCGACGATGGACATCATCAAGCTTTATGGAGGCGAACCGGCGAATTTTCTGGATGTGGGGGGCGGCGCGACGCGGGAACGTGTCACGGCGGCGCTTGGAATCATTCTGTCGAACAAAAACGTCAAAGGCGTTTTCATCAATATCTTCGGCGGCATCATGCGCTGCGACATCGTCGCCGAAGGCATCGTCGCGGCGGCGCGCGAAGCGAAATTGCAGGTTCCCTTGGTCGTGCGACTGGAAGGCGCCAATGTCGATCTGGGTAAAAAAATCCTGACCGCAAGCGGCCTGCCGATTTTGACGGGGGATAATCTGGCGGATGGGGCGAAAAAGATTGTCAGAGCCGTGCAGAGTAAGGCAGCGTAGGGAAATTAGAGAAACAAATGGCGCCGCAAAAGCGGTAGGATTCCCTCCCCCATGAGAGGGGGGAGGGAATCATGCCGCTTCTGTTTCACTGTTATTCCCAATCGTCAAACAAAGCTGCCTGTTTGCTTACGCCGCCTTAGGTTAAGGACACCCCCATGCCCATCCTCGTCAACAAAAACACCAAACTCATCTGCCAAGGTTTTACCGGCTCGCAGGGGACTTTTCACTCGCAGCAGGCTATCGCTTACGGTACGAAAATGGTCGGCGGGGTGACGCCGGGCAAGGGCGGCAGGAAGCATCTCGATTTGCCGGTTTTCGATACGGTGCAAGAAGCGAAAGACAAAACCGGATGCAACGCCTCGGTTATCTATGTGCCGCCGCCGTTCGCGGCGGACGCGATTTTGGAAGCGGCGGACGCGGAAATCCCGCTGGTGGTTTGCATTACAGAGGGCATTCCGACGCTCGATATGGTCAAGGTCAAACGCGCTTTGGCCGGAGGCAAAACTCGCCTGATCGGGCCGAATTGTCCGGGCATCCTCACGCCCGATGAATGCAAAATCGGCATCATGCCCGGCCACATTTACAAGCGCGGCAAGATCGGGATTGTGTCGCGCTCCAGCACCTTGACCTATGAAGCCGTCGCGCAAACGACAGCCGCCGGATTAGGCCAGTCCACCTGCATCGGCATCGGCGGCGATCCTATCTGCGGCACAAGTTTCATTGATTGCCTCGACATGTTTTTAAGCGACGACGAAACCCAGGGCATTATGTTGATCGGCGAGATCGGCGGCAGCGCCGAGGAAGAAGCGGCGGCGTTCTATAAAGCTGCGCGGCGCAAAAAACCTGTCGTCGGGTTTGTCGCCGGAGTTACGGCTCCGGCAGGCCGCCGCATGGGACATGCGGGCGCGATCATTTCCGGCGGTAAAGGCAACGCCCCCGACAAAATCGAAGCGCTACGCGCGGCAGGGTTTTTGGTTCCCGACAGTCCGGCTGCGCTGGGCGCGGCGATGATGAAGGCAATGACGGGGTGATTGTATTGGCCTCGCCTCAATCCTCCTCCGCCGAATCCCCCAGCAACTCTTCCTCAATCGCCGACAACAAACCCGGATTGGCGCGTTTCATATAGAAGAGATGCGCGACGCACAGAGCGATCAAGGTCAGAAAAACATAGGGCAGGATATTCAGCGGCCATTCCGGAACTGGATAAAGGCTTCCGAACAAAGGGATCGCCAGCATCGCCACAGCTATGACAGCCGACGCTACATGTCCCGCGCGCAATTCCCCGCGGCGCTTAAGATAAAGCGGCGCGCCGACGGCGACCAGAATATAACAGCTGAGAAAACCAAAGGACGAAACCGTCCCCAGATAATCCATCGCGTCCGTCACGGAAACGCCGCTCGCCACAAGGCCAAATGCCAGCAAAAACGCCAGCGCCGCGAACAGCGTAATGGCGATATGGGGCGTGGCGTTGTCTTTGTGAACCTTGCCGCCACCGGAATGAATCAATCCGTGATGCGCAAAGACATAAAGCACGCGAGATCCTGCGTTGATAATGGCCATGCTGCATGCAAAGAAACTTGTCAGCACGCCGACCGTAACCAAAGTTCCAAACGCGCCGATTCCCAGCGACTGAGCCAGCGCCATAAAAGGGGAGTCGATTTTATCCAAGCCCGGCATCGCGGCATGAAAAGCATCGACAAGCCCGTATCCGCTTATGCAGAAAAAGAAGGAGAAAATCAGAATGCAGGAAACAAGCGCGCGCGGAATGGTCTTAAGCGGCTCTCGCGCCTCGGCGCCGAGCGTACTGGCGCTTTCAAATCCGACGAAACTCAAAAAGGCGAAAACAAGCCCCAAACGAAACCGGCTTGCGCCTACGCCCTCAAGGCGCAGCTGCGCCGAATCGATAACCGCGCCTTTATGGACAAAATAAAAACCGATGAGAAAAAGAATCGCCGACATGGTCGCGAACTCAATCGCCAAGGTCACGCGCGTCGACAATTTAATGTCGCGATAGGCGATCCCCCACGACAAAGCAAGCCCCAGAACGCCCAATGCCGCGCCGCTCATAAAGCTGTTACTCATGCCGGTCATTTGATGGATGAGCGCAGAGCTGATATGGATCATGCATAAGAAAACGAAAGCTTCGCCAAAAAGATAAGCGATCAGAAATGACCATCCGGCAACGACTCCCATAAGCGGCCCCAGCCCCTTGGCGGCATAAACGTAAAGCCCGCCGGACGTCGCGCCGCGTCTGCTGAAAACGTTCATTTGCGCCACGAGGAAAAGCATGGCTATGGCGGCAAAAGCAAAAGTCGCCCAAGTTCCGTTGCCGGCCACGGCAAAAATAATGGATACATTTATGGCCGGAACAGCCGAAGGCGCCGTGCCGCCGACGGCCTGCGCGATGACCTCAGGAAAAGCCAAATAATTCCGCCGCAGAGCGGGTTTGGCGGGCAGGGAAGAGGGGACGGAAAAATCGGATGACATGGGGGCTTTGGTGTGCGAGAAATTTTGGCGGAGATGTGCCTTCCAAGCTGCGGGGGAACTCCCTCTCCCCCCTCTTGGGGGGGAGAGGGTCGGGGTGAGGGGGGGGGAGGATATAATCCCCAAGCCCCCCTCACCCTAACCCTCTCCCCCCAAGAAGGGGGGAGAGGGAATCCTCACCAACTTGCTGCACTAGAAAAGAACTATAAGGCTGGTTTGCCTTTTTGCAATGGTAGTTCCTCATGGGATCGGAAAACCTCCGCCACACTCACCGAATTTTTGTGCCGAATCCTCTGGCGCAGGGGGAAACCCTATCCGCAAATCCAGACCAGACGCACCACCTATTGCACGTCCTGCGCCTGAAACAGGGCGATGTTTTGCGCCTATTCAACGGGCGCGACGGGGAATATCGGGGGGGTGTCGCGGGCGCGGACAAAAAGTCGGTTGAAATAACGCTGCACGAGCAAATCCGCCCGCAACTGGCCGAGCCGGATTTATGGCTGTGCTGCGCGCCCATCAAGAAAGCGCATTTCGACACGATGCTCGAAAAAGCGACCGAGCTTGGCGTCAGCGAAATTCAGCCGATTTTGACCCACCGCACTCAAATCCGCGAGATCAATGCCGACCGCGTCTATAGCCTGTGCCGCGAAGCGTCCGAACAATCGGAACGGCTCAGCGTTCCGGCCGTAGGCAATCCGGTTTCGCTGCAGGATATGATCGATGTTTTCCCCAAAGACCGCGCGTTGATCGTTTGCGCGGAATGGGGCGAAGCTGATCCCGTCCATAAAGTTCTACTTTCCCCCGCCCTGCAAAATTTCCCCAAAGCCGCCATCCTCACCGGCCCCGAAGGCGGTCTCGCAGCGGAAGAATTGGGTCTGTTACGCAATACCCCCAACGCCTTCTTCATTCGCCTCGGCCCGCGCATCCTTCGCGCGGATACCGCCGCGATTGCGGCATTGGCGTGTTGGCAGGCAGTTGCGGGGGATTGGAAAAGCGTTCCTAGATGAACAAACTCCCGCAATGCCGCAAAACCCTCTCGGCCTCGTCAGTATACCCCCCACCTTCCTCATGCAGCGTCAAATGCGGGCATTCTCTCACCGAAAAAGCGGCATTCTTGCGCGCGCGGAAAATAACACGCTTAGGTTCAACTCCTTGTTTAGGCAAAAGAGGCAAAATCTCGATTTCGCCAAAAGAATTTCGCAAACAAGACAGTATTTCCTCCCGCCGGTCGGCACGGTGAATCATCGTCAGCGTGCCAAAGGGTTTCAAAGCCGCCGCCGCAGAGCCGATCCACAAAGCCAAATCTCCCATTTTTTCCGTATTGGCGGCGCGTTTCATCGCATGCGGCGAGGCATCGTGACGGTTCTCTTCATGATAAGGCGGGTTCATGAAAACATGATCGAACGCGCCACATAAATCGGGCGGCAAATGCGCGACATCTTCCTGCTGCGCCTCAAACCCCGCCGCGAACGCGTTGCGGGCGATATTGCGGTGGCAAAGCTCGACCAGCTCATGCTGAATGTCGATCCCGACTCCCGTCATCCCCGCCACGCGGCAGGCAAGGCACAGCATCGCCCCGCCGACACCGCACCCTAAATCCAGCGCTTTATCCCCCGCCGCAGCCGGAACGGCGGCTGCCAGCAAGACCGTATCCACCGCCACGCGATAGCCCGCCGCAGGTTGTTCCAGAATCACGCGACGGTTCAAAAGCCCGTCCAATGTGGTCAAAATTTCGTTCATAGGTCGATCGTAACATCCCGTTAACAAATTCTCTATTATCATTGCGCTATGTCGCGCTTCTTTCTCATCCTTTGCCTTACTCTTCTTCTCGCCCCGCCCGCCCATGCGGATCAGCCAGAGGCGCGGGAAGTGGCGCGGCTTAACAACTGCTCGCCCAAAAAGATAGAAGTTTCCCAGAACCTGCTGGGCAGCGAGGGTGAAACCGTCTATCTGGTCACCTGCGATTTACCCAAAACCGTGAGCGCAGACAAAGCCAGCGGCCCCGACGCCGTTCTGATCGGCTGCGAGGAGTCCCTCTGCGAGCTGATCCGGCCTGTGTCGACGGATAAAAAGTGACGCAACTATTCCTTTTTATTGACTCCTCCCGCACTAGAGGTGTACATCCCGCGCCAAGCGCTGGGCGTTTGAGTCCAGCGCGGGATTAACCAAAGAGAGAACAATGGACGGCGACAGTAGCGGCGACCCTTCGATAAGAAACGGTCGCACAGACAATGTCTCCAGTGATCCTGCTCCCCGCAGGAAGGTTTCCGCGTAAGGCGGCTCACCTTTCCGGCAGCAGGACTGCATGGAAGGTGAAACATGACGACGACAAACATCGCGATTCATAAGCGGCTGTGCGTGGTTTACGCGCGCCCCGTCTTGTCCCTATGGGAGCACGTTTTTGCAGAAAAATCCGACAAACCTCCGTCTTGACCGCATTTTTGACAGTTTTTGCGCATGAGACATGAAAGAGGTTCGCTATGGAAACAATCGGATACTTCAAACAGGAAAGCCAAAATGCTGGCGAAAAGATCACCCTCCTGAAATTTATTCAGGCTGGCATTGCTCTTATCGGCAACAAGATGGCGAATGCGTCGCGCACTTTGACACGCGCCGTTCTGACGACAGTGCGCCAGATCGGAAACAACTGGTGCGTATGCTGGGATGTTACGTCGACGGCGTCGCGTGATGTTACAGAGAAGCTGCGTATTTATGAGGAGCAGATTCCGCCGATAGGATTGCTTCGCCCGCTCAGCCAAAATCTTTTTCATATCTTGGAGTGGTTTCCTGCTCTCAGCGTTTAGAATTGGAGTCTTCCCATGATGACCCCCGACCAAATGTCCGGCAATCTCTCCTTCGCCGACCGCGCAATCGGCGCGGTTAAGGAACTCTTTGTTTCCAGAAAAGCCGCCGCGGGACAAAGCGCGAAAATTTCCGATCTATTCGGCGAAATCGCCAAGCTTTCCCCCGATGACGCGCTTGCCAAACTCGAAACCAATCCCGACGGCCTGACCGAGGAGGAAGCGGAAAAGCGCGGCGAGATTCACGGCAAGAATCAGGTCGCGCGCGAGGATCGCAAAAGCATTATCGAGCAGATCATTCGTCTGGTCTTGAATCCGCTCAACATCATGTTGCTGGTGTTGGCGATTATCAATTTCGTGTTTCTGGGCGATTTTGAATCCGGCGGCGTTGTATCGCTGATGGTCATCATTAGCGTCACCTTGTCTTTCGTTCAGGAAAACAGATCCAATAATGCGGCAGAAAAATTGCGCGCTATGGTCAGCACAACGGCCTCGGTTTTGCGTCAGGAAACGCCGACGGAAGAAGCGAAAGACGAACCGGCCGTCGCCGAGCCGCCTCCCACGGGGCGGGATTTGCGCAAATCGCTGCGGCTGGAATTGCCGATTGTCGATCTTGTTCCGGGCGATATCGTGTGGCTGTCGGCAGGCGACATTATCCCCGCCGATGTGCGCATTCTGTCGGCGCGAGACTTGTTCCTGAATCAGTCGGCCCTGACCGGCGAGTCGATGCCGATCGAAAAATTTCCCACCGAAGCCCCTCTCCCACCCCTTGGGGGGAGAGGGAATCCCGCCTGTTCGGAAGTCACGAATTTCCTTGAACTGACCAACATCGCCTTCATGGGAAGCCACGTCACCAGCGGCACGGCCAAGGCCGTCGTCGTGGCGACAGGCGCGCAAACTTATTTTGGTTCTCTCGCGCGCTCCATCGTTGGGCGGCGCACTTTGACCAGTTTTGAAAAAGGCGTCAACCGCTTCACCTGGCTGATGATCCGTTTCATGCTGGTCATGGTGCCTTTGGTGTTTCTGATCAACGGCTATACCAAGCATAACTGGATGGAGGCTTTCATCTTCGCGATGTCGGTCGCCGTCGGGCTGACGCCGGAAATGCTGCCGATGATCGTGACCGTGAACCTCAGCAAAGGCGCGCTCGCGATGTCGCGCAAGAAGGTCATCGTCAAGCGCCTAAACTCGATCCAGAATTTCGGCGCGATGGACGTTTTATGCACCGACAAAACCGGCACGCTGACGCAAGACAAAGTCATTATGAAAAAGAGCGTCGATCTTCAAGGCGAAGAAAACGACACGGTTTTGAACTACGCCTTTTTGAACAGCTTCTATCAATCGGGCTTGAAAAATCTGCTCGACGTCGCGGTTTTGGCCGAGGCCGATTTGCGCAAAGACCTGCATATCGACGAGCAAGCTTACGCCAAAATCGACGAAATTCCCTTCGATTTCGTGCGCCGCCGCATGTCGGTGGTCGTTTCCAACAACGCCACCAAGCAGCATATCCTGATTTGCAAAGGCGCGGTCGAGGAAATTCTGCACGCCTGCAGCAAAGGCGAGGTAAACGGACAGACTTTCACTATGACTTCCGCGCATCATGCCGATACGCTGCGCATGGCGCAGGATTTGAACGAGGACGGATTCCGCGTCATAGCCGTTGCCCACAAAGACATGCCGCCGGAACAGGCGACCTACGGCGTCGCCGACGAATGCGATATGACACTAATCGGCTTTATCGCGTTTCTCGATCCGCCCAAGGAAAGCGCGGCGCCCGCAATCGCCGCCTTGGAAGGCCACGGCATCAAGGTCAAAATTCTGACCGGCGACAACGACATCGTCGCCCTGCGCATTTGCAAGGACGTGAACCTGACCGTTGAAGGCGTCTTGTTGGGCAGCGATCTGACCAATATGACGGACGAAGCGTTGGATATGAAAGTCGAACACACGACCCTGTTCGCCAAACTCTCGCCCGCGCAAAAAGCGCGCGTTATCGCGTCCTTGCATCGGGGCGATCATGTCGTCGGATTCCTCGGCGACGGCATCAATGACGGCCCTGCGTTGAAAGCGGCAGACGTCGGAATCTCGGTCGACACGGCCGCCGACATCGCCAAGGAATCCGCCGATATTATTTTGCTGGAAAAGAGCCTGATGGTTTTGGAAGAGGGCGTTTTAGAAGGGCGCAAGGTTTTCAGCAACATCACCAAATACATCAAAATGGGCGCAAGCTCGAATTTCGGCAACATGTTCAGCGTGCTGGGCGCAAGCGCTTTGTTGCCGTTCTTGCCGATGCTGCCGATACAGGTTCTGGCCAACAATCTGCTTTACGATTTTTCGCAAACGACGATCCCGACCGACAATGTCGATGAGGAATATCTGACCGAGCCGCGCCGCTGGGACATCGCCCATATCGCCAAATTCATGATCTTTCTGGGGCCGATCAGCTCGATCTTCGATTATGTGACTTATGCCGTCATGTGGTTCGGCTTCGGCGCGAACAGCCTTGCTTCCGCGCCTTTGTTCCAGACGGCATGGTTCGTGGAATCGATTTTAACCCAAACGCTCATCATCCACATCATCCGCACCAACAAAATTCCCTTCATCCAAAGCCGCGCCAGCTGGCCTTTAATCCTGACGACGATCACGATCTGCACGATCGGCATCGCCCTGCCTTTCTCCTATGTTGCCCACAGCCTTGGCTTTGTCGCTCTGCCTTGGACGTTCTGGCCGGTCGTCGCCGCAATTATCGGCGCCTATCTTGCGTTGACGCATGTCGTGAAGGTTTGGTTCATCAAGAAGTTTGGGTGGAATTAACGCGGCACAAGAGTTGTAGTCATGTATCCGGCCTGTATCTGAAAAATTCTCCCCCGGACACGCAGCCTCACAATCCCTTGCCAGAAGGCCAATCCTTGCTTATGAATGATTGAAACTTGACCGGTTGTAAGAATAAAAATGAAAACTTCCTCGCGTTCCAAGCGCTCCAAACCCGTCAAGTCCGGACGCAAGCCTAATCTTAAACCTAAGCGCGGCGCGAAAGCCGACCGTGGCGGCGGAGTGCGGGAACGTGAGGAATCCTCCCGCGTTGTGGGCGTTATCGCCCGCGCGGGAACCGGCTGGCGTTTGCAATCGACCAACCGGCGCGAACGCGGGGATTATACGCTGCACGTCAAGCCAAAATTTCATCTGGAAGAAGGCTTAATCGCCGTCGCAGAGAAAACCCATAGCCAGCGTTGGCGCGCGCGCGAGGCCAAACTGATCGAGGTTTTGGGCGACATCAATTCCCCCCGCGCCGTCAGTTTGATCGCCATCGCCACGCATGATATTCCGGACGAATTTCCCAAAGAAGCGATTGCCGAAGCCGATGCCGCGCAGCCAGTTGCGCTGGGAAACCGCACGGACCTCCGCCAAATCCCGCTTGTCACCATCGACGGCGCGGATGCGCGGGATTTCGACGACGCGGTTTTTGCCGAGAGCGACGGGGACGGTTGGCATTTGATCGTCGCGATCGCCGATGTAGCGCATTATGTCAGGCCGAACAGCGCGCTCGACAAAACAGCTTTTGAGCGGGGCAATTCGACCTATTTCCCCGATCGCGTCGTGCCGATGTTGCCGGAGGCTTTGAGCAACGAGCTGTGTTCGCTGAAACCCCATGTCGACCGCGCTTGCTTGGCGGCGCATTTATGGCTGGATAAAGCGGGGGAGTTGACGCGCTGGCAATTCGTGCGCGGCGTTATGCGATCCCACGCGCGGCTGACTTATGAACAGGCGCAGGCCGCGATCGACGGCAAGGCGGATGTCGTCGCGCGGCCTTTGGTGGAAACGGTTTTAAAACCGCTTTACGGCGCCTTTCGCTGTCTGCTTCATGCGCGCGGCAAGCGTGGCACGCTGGAGCTTGATCTGCCCGAACGCAAGGTCGAGATCGAAGATGGCAAAGTCAAAGCGATCAAAATCCGCGAACGGCTCGACAGCCACCGGTTGATCGAAGAGTTTATGATTACGGCCAATGTCGCCGCGGCGGCGCAGTTGGAGGGCAAAGGCGGGGTGTGCCTGTATCGCGTTCATGACAAGCCAACCGAAATGAAACTGGAAGGCTTGCGCGATTTTCTGGACACGCTGGGAATTTCTTTGGTGCCGGAAAAGCAGTTGCACCCGCGTTTCCTAACGCAAATTCTGGAAAACGCAGCCGGAGGGCCCCACGCGCAAGTCGTCAACGAAATGATGCTGCGCAGCCAATCGCAGGCCGTTTATAGCCCCGAAAACATCGGGCATTTCGGTTTGGCCTTGGCCAAATACGCGCATTTCACCTCGCCCATCCGCCGTTACGCCGATCTGGTCGTGCATCGCGGCTTGATTCGCGCTTGCAAATTGGGTGAGGACGGTTTGACGGAACGCGAGATCGAAAAGCTGGAAGACATCGCCGCGCATATCTCCACGACTGAGCGCCGCTCTGCCGCAGCCGAGCGCGACGCCGTTGATCGATTCATTACTTTGTTTATGGCCGACCGCGTCGGCGCGACCTTTTCCGCACGGATCAGCGGCGTCGCGCGATTTGGGTTGTTCGCGCGTATGGATGAGACGGGGGCAGACGGCATTATTCCCCTGAACTCGCTGCCCGACGATTATTATTTCCACGACGAAAAGCGTCAGGCTTTGGTCGGACGGAGAACGAAGAAGGTGTATCAATTGGCGCAGCCGGTCACCGTCAAACTGACCCAAGCCGACCGTTTGACCGGAAGTATGGCGTTGGAGATTATTGAGGAGGAAGGAACGGCGTCGTCGTCACCCGCGAAAGCCCGAAAGCCGAATCGGCGGCAACGATCACGATGATCGTAGGAGCGGCTTCCAGCCGCGACCGCGTTTATAAAAACAGAAGGTCGCGGCTGGAAGCCGCTCCTACGAGGAGTAAGGGCCGGACAAGCGTCGAAAATGCTACACCTTTTCGCATTACTTCCTCCTTTTTACGTAAGGGCTTGGATTCTTGCCAACTATCCGTTAGACAGATACAGATTCGGGCTATAATTTACCGCTGCGCGGTTTCTACGACGCGAAGCAGCTTCTCAACGAGGGTGATCCACAATGTCGATCCAAGGCATGAAAATAACCAAATCCAGCCTTCTTGCCGCTTCAATGGCGCTGCTGCTGGCATTGGCTCCGGCTTTCGCCGCCAACAGCGCCACGCCTGACGACAGCCTGACGCAAACCGTCAGCGAAGCTCCCCCTCCGGCAGCACCCACCTCGATCGATCCCTCGCTGGCCATGGCCTCCTCAAGCGATGGCACGGACAGCCTCGCTAATTTCGGCCCTTCCAGCGGCACGGTCGTCGGCAACCGCGCGGCGGCTTTGCGCGACGAAGTTTTACGCTTGCGCTCTTCCGTCAACCTGAATTCCAATGAATTCGCCATTTTGCGCACAAGCGGCGCGGCCGGTGCGGTTCAGTATCACAGCACAGTCGCCGCGATCACCGCGCGTTTGCAAAACGGCACCACCAAAGGCAACCCCATTCTGCTTCGCCAATGGGAAGAAGCGGACGCCAGCCTAGGCGAAGTCACCTCATCGCTTAACAAGCTGAACTCGCTTCAGGTTTCGGTCGATGCCGACGCTTCAGTCGCTTCGTATCTGCTCGATTCGGTACAGGCTGCCTTCGATTTGTCGGGCGCGGTCGATGAAGATCATGACCAATTAAAGCTGTTGCATGACGAAGTCAGCCGCCTGGTGGTTCAGCTCGACTATCTGCGCAACCAGACGACGGCTGACATTGAGCGCCAGTCCACTTATCTGACGACGGAACGTGGCAACCTTCAGGCTTTGGCTTTTGCCATCAGCCGCGGCGAATTGCTGGGCAACAGTCTGGCGAACCGTCCGGTGATCGTGAACTCCGCCCCTGTGGTCTCGCTTCCTCCTGTCAATTCGTCCTATGCGCCGCGGGCAGCACCGGCGGTGCCGGTTACCCAAAGCTCGCTGGGGCCGGCGCCTATGTCGCCACGCGATTTGATGCAGGAAAGCGGCGAGCGGGCGATGCCCGTCGCCTCCAGCATCGCCACCAGCAACCCTAATGTTGGCGTTGCGCCTTCTGTTGGACGCCTGCTGGTTCTCATTCGCTATAACCAACCGCATGTGGATTATGAGCAGCAATTGTCGCAAGCCGTCGGCGCTGCGATTGAACGCCGCCCGAATGCGGAATTTTCGATTGTTGCCGTGTCGCCCGCCAGCGGCGATCCGGCGGCCTTGGCCGAACAACAGCAAACGGCGAAAAACGACGCCGACGATGTTAAACGTTCGCTCATTCAACTCGGCCTCTCGCCCTCGCGCATCACGTTGGCCAACACGCAAGCCGACACAGCGCAGACGCCAGAGGTTCACGTTTATATCCGGTAGAATTAAACCACGTCATTTTCGAAGGCTGCAGTGTCGCACCTTTTGGTAAAGTAGGAAATGACGGGTTTCTCGCGATTCAAGGCCGTTGGGTTTTGCTGCATACATTGCGCTTTCCTGAAAGGTACCGACATGCTGATGCGATTGCTGCGCCTTCTTCCGTGCGAGGATGCCCATCATGTGACGATTATGGCTCTGAAATACGGAGCGGGGCCGCGGGCGCGGGAGAAAACAGACCTCAGCCTTTCCCTATTCGGCAAAAGATTGCGCAATCCCATCGGCGTTGCAGGCGGCGCGGATAAAAAAGCCGAAGCGCTGGCGGGCTGGTCGCGTATGGGCTTTGGCATGGTCGAAGCCGGAACGGTGACGGTCGATCGGCGTCCGGGCAATCCCAAGCCGCGTTTGTGGCGGCTTAAGCCGGAGCAGGGGCTTATCAACTGGATGGGCTGGCCGAGCGAAGGCATGGAGCCGGTTCTTGATAATCTGCGGTCGTTTCAGGACAAGCCTGAACGGAAAAATCTCATGCTCGGCGCAAACATCGGGTCGGTCGAGGGCAAGCTAGAGGAATTCGCGCAGCTTGCCAAAGCCTGCAGTCCTCTGGTCGATTACCTGACGCTGAACGCCTCTTGCCCTAATCTCGAACACGACTGCTACAAAGACGCGCCTGAACAGACGGCAGCCGAGCAAATCAAGGCTTGCAAGGACGCGGCGCAAGGCAAACCCGTCCTCCTCAAACTCGGCCCCACTATGGATCAAGCCGTTCTAAGCCGTATGGTCGGCGCGGCGACAGAGGCGGGCGTTGACGGTTTTATGGCGACCAATACGCTTGCGCATGCCGATCGCAGCTTGGTGCAAGGCCTTGACATTGATTGGCCCAAACACGGCGGTAACCCGATCGGCGGCTACAGCGGCCCCGGTCTTCTGCCCATCGCCTGCTTTATGGTCAAGGAAATCCGCGCGCTTGTCGGCAAGGATATGCCGATCATTGGCGTCGGCGGCGTGCAAAGCGGCGCGGACGCGCTGCGCCTTCTTGACGCAGGCGCGAACGCGATCCAACTCTACACCGGCCTTGTCTACAAAGGCCCCGCGCTGGTCAAAGAAATCATGCAGGCGTTGGCAGAGCGGCGTGGGTGAGTGTTGAGATTCCGACAAAAAACCAGCGTCATCCCCGCATGCGCGGGGATGACGCTGATATAATGATGAAAGAGGCGCTACCCTGCAATCAACGCGATAATCTGTGCCGCGAACGCGTCCACCGCGCCCCAGTTTGTATATTCAATCTGCGCTTTGGGATCTGTTTCGCCGCCGGTCATCGTCATGATAAGCCGGATGATCTGCCTGTCGATCCAACGATAATGCGGATAATCAAGACATCCGGCAAAAGCCGTCGCCAGCGCCGGATTAAGCTTGCGGCGCTTGATCCATTTGCGCAAATAAGGATTGGTCTGCGCCGTGTTCTTGTTCGGCTTGCGCGCCGTCAGATTCACCGAGGCAAGCGCCAGCCGCGGCGGGTCGGGCAGGGCGTTGTAAAGCGAAATCAACCGCTCCGACTCCGGCAAAGGATAGCCGTAGCGAACCGAGGCAATGACCACAAGCAAGCAAGCGCGAGCCAAATCTCCCGCCGCAGGCAGTTTCTCCGCCAAATCCAACGCCGTTGCGCCGATCCCCGCCTCTGCAAGTCTAGCCGCAATCCGCTCAGCAATGCGCCTCGATTGCCCGTCGCGGGTTGCGTAGAAAAGAAGCATTTTGTTTTTCGATGTTAGGATTCGGGTTCATGAGTAGGGTCATAAAACGTGTCCGGTGTGACGATCGCTTTAGATTTCCGACAAATGGCCATCCCTGATTTCCACCACGCGCCCCATCTTACGGGCGAGGTCGTGGTTGTGGGTGGCCATCAGAAGGGACAGGTGTTGGGACTGAACTAAGTTCTGCAGAATTTCAAATACGCGCTCAGCCGTGGCGGGGTCGAGGTTGCCGGTTGGCTCGTCGGCTATCAGTAACTGCGGGTTATTCGCCAAAGCGCGGGCGATCGCCACGCGTTGTTGTTCGCCGCCGGATAGTTTGCCCGGGCGGTTATTGGCGCGGGGCGTCAGCCCTGTCATGTCCAGCAAATCGCGCGCGCGGCGTTCGGCGGCTTTGCGCGTCGCGCCCGCGATCATTTGGGGCAGAACGATGTTCTCCAGCGCCGAGAATTCCGGCAACAGATGGTGAAATTGATAAACAAAACCGATCGTGCGGCGGCGCAGCGCCGTGCGCCCGCCGTCGTCCAGCTTCATCGCATCCTGCCCGCCGATGATAATCTGCCCCGCGTCGGGTTTTTCCAAAAGCCCCGCGCTGTGCAACAAGGTCGACTTGCCGGAACCGGAAGGGCCGATCAGCGCCACGGTTTCTCCAGCATGAATGGCCAAAGAACATCCGCGCAACACCTGCAACGGCTCGCCCGCCTGTTCGAACGCGCGCGTGATCCCGCAAAGCTGCAAAACCGCTTGCCCTTCCCTCTCACTCATAACGCAACGCCTCCACCGGATCGAGTTTCGCGGCGCGCCACGCCGGATACAAGGTCGCGAGGAACGAAAGCGTGAGCGCCATAATCACCACATGCGTAACATCGTGCCAATCGACGACCGAGGGCATGTGGGTCAGGAAATAAACGGAAGGCGCGAACGGATCAGTATGCGTCACGGCCTGAACGATTTGGCGCAAGCCTTCGATATGGCGGGCGATGAACAGTCCCAAAACCAACCCCGTCGAGGTTCCGGCCACGCCGATGAACGAGCCGTTCAAAAAGAAAATCCGCATAATCATGCCGCGCGTCGCGCCCATTGTGCGCATAATGGCGATGTCGCGCCCCTTGTCCTTGACCAGCATGATGAGGCTGGAGATGATATTGAAAGCGGCGACCAGAATAATCATCGTCAAAATCAAGAACATCACGTTGCGTTCGACTTGCAGCGCGGTGAAGAAGCTGGAATTATTCTGCTGCCAATCGAGCAAGCGAAAAGGCTGCTGGCTGGGGCCTATCGCGGCGACGATGTCGCTGCGGACTTGCTGCAAATTCTGGGGATCGCGCACGAACATTTCCAAAGAGGTCACGCCGCTGCCGGTGCTAAAAAACGCCTGCGCCGCTTGCAACGGCATGAAGATAAAACTGTTGTCGTACTCAAACATGCCGACATCGAAAATCGCCGCGATTTTATAGCCGCGCAAACGCGGCACTGAGCCGAAAACCGTGCTTTTGCTAACGGGAGAAATGAGAGTCAGAGTGTCCCCGATGCGCAGATCGAGCCTTTGCGCCATTCGCACGCCGATCGCGATTTCATTATCGCCGAAATCGTTCAGCGAGCCGGAAGCGATGTGCGCAGCGATCGTGGGGCGGTCGCGAATCGCCTCCGCCGTTACGCCGCGCACATAGGCGCCCGACGCGGCGCCTTCGTGCGTAATTAATGCTTGCGCTTCGACCGTGGGCGAGACGCTGACGACGTCGGGCAATTTCTTGATGCGGTCGAGCACGGCCTGATAATCGTCAAGCGGTCCTTGCATCGCATACAAATTCATATGCCCGTTCAACCCGATCACGCGCTGGAATAATTCCTGACGAAATCCGTTCATAACCGACATAACGACGATGAGCGTCGCCACGCCCAGCGCGATTCCGATCAGCGAAAACCACGTGATAACCGAAATAAAGCCTTCCTGCCGCCGCGCGCGAAGATAGCGCATAGCGACAAGGCGTTCAAAGGGAGAGAAGATCATGGGTATGACTCTGAATAATAAAGAGTGAACTTGTATACTCCGTCTCCTTGAAAACACAAAAAAAGAGACACCGTCATTCCGGAAAATTTTGCGCCCCAACCGACTCTGTAGGTAAAAACCGGCCTTTAGGGCGCAAAATTTATCCGGAATCCCATTTGTTTTCTTTCTTCCTTTTTCGGTTTCTCAAGGAAACGGAGTATATATCACAACGCGCCGCGACAAAACATCCAAAAGATCATAAGCACAAGGCAAATTCCTCCGCTTTCACGCGCGTCTCACCTGCGCCTCCGCCTGAAACAGCGGCAGAAGTTCGCTTAATTGCCGGATTTCTGTCGTCCGCAGCATCGGCGTGGGGGAGGCGTTTCGGGCTTTGTCGCTGGAAGGCATGATCGATTGGGTGAAACCGAGTTTGACGGCTTCTTTCAAACGCAATTCCGGCTGGCTGACGCGGCGGACTTCGCCGGACAATCCTATTTCGCCGAACGCGACGCAGGAAGCCGGAACCGGCTCTCCCGTCAAGGAAGACAAAAGGGCAGCCGCCACGGCCAAATCCGCAGCCGGTTCTGTGATGCGCAAACCTCCCGCAACATTCAGATAAACATCGTTATTGCCAAACCCGACGCCGCACCGCGCCTCTAAAACCGCGAGGATCATTGCCAAGCGCCCATTATCCCACCCCACCACCGCGCGGCGCGGCGTGCCATAAGACGCAGGCGCGACCAAAGCCTGAATTTCAACCAGAACCGGTCGCGTGCCTTCAAGCCCCGCAAACACCGCCGCGCCCGACATATCGTCGCGCCGGTCGGCGAGAAACAAGGCCGAGGGATTTTGCACTTCAAGCAACCCCTTGTCGGTCATTTCAAAAACGCCGATTTCGTCCGTCGGACCGAAACGGTTTTTGACTCCCCGCAACACGCGGAATTGATGCCCGCGGTCGCCCTCCAGATACAAAACCGTGTCGACCATATGTTCCAAAACGCGCGGCCCCGCGATCGTGCCGTCTTTCGTGACATGCCCGACGATAATCAGCGAAATATCGCGTTTCTTGGCGATGCGGATCAATTCCTGCGCCGAAGTGCGCACCTGCGCCACGGTTCCCGGCGCGCTGTCGAGCGTATCGACATACATCGTCTGAATGGAATCGATAATCAGAATATCGGGCGCGTCCTTCGTATCCACGGAAGCGACGATATCCCGCACCGACGTCTCGCTGGCGAGCGAACACGGCGCATCGGCCAACCCCAACCGCGCCGCGCGCAGCCGCACCTGATCAATCGCCTCCTCGCCCGATATATAAGCGACCTTATGCAAAGCCGCCAACCGGCATACGACCTGAAGCAGCAACGTCGATTTCCCGATCCCCGGATCGCCCCCGACCAAAGTCGCAGACCCAGAAACCAACCCCCCGCCCACCACGCGGTCAAACTCCCCTATATGCGACAATCGCCGCGGAATCTCCCGTTCGGACTCGCTTTTCAAAGGCACAAACTCGATGCGATTGGATTTGGCGCGGTTCTTGGCGTCGTTCAGCCCCTTGGGCGGCCCCGAACTCGCCGCCTCCTCCACCAAACAATTCCACCCCCCGCAAGCCTCGCACTTCCCCGCCCATTTAGGGAACGATGCGCCGCAGGATTGACAAACGAAGTGAGAAGAAAGTTTAGACATGGGGGGAGACTACATCAATGTTCTTGTTTTGTACACATGTTTTTAACGCACGTTTTTGACGAATCTGGACACCGACCAGTCACGAGATGAAGCGCTAAAATTTTGGGTTTTCGGCAGGGCGAGCGTCTTGCGGTCATGCGCTCCCACCCAATGTTCGATTTTTGCGGAATATGATATTGTTTCTTGCTAGAAAATAAGTTCTATCGGTTTTTTCTGAATCCCTCTGTTCGCCTGAAAGGTTTGTTATGCTTCAATGGATGCACCGACTGATGAATTCGTGGCTCGTTAAGGGGCTTATGCTGTTCTTGACCATCAGCTTCAGCATTTGGGGCATTGGCGATATCTTTCGGGGCAAGCCGTTGCAGCAAAGGACTGTGGCGACTGTAGGAAATTCAAGCATTTCCGTTCAGCAGTTGAATCATTTGTTTGACGAAACCCTAGCGCAGGCGCGGCAGAAAATCGCCCCGGATCTGACAGCGCAGCAGGCGCGGCAGATAGGGCTTTTGGACAAGACGTTGGATAAAGAGATCAAGCGCGAATTGATCGATATGGATATTCGGCGTTTAGGAATCGACGCCAGCCAGAAAGCGGTACTGAAAATGCTGGCTAGCCAGCCGCAGCTTCGCAATAAGGACGGAAGCTTCAACCGGCAACTGTTCGAACAGATTCTGGAGCACGGAAGATTAAGCGAACAAGGCTTTATCGCGCAGGAGCGGCAGGAATTGTCCCGCCGGATCTTGTTGACTGCGCTGGAGGGCATACCCGCCGCGTCGCAAACCGCCGTCGATGCGCTCTACGAGGCCAGAGCGCAAAAGCGGATTCTTGATGTGGTGACGGTTGATGCGAGCAAGATCGGCGGTATAGCGGCGCCCGATGACAAGGCGTTGCATGCCTTTTATGACGGCAATCCTGCGCTTTTTATGGCGCCGGAATACCGCAGCCTTACGGTGGCGTCGCTTTCGACGGACGACTTGGCGAAAGACGTTTCGATCACCGACGATCAGTTGAAAAAGGAATATGATTCCCGGCACGACCAACTGGCGCAACCTGAACGTCGCGATATCGTTCAGGTGGTTGTGGAGAACGAAGACAAGGCCAAACATCTGGCCGAACAGGCGCGCGCGCAAGGCGATTTGGCCGGAGCCGCAAAAGAGGAAAAGGAAAGCGCCGTTCCGCTTGACGGGCTAGAACAAAATAGCCTGATGCCGGACTTGTCCAAAGTCGTTTTCGCGATGCATGAGGGCGAGATAAGCGCGCCCGTCAAGACGCAGCTGGGCTGGCATGTGATCGCGCTTAAAAAGATAACGCCTGCGGGCGTGCCGAGCTTTGACACGATCAAGGAGAAATTGCGCGCGGATATGCGCCGCGATCAGGCGATTGACGAGGCGACGCGCATCGTCAATCGCCTGGACGACCAACTGGCTGCGGGGCGTTCGCTGGACGATATCGCGAATGAGCTTAAACTTCATCTTGTCAAAATTTCAGGGATCGACGCCAAGGGACTCTTGCAAAACGGCAAGGAGCCAGAGGAATTGCCGGACGGAAGCGTTATTCTTAAAGATGCTTTTGCCCAGAATGTGGGCGATACCAGTCCGGTCGAGGACGACAAAAAGGGGAATTATTATATTGTGAGTACCGACAACATTACGCCTTCGGGCGTTCGGCCTTTCGAGGCGGCGAAGGATCGCGTTGTTGCGGCATGGAAGGCGCATGAACAGGCGCTAAAGGCCGAAGCCGAGGCAGGGAAGATCGCCAAGGCTTTACGGGATGGCAAAGCGGCTTCGGCTTTTGACAGCGACGAAGGCGTGACGTCGCGAACGTCGGCGCCTTTGTCGCAGCTGGACGATACTGATGCGGGATTGCCGCAGGATCTTAGGGCGCAGGTTTTCAAAATCAAAAAAGGCGAGGTGGCAACGGCGACGGAGGGCGACAAGCAAATTGTGGCGCGTCTTGCCGGCATTGTTAATGTCGACGCCGTCAAAGCCGATCCGCGCAAGAACAGAATCGCGGGCGAGATTAAGAAATCCGAAGGCAATGAATTACTGGATCAGTATCTGGAATATCTGCGCACTATTTTTCCGGTTAAAACCGACGCCGCTTTGTTGGAACAATTGCGGGAGCAGGGGAGCGATTAGGCGAAGGAACGTAGATACTTCGACCAGCCTAAATTTACGCTTTCGTAGGAGCGGCTTCCAGCCGCGACTGTTGACGTAAAAACAAGGGGTCGCGACGGGACAGCTTCTACGAAAAAGCGTGATTTGTGGCATAAATAAGCGCGGGACAGGCGAAACTGTCCCGCGCTTTTCGTCAAGCCATCCCGATCCTCTTACGCCGAATAATACATATCGAATTCGACCGGATGCGGAGCCATGCGGAAGCGATCCCATTCTTCGCGTTTCAGGTCGAGATAGGCTTCGATCATATCCGCCGAGAAGACGCCGCCTTGCAAAAGGAAGTCGTGATCCTTTTCCAGCGCCTTAATTGCCTCTTCCAGCGAACCGCAGACGGTCGGGATTTTGGCCAGTTCCTTGGGCGGCAGGTGGTACAAATCCTTGCTGGCGGCTTCGCCCGGATCGATCTTGTTCTTGATGCCGTCCAAACCCGCCATAAGCATCGCCGCGAAAGCGAGATAGGGGTTGGAAAGCGCGTCGGGGAAACGGACTTCGACGCGTTTACCTTTGGGGCTGCTCGCGAAGGGAATGCGGCACGACGCCGAGCGGTTGCGCGCCGAATAGGCTAGCAATACCGGCGCTTCGTAGCCCGGCACCAGACGCTTGTAGCTGTTGGTGGTCGGGTTGGTGATCGCGTTCAACGCTTTGGCGTGTTTGATGATGCCGCCGATGTAATGCAAAGCGGTTTGCGAAAGCCCTGCATATTCCTTGCCCGCAAACGCTGGCGTATTGCCTTTCCAGATCGACTGGTGAACATGCATGCCAGAGCCGTTATCGCCGAAGATGGGCTTGGGCATGAAGGTCGCCGTTTTACCGTACATTGCCGCGACGTTATGCACGGCGTATTTCAGGATCTGGGTGTTGTCGGCGCTTTTCAAAAGCGGGGCGAATTTGATGCCCATTTCGTGCTGTGCGGCAGCCACTTCGTGGTGATGCTTTTCAACGGCGACGCCCATTTGCTTGATGATCGACAGCATCTCGGTGCGCAGATCCTGCGCGCTGTCGACGGGGTTGACGGGGAAATAGCCGCCTTTGGTGCGTGGGCGGTGGCCAAGATTGCCTTCGGGATAATCATGGCCGCTGTTCGACGGATTTTCGTAGGAGTCCAGATGATAGAAGGTATGGGTAGGATCGGTCGAATAGCGCGCGCTGTCGAATACGAAAAATTCGACTTCCGGCCCGAAGAAGGCTTGCGATCCGATGCCGGACGACACCAGATATTTCTCGGCTTTCTTGGCGATCGAACGCGGGCAGCGGGCATAAGGTTCGCCCGTCGAGGGTTCGTAAATGTCGCAATAAACCGCCAGCGTCGGTTCGGCATAGAAGGGGTCCATGACGGCGGTGTTCGTGTCGAGCATCAGGATCATGTCGGATTCGTTGATCGATTTCCATCCTGCGATAGAGGAGCCGTCGAACATCAATCCGTTTTCAATGGCCGCCTCGTCGATCGTGTCGGCGTGTTGCGTCACATGCTGAAGTTTCCCGCGGGGGTCGGTAAAGCGCAGATCGACGTACTGGGCGCCGTGCTTTTTGATGAGTTCGAAAATCATGTTGGTTTTGGGCATAGAGAGAGTCCTTTGTTTGAGGGGTTAAAAGTCTTGCAGTGTCTCCGAATTATTTCCACCTATCGTCATCCCCGCGATGCGGGGATCCAGCTTTCTTTCTTGCGGCCAAGACGGATCCCCGCTTTCGCGGGGATGACGCCGATTTTTAACTTGAATCGCCTTAGAAAAATCCTTGCACATCTCTAACAGCTTGACAAATTTGACGGGTTTGGGTTTATAGGGGGGGGATGGCGTTGTGTCGGCGGCGTTTTGCTGAGTTAAGCAAACATCGCCTGTTCAAACGTAGACAAGCGTTGCCAACCGCCTGCCTTATGGTCTATAGGGCTGGCGGTTTTGTTTTTCCTATGGCGGTCGTAGCTCAGTTGGTAGAGCCCTCGGTTGTGGTCCGAGTTGTCGCGGGTTCAAGTCCCGTCGACCGCCCCATTTTCTCTTCTTTTTTGCGATCAGGCGTTGCCGCCAACTCCCTGCGTGCTGCCGAAGCCGTCGATTTTGATCTGGCGCGCATATTCGCTTGTCATCGGCGCTTCGGTCGAGTCCAGATTATATTCGAGGTTAAGTTCGACCGTCAGAACGGCTTTGGTATTGGCGATTGAAAACGTCTTGCGGCCTTCACGCGGTAACATGATGTTGTTTTCCAGACAGAAAAGAATAAGCGGACGCAAAACGTCCGCGCCCCGAACGACGACGTTCTGTTCACTCGTTTCAACCTTGACGGCGCTTCCCCCGCTGTCCTGATCTACTGGTGCGCAGGAGCATAGCTTGCCGGGCGGCAAAAAACTGGGGGATGTTCGAGCATAGGCATTGAAGGCTGAAAACAGCTCGTCGTTTGAAAATATGATTTTGCGAATTTCTTGAACCATGGCAACCTCTTCTCGCATAAATGATGCGAAGTGAGAACCTTGCAGGACGCAGCTTCTTTGAACTTGAAGCATACAACAAAAAGGCTACCATTCCGTTAATCCTTGCGGTTTTAGGGGGATTCAGCGTTAATTTTCGGTGAAGATTCGTGTTTTTGAAAGGAATGCCTCCGCATGATCAAAGTTTCCCTTCGCACTGAAACTGACTCCTTCGGCCCGATCGACGTTCCTGCCGCGCATTACTGGGGCGCGCAGACGGAGCGCAGTTTGCAAAACTTCAAAATCGGCGGGCAGAAAATGCCGGTGCCGATGATCCGCGCTTTGGGCGTCGTGAAGAAAGCGGCGGCGCAGGTGAATGTGAAGATCGGCGCGTTGGATGCAAAGTTGGGCAAAGCGATTACGCAAGCCGCCGACGAAGTCGCCGCGGGTAAATGGGATGAGGAATTTCCGCTGGTCGTGTGGCAAACCGGCTCCGGCACGCAAACCAACATGAACGCGAACGAGGTTATTTCGAACCGCGCGATTGAAATTCTGGGCGGCGTCAAGGGCAGCAAGAAACCGGTTCATCCCAACGATCACGTCAATCTGGCGCAAAGCTCGAACGATTGTTTTCCGACCGCGATGCATATCGCGGCGGCGCTGGAGATCGAGGATTTTCTGATCCCCGCGCTGGAACATTTCCGCGCGGCGCTGGCGGCCAAAGCCGATGCTTTCAAAGACATCGTCAAAATCGGCCGCACGCATTTGCAGGACGCCGTGCCTTTGACTTTGGGGCAGAAATTTTCCGGCTATGCCGAACAACTGCGCCTCGGTATCGAAAGAGCGCAAAGCGTGTTACCGCGTTTGTATCCGTTGGCGCAAGGCGGGACGGCGGTCGGCACGGGTCTGAACGCACCGAAAGGCTTTGCCGAGGCTTTTGCCGCAGAGGTCGCCGCGATCACCGGAAAACCTTTCGTCACCGCGCCGAATAAATTCGAAGCGCTGGCATGCCACGACGCGATGGTGGAAACGTCGGGCATGCTGAATACGTTGGCGGCAAGTTTTATGAAGATCGCCAATGATATTCGCTTACTCGGCTGTGGCCCGCGCTGCGGCTTTGGCGAGATTATGTTGCCGGAAAACGAACCCGGCTCTTCGATCATGCCGGGCAAAGTCAATCCCACGCAATCCGAGGCGATGACAATGGTCGCGGCGCAGGTGATGGGCAACCACGTCGCGGTGACGATCGCCGGATCGAACGGCCATTTTGAGCTGAACGTGTTCAAGCCCGTCATCATCCACAACGTTTTGCAATCGATCCGCCTTTTGGGCGACGCCGCGAACAGCTTTACCGACAATTGCGTCGTCGGTATCGAGGCGAACAAAAAACGCATCAAAAAACTGCTGGGCGAATCCTTGATGCTGGTGACGGCGCTTAATCCCCATGTCGGTTACGACAACGCCGCCAAGATCGCCAAGAAAGCCCAAAGCGAAGGGGTGACGTTGAAAGAAGCCGCCGTCGCGCTAGGCCTGTTGACGGCGGAAGATTTCGACAGGCTGGTCAGGCCGGAGGAGATGGTTTAAGAGATTTTTTTAACTCCTGAATCATAGTACTCGACTCGCATTTAAAGCCCCATATTTAGCAGGGGTTTCAAAGGCAAGCGTGGAGAAAAAAGCTGGTGGAGAAAAGCGAATAGCCGGTCAAGATTGGCCGTAGCAAAGATTTTTCGCAAACCATGGAGG
>JARLJD010000162.1 GCA_031291395.1 Alphaproteobacteria bacterium | reverse complement strand
GCGGCGCATCGAGATATTCTTCGGCAAACTCAAGGAAAATAGGCGTCTCGCCGTTCGCTACGAAAAGCTCGACACAACCTTCCTCGGCTTCATCGCCTTCGCCGTTATCAAGGCTTTCAACCTTTGTTAACAGTGTCTAGGAGAAAAAACATGAAGCCTTCATATTACATCACAACGCCGATTTACTATGTGAATGACCGACCGCACATCGGTCATGCCTACACGTCGCTCGCTTGCGACGTTTTGGCGCGATTCAAGCGTCTCGACGGATATGACGTCATGTTTCTTACAGGAACGGACGAGCATGGTCTGAAGGTTGCCCAATCGGCAGCCAAACAGGATATGGAACCGCAAGAATTCACGGACAAGTATTCGCAGACGTTTCGTGACCTTACGAAGTCGCTGAATTTGTCGAATGACGATTTTATCCGCACTACCGAACAGCGTCATATCGAAGCCTGTCAGGTTTTGTGGAACAAGCTTGTCGAAAAAGGCGACATCTATCTCGGCAAGTATGAGGGATGGTATGCCGTTCGCGACGAAGCTTATTATGGCGAAGATGAACTGAAGGCCGGGCCGAACGGCAAGAAAATCGCGCCCTCCGGCGCTGAATGTGAATGGATGGAAGAGCCGAGCTATTTCTTCCGTCTTTCCGCATGGGGCGATAAACTGCTGGAGTTCTATGACAAACATCAGGATTTTATCCTGCCGACTTCCCGCCGCAATGAAGTCATCAGCTTTGTCAAAGCCGGCCTGAAGGATCTGTCGGTTTCGCGTACCACCTTTGATTGGGGCATTCCGGTTCCGAATGATCCCAAGCACGTCATGTATGTGTGGATGGACGCCCTGACGAACTACATCACCGGCGTCGGTTATCCCGATACGACCAGCGAGTCCTATCAAAAACGCTGGCCAGCCGATGTGCATATTGTTGGCAAAGACATCCTGCGTTTTCACACGGTTTATTGGCCTGCGTTCTTGATGGCCGCCGACCTTGAACCGCCGAAGCGGGTTTTTGCCCACGGCTGGTGGACGAACAATGGGCAGAAAATCTCTAAATCGCTTGGAAACACTATTAATCCGCTCGATCTCATTCGTACCTATGGCCTCGATCAGACGCGCTTTTACATGCTGCGCAATGTGACTTTCGGCAGCGATGGGGATTTCTCGCGAAAGACAATGATTGATTGCATCAACGGCAACCTTGCAAACGATTTTGGCAATTTGGCGCAGCGTTCTTTGTCGATGATTAACAAAAATTGTGACGGCAAAGTTCCGGTTCCGGCTGATTTTACGGAGGCCGACCGCGCTTTGCTCGACAAGGCGGCTGTTCTGCCCAATGTGGTTCGTAAAGAGTTTGATGAGCAGGCCTTCCATAAAGCGCTCGATGCCATCTGGGAGATTGTTGGAGAGTGCAATAAATATGCTGATGAACAAGCTCCGTGGAGTTTGAGTAAATCGGATACGCAGAGAATGAACACGGTGCTTTATGTTCTGGGGGAAACTATCCGCCATGTTGCGGTTGTAACCCAGCCGTTTATGCCTGATTCAATGGATAAGCTTCTTGATCAGTTGGCCGTTCCCAAGGAACAGCGGTTGATCCAGCATCTTTCTCCTGAATTTGCGTTAAAACCCGGTACAGATTTGCCTGCGCCGACAGCTGTGTTTCCTCGCTATATCGAGGGCGGCAAAGGAGCCAAGGTGCCTCAAAAAAAAGCTGGGGCAAATGGAAAGCCTTTTAACCTCGGCTGAAAACAAATTTATGCATACAACGTATATGGGGAGGTAAAGAAGTGTCATGTTAGGAAGATATGTTTTAACAACAAAACATCCTTTGCGAATAGCTATCGCTGGTCTTGGGACTGTCGGCTCGGCAACTCTGGACATGTTGGAGAAAAACAGGGATTTGATATGTCAACGTGCAGGACGGAATCTACAAGTGGTTGCAGTAGCCGCACGCGACAAAACAAAACATTTGCAGAAAATAAAAAACGGGATCCAATGGTTCGATAACGCCTGTGATTTGGCGCCGTTGCCCACGGTGGATGTTGTTGTGGTTTTGATTGGAGGCGACGACGGCATAGCTTTGAAAACAACCGAAACAGCGCTCAGGAACGGAAAATCCGTTGTCACAGCCAATAAGGCGCTTATGGCAACGCATGGGGTTAGACTTTCGGAGATTGCCGAGGAAACTGGCGCTCAGTTAATGTTCGAGGCTGCCGTTGCCGGAGAAATTCCCGTGATAAAGACTCTACGGGAAGCTTCGGCGGGCGACAGAATTACTTCTGTACAAGGTATATTAAACGGTACCTGCAATTACATCCTGACGCGCATCGGCGAGGACGGTCTCACCTTTGAAGAAGCCTTGAAAGAGGCACAGAATAAAGGCTTTGCCGAGGCCGAACCAAGCCTTGATGTGGATGGTCACGACACGGCACATAAATTGGCGTTGTTGGCAGCTTTGGCTTTCGGCATCCCCCCTTCGTTTAATGATGTTTCTGTTGAAGGCATAAGAAATGTAAGTTCGCTCGACATACACTTCGCGAATGAACTTGGTTATAAAATCAAACTACTGGGAACTGCCCGCCTGACGGATCGAGGCCTCGAAAAATATGTAGGCCCCTGCCTTGTGCCTAAACATTCAGTTTTAGCAAACACAAACGACGTGCTGAATGCCGTCAGCATTCAGATTGATACCCTTGATCCGATTACGCTCACAGGAAGGGGAGCAGGAGGAAAGCCTACGGCAAGCGCGGTAGTTGCAGACCTTATGGATTTAGCTCGTGGATCAAGCGTTCTGCCGTTCGGCATTCCTGCGGCAATGTTGAAGAATGTCTCTCCTGCGCTCTGTGAGGAGAAGCTGAGCAGTTGGTATATTCGAATGCGAGTCTTCGACAAGCCCGGAGCTTTAACGAGTGTTTCAACAATCTTTAGCCAGAAATCTATTTCTATCGAATCCGTGATACAGCGAGGCCAGCCAGGACTGGAAAGCGTACCGGTCATTATAAAAACGCATGAAGTGAGTGAGTCCGCCATGCGATGGGCCTTGGCGAAAATCAGTAAGCTGGAAACTATACAGGAGACCCCCTGTGCATTTCGGGTTGAGGAACCGGCGCATGAAGATTGTCCAGATTCTCCCAACCGAATGTGCCAACGAGCGCCTGAGGGTATGGGCAAGCCTTTTAACCTCGGCTGACGACGATCCCAAATATACAGGGGAAAAATATGACGAATATAGAGGAACTACAGCGTAATAGCTTTGCGGCTAAAGTGAGTAGGCAATGTCCGGTTATTATTACAAATCGCCTGTACATAAGACCGGCGCTATATCGGGACGCAGACGCACTGACGGAAATTCTGAAAGACCCGGAAGTTTCCGGAAAAATAGCCATTTTCCGGCAACCCTATCGGCATGAAGACTCAGTCAATCTGTGCCGACTTTCGGAAGAAAACAGCGATGGAAACAAGGGCTGGTTCATGTCCATTTTTCTCCGCAGTTCCAATCAGCAAATCGGCTACATTCTATTGCCTCTTGATGCCGTAGGAAGGTGCGGTTTTCTGATGGAGCCGGACTCCGCTTCTACAGAAAATCATGCTCATCCGAAATCAGGGGAGATTGGATATTGGCTTGGGAAAAATTATTGGGGTCAAGGCTATGCCTCGGAAGCGCTTGATGCGCTTTTATCCGTAGCTTTTGATTATCTTTCGCTCGACTACGTTCGCGCCTCCACGGCCACTTATAATGTAGCATCAAAAAATGTTTTGTTGCGGCATGGATTTGTTCAAGATTCAGAAATCTTTATGCGCGCTACAGTCATGGGAGAGTACAGGCCCTCGAACAACTTCAAAATAACGGCTGAACAATGGCGGCAACGAAACTTTCATCGCGCGAAAAGACCCGTCGAGCAGAACCATGCGAAGGCTTCGCCCCATTTGGCCTGAGAGAAATTGAAAAGAAAAACTTGAAAAACTGAAGGCATACGCGTATTACTGGCCTAGTGATTTAGCTTCATCATGAAGCTCGCGGGATTTGACAGGAGCAGCTTGCTGCCGCGTTAACAACAGCTAAAGCGCCACGGCTTTGGTAGCTTTCGAGCTTCCGCACTGTGGTCCCTGATGAGGTGATCGCGTTCGTGCGGAGGCTTTTTTTATAAACCCTTCCACATAAACCTTCACCTCAATCGAACGCTGAACGCGCTCGAAGGCGGGATTCTGTTGTCCCTGTCTTGACGGGCGGAACGCTTGGAGGTGTCGGTAATGGCGATTGAAGCAAAGGCCAAAAAAAGTGAACGAAAAACGAAAGATGAAACAGAAGGCTGTGCGGAGGCCGTTCAACCTGCTGTCTCACACCTGTCGTTTGCAGCATCAGCGTATTCTTGTAAGAAGAAAATGACAGATGTTCTTGATAATCTTCTAGCGCTTCGTCCAACGCTCCGGCCTTTGGCGGAAGCTCAAAATCTTGGACAATATCTCGCGCCCGTTCTGGCGTGGAAGTTTCAGCCGAGCCTGTTTCCCTGTGCGCAGCTTTTTCTCGATCTCGTTCAACAAGAGATTGACCGGTGCTATGGGAAGAATACTGCGATGCAAGTCGCGGCGCAGTTAAAAAGCAATTTCACCGTCGAAACCGGCGTCCATGTTTCCTTGCCTCGGCTTTATGACCGCGCCACTGTTCATTCCATACCGCTTAACAACGTCAATACGCTGACTTTTCAGGCTACGCTCTATTCGGCAGCAGCGAGATTGGCGGTGGGGCAAGCTTTCCACATCAGTTGTTCAACGGGACATATTTCTCTCAGCAACATCAATAGCGGCGCTTATTTCCAGCCGGATGTTGAACATTGCTTGCGGCTTCAACCGAACAAATTCGACAAGACGCCGCAGACCTATTTGCCGCCGTTGACGGAAGAGGGATTCCATAAAATTCTGCGCGGAAAAACTTTGTCGGCAGATGGTCAAAAGCGCGCGGAATTGTTCAGGAAAAACATACAAAATCACCCTGACAATTTCTCTCGCCAAATCGCAACGACGCATGCGGCGCTTTATAATGAAGTGCTGCCTCAAGACATACGCCAGATCACGTTCGATTTTGAACTTGTTGTTCCGGCCTATTTAATCGCCTTACTCGAAAATCCCCAATCGTTGACGCACCGCCTTTTCACAACGCAAGGCGGCCGCGATTTCCTGCGTAATGAGTTTAACGATGTCATCACGGCGTGGAAAACGGATATACCGCCGTTCGATGTCTTAGAAAACCGGCACGGGCATTTGCATGTTTCTCATGCCCCCTATCTCGGTTCTCTTTCGCCGAAGAGCTTATGCGAAGCTTTGGAGCAGAAAAAGATACTCCCCAAAACCGCTCTTAGCTTCATCCTGTTCATGCTCGAAGCCGGTTTAGCCCCAACCGGCGGTATGCGTCAAACACACTATGCAACGCAAATCAGGGACAAGCTGGTCGGATGGTTGCGGCGCGAATATCCGGATGATCCTCGCATTGAATCGCTTGCGGTTTTGCCGACAGATCGAGCAATTCTGACTCCTTTATGGGGCGTTAACGGCGATTCTCTCCAACATCCGGTCAGCTACAGGGAAGCACTGAATGGCTGGCGTTTGCCTGAAGAAACGGCGCGAAAAATATTAAACGTTTCGGGACAATCGGCTTTGGCGGCGGGCGCTATTCTGATGGACGACTCCTTTTTCGGAAAAGAAAAAATTCCCGATGGAACACGGCAAGCCATGCTGCGCGAGATTGCGGAGACAGGCGACATCCTTAAATGCGCCGGAGGTTTTTATGAGCCTTGACATTATTCGCATAGAACTTTTTGTCGTCGAGTTGCCGCTGGTGCAACCTTTCACGATAAGCGTAGGTAGCGTTCATTCGCGCAAGCTGGTTCTGGTCAAAATGATTGACCGGCAAGGCGTCGTCGGGTGGGGAGAGGCAACGCCTCTTGAGGAGCCAATCTATAAACCCGATTATTTCGGATCAGTCCTTGCCGTGTTGGAGCAAATTCTCGCCCCAGCTGTTTTGCGCCACGGCATTTACGACACACCGGAAGAATTGGATGATTCTCTCGCTTTTGTTCGCGGTCATTATTTTGCGAAGGCAGCGCTGTCTATTGCGGCTTATGACATAGCGGCGCAGAAGAAAAACCAGAATCTGGCCGCGTATCTAGGCGCGACAAAAACGGAAATCGCGCTTTCGCACACGATACCCATTACCAAATCACCGCAAGAAATGCTGGACGAAGCGGCCAAGGCTGCAGACGAAGGCTATACCGATATAAAGCTGAAAATCGCGCCACGGGCTGATTTGTCTTTTGCCAGCGCCTTGCGCCATCAATACCCCGATCTTCCGCTTATGGTCGATGCCAACGCGGCCTATCACTATAACGACGAGACGCTTCGGTTGTTTCGCGCGTTTGACGATTTGAATTTCTTCTGCATCGAGCAACCTCTGGAATGGAACGATCTTTACGACCACGCGTGTTTACAAAAACAGCTTAAAACCCCCATCGCCCTCGATGAGAGCGTCGATTGCGTCCACGATTTTGAGCAGGCTTTGGCTCTGCAAAGCTGCCGCCTGCTGAACATCAAAATATCACGCGTCGGCGGCTTGACCGCAGCCAAACGCCTTTATGATTTAGGATGCAAGAATAAGATCGGCCTTTGGGTCGGAGGCATGATCGAAGGTCCCATCGGCCTTGCGTCCGTCATCGCTTTCAGCGTCTTGTCCGGGCTTGATTACCCTGCGGATTTTATCGACTCGCATTACCTCATTAGAGGATTTTCCGATTATTTCAATGACGCGCCCTACACGCTCAACAACGGCAAACTGACGCCAAACTTTTCTAAACAAGGCCTTGGGCTAGCCATAAATTACAGTCGCCTTTGCCAATACGCGCAGCCGCGTATAACATTAACCGCATGAGGCGTGAAACGAGATTGTTTGGAAGCTAAATGGCTACATCTCAAGATTTGCCGCTTTAGACGCGGAAGCGGCATGATAATCGTCGCTGCATCTCGGCGCGTCTGAATCTGTCAGGCTTTCTACGTCAAGAGTCTCCCCCACTTCGTTGTAATCATCCGCAGCGGTTGTGGCTTGTTTGTCGTCTTTGTCGAGATCGAGGAGGGCGTTGAGTTGGGCTTGTTTGGCGAGGAGGTCTTTGAGTTTTTCTTCGTGCTCGAAAGGCTTTTCGCCTTGCAGTTTGTATTCGGCGAGGGCTTTTTCGTTGTGGGTGAGGTCGGATTCCATGCGGGATTGGACGGTTTCCAATCCCTGCAACGTCCTTTCGATGCTCATCATCGTGCCGATGGGGCTGTCGGGGTTGTAGTTGATGGTGTAGGTGGCCTCGTTGCGCAGGAAGGTGGAGACACTGCCGTCTGGTTCGCCTCGGCAGAGGATGTCGAAGCCTGCGATTTGGGCGACGGGTTTGAGGGTTTGGTTGCTGCGTCCCGCCAGAATGACCTCGTTCAACGCCTTTGCCGCACGGTCGCGGGCGTCTTTGCCAGAGAAGTCACGTCCGGCAACCGACATGGAAAATTCTTCGGTTTTGTTTTGGGCGCGGGTTTCTATGTCCTTTTTGACCTTAACAAGTTGGTCGGTACCGGACTTGATCGTCGTCTGCGTCATCCCGATCCTGCCGCGCATATCGAACTGGCGGCGGAGGTGCGAGGTGCGCAGGGAGTCCAGCTTTCTTACTTCAGTATCGACTTTGACTTTCTCCATCACGGCCGGATTGCCCGACGCTATGGCTTTGATCTCGGCATAGGTCAGGGCGCTGCCGTTGATGTCTTCGGCGACGCGGACGGAGGTGTCGCCGTTCATGACTTGCTGGATGAATTTGGCTTTGGTTTCCAGCGTTTGCCACATATAGGCGTCGAAGGAACCTTCGGTGACGTAATTGATGATCTGTACTTCGGGATTTTCATTGCCCTGCCGCAGAATGCGCCCGTTGCGTTGTTCGATGTCGCGGGGACGCCACGGGGCGTCGATGTTGTGCGAGGCGTAGAGTTTCTTTTGCACATTTGTCCCAGCCCCCATTTTCTCGGTCGAGCCGAGGAGGATGCGCACCTTGCCGCTGTTGATCTTGTCGAACAGAGCCAGCTTGGCCGCGTCGGTGTCGGCTTCGTGGATGAACATGATCTCGTGTGGCGGGATGCCGTGTTCGATGAGGCCGAACCGGATCGCGCCATAGACATGGAATTTGTCCTTATGCGGCGTCGAAAGGTCGCAGAAGACAAGCTGGGTTGATTTTTTGTCGGCGGTTTCCTTCCATATTCTGACTATCTCTTTCGTCGCAAGGCTGACTTTCGATTGCGGGTGGGGTTTTGCATAGGGGCTGACCAGACGCATATCGAGCGCGGCCTTGCGTCCGTCGCCGGTGATGTTCAGCATATTATCTTCAGTCGGCTTGACTGCGCCGCTCCTGATCTTTTCGGAACGCTCTAACAGCCTGTCCACGAAGGCTTTCAGTTCAGGGGTTGAAGGGGAGGTGATTATCTTGTTTTTGCCGCTCTCCAGCGACGGACGGGGCAGATTAAGCATCTCCGGCGTCTGCACATCGGCGAAGTCGCGGAGCATGGTCAAAAGTTCCGGCAAGTTAACGAATTTGGCGAAACGCGTGTGCATGCGGTAGCCGGAGCCGGATGGGGTGAGTTCCAAGGCTGTGACCGCCTCGCCGAAGTTGGCAGCCCAAGCGTCGAACTGCGCCATACCCGCCGCGGCCAAAGCTTCGGGGGCGAGATAGCGTTGCATGGTGTAAAGTTCCGCCATTGTATTGGATATGGGGGTGCCAGTGGCAAACACGACGCCCTTGCCGTTATTACGTTCCCGCAACCAACGGGTTTTGATGTGCAAATCGGTCG
>JARLJD010000161.1 GCA_031291395.1 Alphaproteobacteria bacterium | reverse complement strand
GCGGCGCATCGAGATATTCTTCGGCAAACTCAAGGAAAATAGGCGTCTCGCCGTTCGCTACGAAAAGCTCGACACAACCTTCCTCGGCTTCATCGCCTTCGCCGTTATCAAGGCTTTCAACCTTTGTTAACAGTGTCTAGGCATGTCATTTCATCGGTCGGTTGGTATAAAACTAAGAGAGGCCGCTTTCATCCTCCCAGCAAGCTATCCGCCGCATCCCTCGCCGCGTCCGTGACTTTTGCCCCGGCCAGCATTCTGGCGATTTCTTCGCGGCGGGCTTGTTTGTCGAGAACGTCGACTTCCGTGACGGTTTGTTTGCCGACGATGCGCTTGGCGACGCGCAGGTGGTGCGCGCCGCGGGATGCCACTTGGGGGCTGTGGGTGACGACCAGAATTTGCACGTCTTTGGCCAGATGCGCCAGGCGTTCGCCGACGGCAGAGGCGACGGCTCCGCCTATCCCCGTGTCTACTTCGTCGAAGACAAGAACCGGCACGGGATCCGCCGCCGCCAGAACGGTTTTCAACGCCAGCATGAAACGCGCCAATTCGCCGCCGCTGGCGATTTTCTGCAACGGCCCGGGCGCCGCGCCGACATTGGTGGACGCCTGAAACGCGACGCGGTCGACGCCTTCCTCGCCCCACTGGTCTTCGGGCAGGCGCGACAGGTCGATCATGAATTTTGCGCGTTCCAGCTTAAGCGGCGGCAATTCTTTGGCGATGGCTTTTTCAAGTTTGCCCGCCGCCGCCTTGCGCTTCGCGCTTAAATCCTCGGCCAATTTGACATAGGCGTGGCGGGCTTTTGCCGCTTGCTCGGCGAGTTTGGAAATCTGCCCGCTTTCGTCCGAAAGCAGCGCAAGCCGCTTTTGCAAATCGCGCAGGACATCGGGTAGGGCGCCTGTTTGCGCGTTATGTTTGCGCGCGGCGGCGCGCAAGGCGAACAGGCGTTCCTCGATGCGTTGCAAAGCGTCCGGCCTTGCGTCGAGCGCGGAGAGAAACCGCGCCAATTGCTGGCTGGCTTCGACGCTTTCGTTGGCGGCGCGGTCGATGGCAGCCAGTATGTCCGGCAGGCCTTCGGCCTTATCCGACACCCGCGCCACGGCTTTGCCCGCTTGCGACAAAGCAGCGCAAGCGCCGCGTTCGCCGTCCAAGGCCAGCGTGGCCGCGTTCAGCGCGTCGAGAATCTTTTCGCGATGTTGCAATTGCATGCGTTGCGCCGCCAGCGTCTCGGCCTCGCCGGTTTGCGGCGCGAGGTCTTCAAGTTCGCGGCAGGCTGCGCGTAGAAAATCTTCCTCGGCGCGCGCGCGTTCGCTGGTCGTTTGCGCCGCCTGCCATTTGCCCGTGATTTCTTTCCATGCCGCGAAAGCCTGCGCCGTTTTTTGCCGCAGCTTTTGCAGGCCCGCGAAAGCGTCCAGAAGTCCGCGATGCGTCGCCGCGTTCAGTAAGCCGTGCGTCTCGAACTGTCCGTGGATTTCCAGCAGGCTTTCGCCGAATTGTTTCAAAAGCCCGACGCTGATCGGCTGGTCGTTGAAAAAGGCGCGGTTTTTCTTGACGTCCTCGCCGATGACGCGGCGCAGGATGACGGGATTTTCGGCGTTCAACCCGTGTTCCTCGGCCAAAGCGAAAACCGCGTGATCTTTTTTCAAGACGAATTCCGCCGCGACGGAGGCTTGCGCCGCGCCCGGCCTGACCAAAGCCGCATCGCTGCGCTCGCCCAGCGCCAGCCCCAGCGCATCAAGCAAAATCGACTTCCCAGCGCCGGTTTCGCCCGTGAACACGTTCAACCCGCGCTCAAACGGCACCGAGAGTTTTTCGATCAAAACCACATCGTGTATGACGAGGCGGGTGAGCATGGAAAATTCCTGTTTTGGAAAATGGTTGAACAACAACGCTTGCGGCAAGAACGGCAGGATTCCCTCCCCCATAGAGACCATATGTTCGCGATCATCCCCTCTGCAGGGGAAGGGGCTGATAGAAGAAGGAAGCCTCATCCAAGCAGGAAGGGGAACCCTCTTTATCAGGAGAAGATCATGAGCGTAACGTATGTCGGGCTT